>URDQ01000014.1 GCA_900546675.1 uncultured Porphyromonas sp. | reverse complement strand
ATGCCTCTTTCTTCCTGCATGGTTGTTATGTTCAATATGTGCATTTCGCAGGAGAAGACACAGGAAGTGAAATTCTTAACGAAAGGCAGATTCGTGGCAGTCTGTTTTCAATACTGCCTAAGCTGGAAAGCTTTGTGAAAGATGCAATCGTCACAGCACGTCCGATGCCTGTGAGTATGCTGAGAGAACAGATTGTGTTCAACTACCCTGAGTTAGCTCTTCGGGAGTTGCTGATGAACGCCTGTATGCACCGTGACTATCAGTCTAATATGCCTATCAGAATATACCTGTTCAGTAATCGGATTGAAATTCTCAACGCGGGAGGCTTGTATGGAGAAGCTCGTCCCGAAAACTTTCCTACAGTCAACGATTATCGAAACCCTATCATCGCAGAAGCTATGCGTGGAATGAAATACGTTAATATGTTCAACCGAGGCATTCAGCGTGTCAAAACCATGCTAAGAGAAAACGGAAATCCAGAACCAATCTTCAATGTAGGTAAAATTACAGCTTTCGAAGTGATGGTGCAACCATCTTTGTCACTTAACTTAGTCACTGACGGAGAAAAAGTGACTAAGTCAGCGACTAAGTCAACAGAAACAATGAACGAGGTATTGGCTTTCTGTGAGCGCCCCAAAAGTCTCACGGAGATTATGGCGCACTTGGGGCTAAAGCACCGTAATAACACCAAAAGTCGATATATCGACCCATTGATAGAGAATGGATTTCTTGAAATGACAATACCTGAAAAGCCCAACAGTAGAAATCAAAAGTATGTACGGGCTTTATCTTAGTCATTTATCTTAGCCGTTTAGAAGTGACTAAGTCGCCTTTCCAGTAATTGCAATTCCCGAAATGCTATTTTCAAAGGCGGCTCTCTTCTTTTGTGAATTGCAATTCACAGATCGAAATATGACCTATAAAACAAATAAAGGAAGAAATGGAAAAATACAAGCTCGGAGATGTAATAGATGTAACAAGAGGCACAAGCCTAAAAGGAGCGTTTTATGCGACTAACGGCAAGTATATTCGATTGACCTGTGGTAACTTTGACTATCGCAATAATTGCTTTAAGATCAACAATTCTAAGGATGATCTATTTTATCAAGGAGAATTCAGGGATGAGTTTCTTCTTGAAAAGGGGGATTTGATAACCCCTCTAACAGAACAAGCTATAGGACTCTTGGGATCTACCGCATGGATCCCTGAAAGCGGGAAGTATATTCAAAGTCAGGATATAGCCAAGATTATTTGTAACGAGGAACTGATTAATAAGGAGTTTGCCTATTATCTCATTTCCTCCAATATGGTTAAGCAACAACTAGCTGCTGCAGCCCAACAAACGAAAATCAGACATACTTCTCCTGATAAAATTAAAGAATGCATCGTATGGTTACCTTCTCTGGCAGAGCAAAAGCGAATAGGGCAATTGTTATTCGATATTGATCGTAAGATTGAACTTAATCGTGCGATAAATCATAATTTACCGACACTTGACCATTCATCAGGAGTGGCAACAACTCGTCGCGCAGCTTAGTTAGCTCTGCGATTTCTTTATTGTTTCGATGTATTTGCTTATACAATGCGGAAACCTTCGCTGAAAAAAACTGCATTATTGTCTCTGGAATCTTGATATATTGTAATGAACATAGAGAATCCATAACCAAACATCTTAAAGTACTGCCCATAGCCGCTTTATCTGCTTTTATCTGTATTTCTTGGGAACGTAACATTCCATAAAAGAATTCATTGGGTATATTTTCTTTAGCCCTAAGGGTAAAAGATGTTTCGCTAATATTCCAATTAGTTGGTTCTTCAAGAATATAATATGTACGCCCAATAGTTCCTATGGCACTAAAGATAATGTCACCAACTTGTAATTGTGAGCGTGAATTTATTTTAGCCAAAGCTTCATCATCACATCTATCACAATTATTCCAATCAATAGTTGTACCTATCAAACTTCGGATTGTAACATAATAGTTGCTTCCACTTCCCAATACGAAGTTTTTTCGTGGATTTAAGCCGTTAGTAATGCGCCCAATATAGTCCCCCAACACGCAATCATTCCATCCTTCAGGAATGAGTTGCTTCAACGTCTCATTCCACACCATCTTGCCTCCGCTAGACTTGTAGGGCCTGCCATTCTCATCGGGGAAATCGAACTGCACAAACCAGTAATCGTAGAGTTGCTTTGCCATCGCCTCTAAATTATGATTTATCAGCATTCAGTCTTGTCATCTCTCAAACAATTCTGTCAATTGCACGGCTTGCTGTTGCAGTCTGATGAGAACTTGGGAATAGGTCTCAAGTTTGCCCAGCATTCGTTGAGCAGTGGCAACAGAATGATAAGTATTGAGGGCTTTCACGGCTTCGTTGTACAGCACGCCTATCTTATTCATTATGGCGACTATTTCGGAGAGTTTATCCAAGTAAGGCTTCTTTGAAGAATCTTCCGTGATGACCTTAAAGGCTTCACCCAAAAGTCTTGTTCGGACAAAATCGCTCTTCGTCTTTGCTCTCGACTTTTGATAGAGCCTGATAAGTGTCTGCTGGTCTTCGAAATTAGGTATCCTGATGTGCCATCTGTCCCATCGTGGGCAGGTGGCACATCTGCCATCAGGCTTCTTTTGTTTCGTCATTTTCATTGCATCCTAATCACGACTTTGGAGTGATTCATCTCCCCTTCGGGGCAAGGGTCTTTGTGGTACAAATGGCAATTTGTGGTACAAAGACACACCTTGCCAATATCAACAAGTGATACGATGAAGTATCCACCCCTCGGGGGTGTCTACTTCGGGGAGAAAAGCTCCACGACTTCTATCTGCCTGCAAAGTTACAGCGACCTTGTAACTAATTCACTATAAACGACATTCCTGTGATTTCACTCCTTTTCCTCATGCTTCACTAGAGGTTGAGACTTAGGTTAAGAGCTAGTTATTTTGCAACCAAACTCAGTCATAAGTTAAGTCAATCTTGAGTTAAGTCAAAACCTAACTCTTGAGCTAAGTCAATTTTGAGCTAAGTCAAAACCTAACTCTTGAGCTAAGTCAATCTTGAGCTAAGTCAAAACCTAACTCTTGAACTGAGTCAATTTTGAGTTGAGTCAAAACCTAACTCTTGAACTGAGTCAATTTTGAGTTGAGTCAAAACCTAATTCTTGAGCTGAGTCAATTTTGAGTTGAGTCAAAACCTAACTCTTGAGCTGAGTCAATTTTGAGTTGAGTCAAAACCTAACTCTTGAGCTAAGTCAATTTTGAGTTGAGTCAAAACCTAGCTCTTGAGCTAAGTCAATTTTGAGCTGAGTCAAGACCTAACTCTTGAGTTAAGTCAAGAGTAAAGTTGAGACCTAACTCTTGAGTCAGATTTAGAGAGAAATAATCGCCCCATAGGCTTATAACACCAGTAGTAACCAAAGAACGATATGGACAGATCAAACAACCGCCCGCTTTACTTAGGCTTCGCTTCACAAAAGGGAGGAGTCGGTAAGAGTACGCTAGCCGAAGTGCTAGCATCTATTTTATACTACGAGAAGGACATCCCTCTTGTCGTAGTGGACTGCGATGGCACTCAGGAGTCATTTTTCAAGCTCCGAGAGCGTGACAGAGATCTTATTGGAACCTCTCCAGACATAGGGAAGGCACTCCACGAGCGACTTGCCCAATATGGGAAGAAGTCTTACCAGATTATCCGAAGCAATCTAGAGCAGGCGATAAGCAATACAGAGCAATACTTGAGTAAAGCACCGACAGCTCCCCAACTCGTCATATTCGACTTTCCTGGTCATGTAGCTACCAGTGCTATGATGGAGCTATCCATTATGATGGACTATATCATCTCCCCCATAGAGGCTGACCCGCAATCGTTAGCATCAAGCTTTGCTTATGCCAAGACAATCCAAGAGCTAGGTGTAGGCTTTGCAGAGTCTCAAATCCAAGATCTCTTTTTGCTTTGGAACAAAGTAAATCGCAGTGCCAGCACTATGGTCATCGAACTGTTCAGTCAGCATGCCCAAGAGCAGGGCTTGAAGATCCTAGACGCTCGTATCTACCATTCTGTTCGCTTCAGTCGTGAGCTAGCTCAAGGGGGTGTCAAGGGAGTCTTTCGTTGCTCTTACCTACCTCCAGCTACCACGCTACGTCCTCAGACGGGTGTGGATGAATGGGTCGAAGAGGTGATACAGAAGCTAGGTCTACAAAAAGGTACAAGCTTATGAGCTCACTTAAAGAACAGCGAGAGCGACTGCTCCAAGCTAAGATGAGAGAGATGGCAAATATAGGGGTCACCAAGCGTACCGCAGAGAATATCCCGGACTTTGATGAGCCGATAGATTTGGATGAAGAGCCAACGCTTGAAGAGAATCCAACGCTTGAAGAAGAGTGTAATGCCGTTTCAGAGACCGAGGAGACAACAGCCTCTACTCCGACTTCCTCTCCTCAAGCATCTCAGCGTCACAGCTCTAAAAGAAAGCTTTCGGACAAGGGGGAGAAGAAGCCTAATCCTAGGAGTTGCTCATCGACACTAGAGTTTGCAGCGTACGAAGAGCGTTTTCTGACATCTGTACGAGACGGACGCAACAAGTCTGGCTTCAGCATTCATACCGAAGTGCTACAGCTACTTCGAAATGTGGTGAGTGACCTCCGTGTAGAGACCTCCATCACAAGCTATATTGAGAACATCATACTGGATCACTTGAAAACGCACCAGGAGCTATTGAACCAAATCGCCTCTCAGCGGAGACGAGATAAGACTATTGACCTATGATTGAAGAGACATTGAGATGCTTACTGCTCTTATTAGGGATTGTGTGGGTGATTTTTGGCATCACCTATTGGCAGAGACTCTTGAACAGCTCCAAGCAAGGCCCTACAAGAAAGGCTACAGCCAAGAAAGAGAAGACGGAAAAGGCAGACTCCCATCAAGAGTGTAAGGAGCTTGTGAGAGACGAACTAGTCGGCAAAAGCAAACCTTTTGTTTCCTCATCTTTCCCTACGGTTCCTAAGAGTTCCTCGTCTGAAAAAGCGGTCGATAATCCCGCTACATTTGCAGAGTTAGATAGTGATAAGTCAACGCAAAGAGATGACGCTACAGATCCTTTAGAAGCGGAAAGCGAAACTATTCCTGAGGCAGAAAACGAGATACAAGTCGCCTACACGATGGAGGATCCAGATGAGGAGAGCATCCTGCGGGAGGAGTTACAGATTGCCAGCGAAGCACTGCCCGAACTCTCCCCGACCGCCATCCTAGCAAGAGATTTATCTCGTATTAGCCAATGGAGTAAGCAAGAGGATTCACTGACTAATGAAAATGAAGAGGAGCTGTGCCAGACGCTCCGCACCTTGCGAGGAACGGAGCTTATGGATCGGCTCAAAGAGTACACGCTAGAAGTGGAGGAAGCTCACCGCAATCTCTTTGCAGCCCTACGGAAAGCTGAAGAGTTAGAAGAGGAGCCCGCACCTTCCCAAGTAGAGGCAGAAGCGGGAGAAGAAGACAAACCGCTCTCTTACTACTTGTAACCCAACAATAGAACAGCAAGATTATTCTTTAACAACTTGATATAACGACAGACAATGAACAGACGTATGATTCGCAAGGAACGCCTAGCGATGCTTGCCCTGACCTTGATGATGACAGGTGCGACAGCCTTTGCCCAAGGCAATGGAATGGCGGGCATCAACGAAGCGACCAAGATGGTCACTTCCTATTTTGACCCAGCCACCAAGCTCATCTATGCCATTGGGGCAGTGGTGGGCTTGATAGGCGGTGTCAAGGTGTACAATAAGTTTAGCTCAGGAGACCCCGATACGAGCAAGACAGCTGCAAGCTGGTTCGGAGCTTGTATCTTCCTCATCGTAGCTGCTACCATCCTGCGTAGCTTCTTCCTCTAATGGCTAGTTGGGAAGTAAATAAAGGAGTCGGTCGGACGGTGGAGTTCAAGGGCTTGAAGGCTCACTACCTCTTCTTATTTGCAGGAGGGTTACTGGGCATCTTCATCCTTGTAGTGATTCTCTATCTCTGTGGCATCAGTCAGATCATCTGCTTGGGCATAGGCGTAGTGGGTGCCACCGTTGTGGTGTGGCAAACGTTCGCCATGAATCGCAAGTATGGTCAATATGGATTGATGAAGCGAGGAGCTATAAGAAGACACCCGAGGTATCTCTTGAACCGCCGTTCGGTCTATCAGCTTTTTCACCAACTCAATAGCGCTAGATGATGAGAAACAGAAGCAAGATAACCACCTTAGAGTCAAAGTTCCCCTTGCTGAGTGTAGAGCATGGGTGCATTGTCAGTAAGGATGCTGATGTGACGGTTGCTTTTCGAGTGGAGCTACCCGAACTTTTTACAGTCACATCTGCAGAGTATGAGACGATGCACTCTACTTGGCATAAAGCAATCAAGGTGCTACCCAACTTCACGATCGTTCACAAGCAAGATTGGTTCATCAAAGAGTGCTACCATACAACTTGCGAAAGTGGTAAGGAAAAGCCTTTGAGCTTTCTCGCTCGTGCCTCTGAGAGACACTTCAATGAGCGACCCTATCTAAACCATACCGTCTACCTCTTTATCACGAAGAGCAATCGACAGCGTATGGCACAGCAGAGTAGCTTCTCAACGCTTTGTAGAGGTCATCTACTCCCTAAAGAGATTACCAACGAAGAGGAGATGGTGAAGTTTATGGAGTCGGTGGATCAGTTCGAACGCATCATCAATGAATCCGAATTGATAAAGCTGGCTCGAATGAGCGAGGCTGAGCTGGTTGGCTCTAGGGAGCAAGCTGCTCTATTAGATCGCTACTTCTCTCTATCAGATAGCAGACACGGCACATTGGAGGATATACGTTTAGGGGCAGACCTTGTACGTGTGGGAGACAATATGCTGTGCCTACATACGCTCTCGGATACGGATGATTTACCCACTACGGTCAGTACCGATGGTCGCTATGAGCGATTATCAACAGACCGCTCAGACTGCCGCCTCTCCTTTGCTTCTCCAGTGGGGCTGATGCTCCCCTGCAACCATATCTACAATCAATACCTCTTCATAGAAGATAGCGAGGCTAACTTGCAGCGTTTTGAGAAGCAGGCTAGGAATATGCACTCTCTAGCGCGCTACAGCCGTAGTAATCAAATCAACGAAGAGTGGATACAGGAGTATCTCAACACCGCACACTCTCAGGGACTCACCTCCATTAGAGCTCACTTTAATGTCTTGGCATGGAGTGACGACGAAGAGGAGCTACGACAAGTCAAGAATGATGTGGGCTCTGCCCTGGCCTTGATGGAGTGCCGTCCTAGACATAACACCATCGATACAGCGACCCTCTATTGGGCGGCTATCCCGGGTAATGCAGGCGACTTTCCCGCAGAAGAGTCTTTCTACACCTTCATTGAGCCGGCTCTCTGTTTCTTCACGGCAGAGACCAACTACAAGGACTCGCTCTCACCCTTTGGGATTAAGATGGCAGACAGATTATCTGGTAAGCCGATACATCTCGACATATCTGATCTGCCGATGAAGCAAGGAATCATTACCAACCGCAACAAGTTTATCTTGGGACCTTCGGGCAGTGGTAAGAGTTTCTTTACGAACCATATGGTACGGCAATACTACGAGCAGGGGGCGCATGTCCTCTTGGTCGATACGGGTAACTCGTATCAAGGGTTGTGCGAACTAATCCATCGTAAGACAAAGGGGGAGGATGGAGTCTACTTCACCTACACCCATGACCATCCTATCTCCTTCAATCCTTTTTATACGGATGACAAGTTCTTTGATGTAGAGAAGCGGGAGAGTATCTGCACCCTACTGATGACGCTTTGGAAGAGTGCCGATGAGCGGGTCACCAAGACTGAGGCTGGAGAGCTGGGCTCTGCTGTCAATGCCTATATCGAACTCATCTGCTCAGATGCTAGTATTGTCCCGAACTTCAATAGCTTCTACGAATACCTTAGAGATGTCTATCGTAAGGATATGGAGCAACGAGATATCAAGGTGACGCTCTCAGACTTCAATATCAATAACCTTCTGACTACGCTCAAGCAGTACTACAAAGGTGGGCGTTACGACTTCCTACTGAACTCGGATAAGAACATAGACCTGCTCTCTAAACGGTTTATCGTCTTCGAGATTGACCAAGTGAAGGACAATAAAGACCTCTTCCCCGTGGTGACCATTATCATCATGGAAGCCTTTATCAATAAGATGCGCCGACTGAAGGGTATCCGCAAGATGATCCTTATCGAAGAGGCCTGGAAGGCGATCGCTTCGGAGAATATGGCGGACTACATCAAGTATCTCTACAAGACGGTCAGAAAGTATTTCGGAGAGGCTATTGTGGTGACGCAGGAGGTAGACGATATCATCTCTTCACCCGTAGTGAAGGAGAGTATCATCAACAACTCTGACTGCAAGATCCTCCTAGATCAGCGTAAGTACATGACCAAGTTTGATGGCATCCAGTCGATGCTGGGTCTATCCGAAAAGGAGAAGAGCCAAATCCTCTCAATCAATCAGAACAATGATCCTCACCGACTCTACAAAGAGGTGTGGGTCGGGCTGGGAGGTATGCAGAGTGCCGTCTATGCTACAGAGGTGAGTATGGAGGAGTATCTCACCTATACGACAGAGGAGCGAGAGAAGCTGGAAGTCATGCAACGTGCGGAGCAGCTGGGAGGAGACATTGAGTCGGCCATCCGACAACTCGCCATAGAGAAAAGAGATAAGCAATAATAGTAACAATCAAATACCTAGTGACAATGAAAAAGTATCTGCTGATGGCTCTCTTTGCAATGAGCCTATTTATCCCTCAAGCTCACGCTCAGTGGGTGGTTACCGACCCTGGGAACTTTGCTGGCAACATAGCCAACTCCATTAAGGAGATTGCCACCGCCTCGAAGACGGTCAAAAACACGCTAAGTGGTTTTAAGGAGGTGGAGAAACTGTACAACGACACCAAGAAGTACTACGATGCGCTCAAGCAGGTGAACAACCTTATAGGCGATGCCTACAAGGTGAAGGAGTGCATCCTAATGGTGGGAGACATATCAGAGATCTATGTAACCTCCTACAAGAAGATGCTAGCGGACCCAAACTTCCGCCCCACAGAGCTAGCCGCTATGGCTGCTGGCTATGCCAAACTCTTGGAACTGAGTGGAGAGAGTCTCAAGGAGCTGAAGTCTGTAGCTAAGAGCAAGGTGTTCTCGATGAATGATAGCGAGCGTATGCAGATGATAGACCGCATCTATACGACACTACGTGAGTATCGATCGATTGTTTCTTACTACACCCGAAAGAATATCTCCGTGAGTTATGTACGTGCTCACGAGAAGAATGATCTAGCATCGGTCAAAGCGCTTTATGGAAATCCAGAGAGCCGATATTGGTAAGAACATCTATGTAAAGATAGCCGTTAGGATCTATGGACTTTGCATCACTACATGAATTACTCCGCTCCACCTATCAGGAGATGATGCCTCTCTGTGGAGAGATGACGGGCATTGCCAAGGGGATTGCGGGATTAGGAGCGCTCTTCTATGTAGCCGTCAGGGTGTGGTCTTCGTTGTCTCGTGCCGAGCCGATTGACCTTTTCCCCTTACTGAGACCTTTTGTGCTGGGCTTCTGTATTATGTTCTTCCCAACGATTGTACTGGGTACGATGAATACGATTCTCTCTCCTGTAGTACAAGGTACAGAGCGAATGGTCAATAAGCAGACGGTACAACTAGACAAGTTAATCGCTAAGCGTGACAAACTACAAGAGGCTGCCTATCTCCGTAACCCCGAGACGGCTTACTTGGTTTCCAATGAAGCTTTTGACCAAAAGATAGAGGAGATGGGGATCATCGGGCCGAGCGATGCGGTGACCATCGCTGGGATGTATGCCGAGCGTGCTGCTTACAAAACGAAGCAATGGCTTATGAAGCAACTCCATGACCTCATAGAGTTGCTATACCATGCAGCGGCTCTGATTATTGATACGCTCCGTACCTTCTTTCTTATCGTGCTGAGCATACTGGGACCAATCGTCTTTGGTATTGCAGTTTGGGATGGCTTATCGGGGTCGCTTACGGCTTGGTTCTCCCGCTACATATCGGTCTATCTGTGGTTACCCGTGAGCTCTGTCCTATCGGCGCTCCTCACAAAGATACAGGTGTTGATGGTGCAGAAGGATATTGCAGCATTAAGTGACCCCAACTATCTGCCCGATTCGGGTAGCTGGTACTACATTGTCTTCTTTCTGATTGGTATCGTGGGGTACTTCTGTGTTCCTACGGTAGCGGGCTGGATTATAGAGGCTGGTGGTGGTATCGGGGCATACGGACGCAATGTCAATCAGACGGCGCAACGAGGTGCCCAGGGTGCCTATACGGGAGGTAAGGCGGTCGCTGGTGCCACTGGATCTATAGCTGGCAACGTAGGCGGACGTATCAAAGGGGCACTTATCAAGGGCAAATAGCCTCCCTTCAGCCGAAGGGTGGCTATGACTCGCTTGATGAGAATGCGATGACCACGTGACGGTCGTATGACGGTCAGGTGGGTAGGATAAGCTCCTCCTATGTGTGTCAATGTAGCAACTGGGGAAGGTAATCGTAGTGCCTGCCGTGTGGCACTACAGTTTCCTACCCATGGCACTGGAGTTTCCTGCCTATGAAACTAGAGTTTCTTACCTATGAAACTGCAGTTTCCTCCGTATGAAACTGCAGTGCCAAGTGGGGTTGGCACTAGACTACCCCTCAGAAGTTTTTAGATATAAGACAATTAGAATAATGGAATATGGAATTCAAATCACTCACAAACATAGAGACCTCTTTCAAGCAGATTAGGCTCTACGCTATCATCTTTGCGATAGTCTGTATAGCGGTCAGTAGCTATGCGGTCTATGCTTCGTACAGCTTTGCTAAGAAGCAGCGTGAGAAGGTGTACGTACTAGACCAAGGGAAGTCTCTGATGCTGGCTCTGAGCCAAGACGCTTCGATGAATCGTCCTGTGGAGGCTCGAGAGCATGTAAGACGCTTTCACGAGCTTTTCTTCACGATTGCACCCGACAAGGATGCTATCGAGAAGAATATGGAGCGTGCTTTCCAACTGTGCGACAAGTCCGCTTTTAACTACTACAAGGATCTAGCGGAGAAGGGGTACTACAATCGAGCTATCTCGGGCAATGTCAACCAACGTATAGAGATTGACTCCATACGGTGTGACTTTGACTCATACCCCTATGAAGTAACCACCTTCGCTCGGCAGTTTATTATCCGACAGAGCAATGTCACGGAGCGGAGCTTGGTGACTAGTTGCTCGCTGCAAAACTCGGTTCGCTCGGACAACAATCCGCAAGGGTTTCTGATGGAGCACTTCCTCGTACGAGAGAATCGTGACATCCAAACTTACAAGCGATAAGACTATGAAGCGGAGAAGTAGACCTACCCTCAGAAGAAGCTATTTGAGGGGGCAGGTACGGCTAAGAGAGCGGTGCAATCTGCTAACAAACAGACAGCGACAGATTATTGTCTACGGACTGAGTTTCGTCTACCTAGCCTGCTCAATCTGGATGGTAGCACAGTTCTTCCTCCCGCACCGTGAGGAGATGCCACCTATCCCTATGGGAGAGCTGGTGGACAGCCCGATACAGAGGGATACAACCTACATCAAGAGAATGGAACATTTAGCGATTAGTAACTATGGAGCATAAACAGAAAGAACAATTGAAGAAGGTGTTAGTCTTCGCAGGGCTAGGGATTATCTTTGCCCTTGCTATGTGGTTTATATTTGCACCCGCCACTAAGGAGCAAACGGACGCTGGTGAGGGGTTGAATGACAACATACCACAAGCTACGACCGAAAAGCTTACGGAGAATAAACTCAAAGCCTATGAACTAGTTGACCATACAACTCAAGAGGAGCAAGCTCGTGAGGAGGTGGGGAGACTGGCGGAGTACTTTCAGCAGGAGGGAAGCTCGTCTGAGAGCGACCCGCAGGAGGCGGTCGTTGGCAATAAGATTGAGTCTTCGATGCAACGATACGAGGAGACCAACCGTCTGCTAGCGGACTTCTACGGCTCTGACCCTTATGAGGAGGAGCGAGAAGCTATGCAACAGGAGATTGATGACCTCAGACGTGAACTGCACGAGCTTAGCCAACAAGACGATGATGAGGAAGCTAAGCAACTAGCTCTTATGGAGAAGAGCTACCAAATGGCGGCTAAGTACTTGCCCGCAGCCGGTGCCTCTCCTGCCCATGGAGCTATGCCTATGGGTGAGCAGTCTCAGATGGTCTCTCCGTCCAGCGGTGGAGCTGCCAAGGACGAGGCTCCAATGGAGATAATAGCTGACCACAAGCCGTTGGTCTCAGCACTGGACCAGCCAATGAGTGACGAGGAGTTTATGGAGATGTACGGTGCCAAGGAGCGGAATATGAGCTTTCATTCGCTCTCTAATAGCTCCGCACACTCTGGCGAGCGCAATACCCTTTGCGTAGTGGTGGACAAAACAACGACCCTCAAAGAGGGTGACTACGTTGCTCTTCGCCTACTAGAGACGGCTCGCGTGCAGCAAACATCAATCCCGAAGCATAGTCTCTTGATGGCACAAGCTAAGATCGATGGCAACCGAATGCAGCTACTGATTAAGAGCATAGAGGTGAATGGTCACATTCTGCCGGTCAAACTATCTGCCTATGATACAGACGGACAGATGGGAGTCTATATTCCTGGCTCTGAAGAGGTGTCAGCCATCAAGGAGATGGGGGCAAATGTCGGAGGATCGATGGGGACCTCTTTTACCTTTTCCTCGTCGGCTAAAGACCAAATCATCTCCGAGGTGACTAGAGGGGTGATGCAGGGAGCTGGACAACTACTACAGAAGAAGCTCCGAACAATTAAGGTGACGCTCAAAGGGGGATATAGACTATTCCTTGTACAGACGAAGTAAGCTTTTAGAACTCTAACAATAACAACTGATATACTTATGAAGAAATGGATTTTATCTATCGTAGTTTGTGCTACGATAACGCTCCCTGCTATGGCACAACAAGTAGAGGGAAACAATCAACTACTGAGTAGCGGAGACCTTTACCAAGGGATGAGTCGATCAATACCGAATGGACGGGTCGTATTGCCCTACGGGCTGGAGGTCACGTTTGAAAAGACGGTGCATCTCATCTTTCCTGCAGCTATACGCTATGTAGACCTCGGGTCGCAAAACATTATTGCTGGGAAGGCTGACGATGCGGAGAATGTGCTGCGTGTAAAGGCTGCCGTCCGTGAGTTTGAGACGGAGACCAATATGAGCGTCATCTGTGAGGATGGCTCATTCTACGCATACAATGTGAAGTACGCGGATGAACCAAAGAAGCTCAGCATCGAGATGAAGGACTTTCTAGCTCCTACGGAGGGAAGACTGCCGAGCAATCGTGCGGACATCTACTTCAAAGAGCTGGGAAGTGAGTCGCCCATATTGGTTAAGCTGATTATGAAGAGCATCTACCAAAATGGTAAGCGAACCATCAAGCATGTTGGAGCGAAGCAATTCGGGATGCGCTTCTTACTTCGTGGATTATATGCCCACAATGGGTTGCTTTACTTCCATGTCCGTATGGATAATGAGTCTAATATGCCGTATGCGGTGGACTTTATCACGTTCAAGGTGGTGGACAAGAAGGTGGCGAAGCATACAGCTATACAAGAGCGAATGCTACAGCCTCTACGTGCCTTTCATCAGGTGATGTGGATTGGGGCGGGACGCTCTGAGAGAATAGTCTTTGCCTTGGAGCAGTTCACACTATCGGAGGATAAGCAACTTGAAGTGACGCTCTACGAGCGAAACGGCAGTCGCACGCTCACTTTCTATGTGGAGCCTGAAGACCTTTTGCTCACTAAGAAGATTGATAACCTTAAACTGAAGTGGTGATGAAGAGATGGTTATCCATGATGGTCTGCGTGATGGTGGCTATGGTTGCTATTACACCATCGTACGCACAGCGACTAATACCTAGGCAAAATAGCGTTGAGCTGGTCGGCTCTATTCCGATTATCAAGGGGGAGAGACTATGCGCAAAGGAGAGCTTTGGGGTAGGTCTTGAGTTCGCACACTACTTCAAGCGGGCGAACTACGCTTTTCTCTTGGCGGAATATGAGCAGCAAGGCTTGACTTATCGCTCTTACAATGTTCCACTTCGTGATGCGCTCCTGCATTTCGGCTATATGCACCCAATACTCTCAGATAGGGGGAAGAATGTCTTTGGCTACCTGGGGCTATCCGCTCTCTGCGGTTATGAAGAGCTGAACGAGGATAAACGGTTGCTACCCGATGGGGCTACACTCCTTGATCGATCTCGCTTTACTTATGGTGGGGCGATACATAGCTCGGTGGAACTGTTCCTAACAGACAATCTGCTCTTCGTCCTCAAAGCTCAAGGGCGACTGCTCTTCGGCTCTGACCTGCATCGTTTTCGTCCTGCTATCTCAGCAGGACTCAAGTTCAATATCTAACTACCGACAACAATGAAAAAGATCCTAGTGAATACGATATGGGCTGTGGGAGGGGTTGCCCTCGTCCTCTTTTGTCTATCTGCTTGTACTCGTGAGCTGGATGTGCAGCAGGCTTATGACTTCTCGCTTGAAGTGATGCCTGTACAGAACTCCATAGCTAAGGGGGAAACGGCTGAAATACGCTGTAGTCTCAAAAGAAGTGGTCGCTTTGCCAATACGCAATACACGATCCGTTACTTCCAGCCGGATGGTAAGGGTTGCTTGAAGATGGATGATGGCACTGTATTCAAACCGAATGACCGCTATCCGCTCACGAGAGATACCTTCCGGCTCTATTACACTTCACTCTCTACTGATCGACAAACGATTGAGATCTACGTGGAGGACAACTTCGGACAAGTCCAGCAACGAACTTTCAACTTCAACAATGAAAGGGAGGATAAACCAAAATCATCAATAGAAATACAGCCAACTTAGGAAGAAGTGTAATCTTCTTTGATTGCGACTTTCTTTTGCTTCTTTGCTTTGGTCGCCTGCTCGTACTCAAAGACAAAGAAAAGAAGCCCCCGAAAGTGTTGCCGTCTGTCGGTTTCCTTTTGGGGGCTTTTGTTATTGAATCTACGAACAAGGTTCCGAATCTTTATCCTTTTACTTACCTTTGAGACAAACAAAGGATAAAGAGATATGGCAAGAGCTACAACAAAAGCGGATTTGATGTCATCTGCTAATCAACAATTTGTGAAGATGTGGGAGCTCATCGACAGTATGAGTGAGGAGCAACAAGCGACACCTTTTGCTGTGGAAATGACTACAAGCGGTAAGGAAACACATTGGAGAAGAGACAAGAACCTAAGGGATGTACTTGTACACTTGTACGAGTGGCATAATCTGCTATTGAATTGGGTTCAAGCCAATAGCAATGGGGTGCCTAAGCCTTTTCTTCCCGAACCTTACAATTGGAGAACTTACCCTGCACTGAATGTTGAGTTTTGGAAGAAGCACCAAAGCACATCGTTGGAGGAAGCAAAGGAAAACTTGAAAGCGTCTCATAATGCTGTAATGGCTTTGATAGGAAATTATTCCAATGATGAACTTTTCTCCAAAGGCTCATTGCCTTGGACTGGGACATCTACACTCGGAGCATATTGTGTCTCGGTAACGGCAAGTCACTACGATTGGGCAATGAAGAAAATAAAGAAGCATATCAAATTCTTGAAATAAACTTGGCGGAAAAGAGCCGATAGTCCCTTTACCGACCTTCATCGTACAACATCCCGTATCAGTTGGCTACGGGCATTGACAAGGCTCACGATTTGCTCGTGGTATGGGCTGTTTTGGTTGCACACGCCACGGCTCTGTATCACTTGGAGTGTGTCAAGAGAGACCTCTATCGTCTCTATTCGCTTGCCCTCAATGGTTGCAGACAGAATGAGCGAGTTCTCTTTGAGATAGTACTCATTTGAAAATAGGCAGTGATGCAATTCAGCTCCTTCGTCTATATACTCCTGCACGCTCTCCAGGACGTGTACTTGGATTGTGCCGTCCGTGAAACGGATGCCGAAGAACTTTGACTTGAGTTCACGAAAACGCTCCTCGTCCGCAATTGCCTTTTCCCGCTTTCGCTCCATCGCCTCCCGCTCACGCTGTCTGCGGAGCTCCGCTTCTCGTTTGTCATGCTCCCCTCTGAGGTCGGAGGGGCAGATGTATTTCGGATTGTGGATATCCTTACCCAATCGTTTGAGCATATCTACATAGTCACACCATAAGACAATGTCGCTTATTATGTAGTGGTGACGCAGTGTCAATTTGTATGAGTTCCAATAGTTGTTAAGTCCTTTGCCCCTTGACAGGAGGTATCTTAAATCCTTGTATCGTCCTGCTTTCATCATTGTTTCTGCACGACTATCAGTAAGTAGAGCTGGGATGAGTTGAGTAGGTGCTATGCCGTGAAACTCTCCGTTGAAGCCATTCCTATAAAGCGTATTCGTAACCTTTAGCTGCGGATATATCTGCGAATAGGCTACATATCGGTAAGCTTCGCTATCGTTACGGATAGCCATCGGAGAGTGAAAAGAGAAGCTATCAATGTAATGTCCAAAAGTACGCTGTATGGCTACTAGTGCTTGTCTCCCTGCATCGCTCCACCAATAATGACCAATCTCAATGACCGAGGTATTTGCTCTGCACCCTTTCTCCATACCTACAACAAGGAGAAACATTCGCAACACTTGATACTCACCACAAGTGGTTAGTAGCGTGAAGTACTGCTTCTGTTGTAACTTACGCGCTCTTGTTGTCTTGACTTGCAACCTTGCCCTACATTGAGGGCAAGTGCAAGTATCTATAGGCTGCTCTAAAGTCCAACTATAACCACAATCCATACAAGTCGTACGACCTTTAGGTAAGCGGAAGGCAAAGTGGTCTATGCACTCTCGGAATGCCCACTGATGCTGTGCTTTTGTTATCGGACATAGTCTCGTACTCCGTGCCAAGACGGCTTTCTCAAACTTGTTTCTAGGTTTCATAAGGCAAGGGTGTCAAATAGTGTGGGTTGCGGTTGTATAGAAGATGTTGTCTCGGTTCTTTCAGTTCTCTTGGGTCGCTCGTATCTCTTCTGCAATTTGACAAATTCCTCTTGTTGGCATTGCTTGATAGCTTCCTGCCGTGCTTGCTTTTTCTCTTCTTCGGTGAGCTCTACAACGTGATTGACTACAACATTGCAACCAGAGACTTTATCCACCTCTATATCATCTTCATCATAGTAGTGAACTGCCATTGAGTATATCTCCTCATCGGCAAAGCCATTACAACCACTTCTTTGCACCTCACTCAAGATGTAGAGAATGCACTCCTCTATGTTCTTATGGGGCTTCTGTAGATTGGGAGCAAACAAAGGGTCTGTCATCGCACGTCCATTAAGGTATTCGGCTATCGTTCGGGTAAATTGTTCTGTTCCTTTCATTGTCTTATCAGTATTAGTGCTGTTACTGCTTGGGTATCTCTACGATTTGGTTGATAGGTCCATAGAGGTAGTTGCGCAGGCTAGTGCGGTCGGGAGCATAGTACTCTGTCCACTGTCCATATTGATTGACGAGGTACTTCTTCAATACATCGATGAAGTCAAATCGCCATCCTTGTAGCGGTACGGCAGAGCGGAAGTAGGTGTTGTTGTTCACCGCTTCACAGAGCCAATTCTTATCCTCACGGCTCATTCGCTCTCCACGATTAAGCTTTGCTCTCAGAAGATATACAGAGCTGTCAGAAAGGCTTTCCAATGGGGGTACGTCCCAATGGACAAACTTGGTAGCCAACGCCTGCTCACTTTGTTCAAACTCAGAACTTATGCGGTAATGAGAGGAGGAGCTATATCCTTTTTCTTTCATTGATGATGTCATGTTTACTTTCTGCTTATTCATAAGAGACCTTTTTTTATGCGTTCAAAGATCGGAGTATGCTGATTCCTTTTTTCAAGCAAAAACAAGGTAGCGGGGCGAGACTTACACAAGGTTTTGGCGGAAAATACTACCCGAAGCAAATAGCATAGGGGTGGAGATTTTCCAGACAAACCGAATGGCCTGACCTTGGGAAAGTCTTTAAGCCCCGTACTACCTTTGCGATGAAAAAGAATCAGCTTCCGATTTGACCACTGCATAACTGGGGAGCTATGACTGAGAAGCAGGAGTGCAATGCCTAAACAGAAGAAGCAAAAAGGGTGACCAGCCTCGCAAGAGAGCTAGTCACCCAAAGAGTTGTTTCTCTGAAGTGAGAGAGGTGCTATGTCATAGCACGCAAAGCAGTATTACGGCTAGTACAACAATCCAAAAGAGGTAGCGTAGAAGCGTAAATGTGATTTGCAGAACGGTACGAACGATAAATCGTAGTACAACAAAGCCAATTAGTATCAATAGAGCTGTTACGACCTGTGCTGTGACTAACTTAGAGAGTAAGTACACTCCACCCGATAGGATACCCATAAGTAAGGTAAGTCGGATGATGCGAGACCATTTGATCTCGTTGCTTGGAGTTGTTTTGGACGCAACTTGTAATGGTTCCTCTTTATCTGCCGGAACACTTGCCCGTATGAAAGCTGGACTGTGCAGGTCTTTGTTCATGAGAGATCTATTCATATTCGGAGTCTTTTAGAGTTTTCAAGAGCAGAGCCAAGAGACTATGCGACATAAAGACAAGAGATAGACTATGCTCTTGACGTATGGAGCAGAGAGACTATCTTGGCTCTTGAAGCTCAAAAGGCGCACGAGATAGGGATAATCTACATTGTCGACTCTAAGGCACTCACATCGCCTATCGTGGGAAGTTGATTAGCTTCGATAAGAAGTACAACTGTTCCTGTCAGTTCTGTGTAGAGCGCATCATACTCAGGTGTTGCAACAAATTCATCCGTAAGATTATACTTGTCAAATAGGTTCTGTATCGCCTTGTTCCCGAGAAATATCTGAGAGAGTCGTTCGGGGAGTGGGGAGGGGAGCTCCTTTTCAAACTCATTCTCCAAGACGGACACAAGCGTGTCGTATTTGGAGAAATGCAGGTCACGATACAGCACTTCACTCGCCATACTCTCTGCCTCGGGATGTGAGAATCCTTCTTCCACAGCATCACAGTAGGTAGTAAGAGCTTCATCAGCTCGTGCCGTGATAAATGGCTTGTCTTCCACCTTTTCAGGGAAATGCTCACTAAGGTAGCTCTCTAGCTTTAAGCGGAAGTAGGATAGTTCTTTCTTATTCGTTGTCTTCATCTTCTTATTTGGTTTTAATGGTTGCACTTATTGCCAGCTATTCTCCCCGATACCCATAGCCGTATTGAACTTGCCTAGCTTGTCAGCAAACTGCTCCATGTCATGTTCAATCTTCTTATTGGTGATACGGGCATAGATTTGCGTTGTTCGGATATTGGTATGACCCAGCATTTTAGAGACACTCTCTATTGGAACACCCTTGCTCAGTGACATTGTCGCAAAAGTATGTCGAGCTAGGTGGAAAGTCAAGTTCTTCTTGATACCACATATATCTGCAATCTCTTTGAGGTATGAATTGGTCTTCTGATTGCTAAGGATAGGGAAGAGCTTGCCATCACGATAAGTTTGGTGGCTATATTTACTGATGATGCGCTTAGGGATATCTAGCAGCAACACATTGGTTTCAACACTAGTCTTCTGTCGCTTGGTCATAATCCACTCTTTGCCACCAAGCATCACGATATTGTCGGGTGTAAGATTAGCCACATCAATGTAAGCTAAACCTGTAAAGCAGGAAAAGATGAAGATGTCTCGTACCAGCTCCAATCTCGGGATATTCAACTCCTTGTTGACAATCTGTAAGACCTCTTCATCAGTCAAGAACCCTCTATTCACTGGCTCTAAGTGAAATCGGAAGTTGACAAATGGGTCGTGATGTAGTACGCCCAACTTTTGCCCCAAAATGACGATAGTCTTGAAGGTCTTCATCGTCTTGGTGGCTGTATTAGGATTTTGCCCCACCACTGTGCGTAGGTATAGGTCAAAATCATGTATAATCATATAGGTTAGCTCCGTGAGCTTGAGGTCTCTACGCCTGAGTTTATCTTTTAGGAACTCAGAAAAGCGTCTTTTGCAGACCTTATACTTTTGAAGAGTGGGCGCAGAGACTGAGATGCCAACTCGAGCTGCAACATCTTCATTGTGTTTGTCGAAGAGTTGCATGATGGTATCTATATCTTGTTTTTTGCCAAGATGTTCTGACTTGATACGCTCTAACGAAAGCTCATCTGTCATTTCTAACTTGCGAAAGATGGCTTGTAAACCACTTTGGATGTTATCCAATTGCAAGTTCGTATTCAGAGCTTCGGTGTGACGCCCTTTTACTCGCTCTTTTTCGCGATCCCATTGGGACTGCACGATGGTGATGCCAGTGGAGCCTAGTGACATCCGCTCATTGTTGAGATAGATGCGTAGCATTACTGGAGTTTTTCCTTCCTTGTTCACATAGTTGCTACGAAGGTAGAATGCTGTTCTGAAAATTGATTGCATACATTGTCTGTTTTTATTGTAGCCAAGCATAGAAAGTTTGCGACCGGAAAAGCTACACATTTACGGTGCTAATAACTCTCTACAACTCGCCTACAAAGTTGCACATAATTGTTTGAACTACAGCAATGTACAAGTACTCTAAACAGACTCTCTACGTACTCTTGGCTACAATTATTTTTTGCGAGAAAAAAGTGTAGCCAGATTGTAGCCATTGGAGAGTATTTTGTGCGTTTCGGCTATCTCTGTAACTACTCTGAAGAGGTAGAGGTCTATAAAACAAAAGTATCGTAACTCGTTGGAATTACGATACTTATACTTTTTCAGTAGTACTCTCTGGCGATACTGCCAGAGTACTTAAAGCGGAGAGAGAGGGATTCGAACCCCCGGACCCGTGAAGGTCAACGGTTTTCAAGACCGCCGCGATCGACCACTCTGCCACCTCTCCTTGCTTGACGACTGAAGGGATACCTCTCCTCTCCTCAGTGTGCGAGCAGACATCTTAGCCGATGTGGGTGCAAAGGTACTACAATTTCTCAAATAAACAAACTCCCGCTCGCACCTTTAGTCCGCAAATCTCACAAGTAGAGCTGAGAAAGTATTCGTTTGCACTGATTTCTCTATCTTTGCAGAGAGGTTGGTAGCAATTATTGTAGCAGTATGAACTATCTCTTGCGATCGGATCGCTGGCTGGTCTCGCTCTATGCGAGGGTACGAGGATGGAGACCTTCGGGGCGTCTGGTCTCGTCGCTCTCTCTATTGCTGGCGCTCCTCGTGGGGTGCGCTGGTGCCGACACAACGGCACAGCAACTGCCACCTCACTTACTAGACATATATGATCAACGCACCGATAGTCTGCTACAGGAAGCGACGCAACAGATCCAGAAGATGACGATCGAGGAGCAGATCGGGCAATTGATCATCCCAATCTGGGAGCCTCGCTACGACTCGGCCTCTCGGGAGCGCTATCTGCAGCTTATTGACAAGATCCGTCCTGGGGGGATCCTCTTTCGCAAGGGGGATCCTTACGATCAGTATCGACTCACCCGTCTCCTTCAGGAGCACTCACGCATACCTCTGCTGATCACGGCCGATGCCGAGTGGGGGCTGGCGATGCGTCTCCAGGGGACGATACGCTATCCACGTATGAAGCTGCTAGCTGATCACTGCACGCCTGAGGAGATGTACACTCTCGGGCAGCATATGGCGCAGCAGTGCCGTGTGATGGGTATCCATGTGAGCTTTGCGCCTGTGCTGGATGTCAATAATAATCCGAAGAATCCGGTCATCGGCACCCGTAGTCTAGGCGCTACGCCCGACATTGTGATCTCGCATGGGCTAGCCTTGGCGAGGGGTATGGAGGATGGCGGGGTGCTGTCGGTTGCTAAGCACTTCCCGGGGCATGGCAATACGGACCAGGATTCGCACAAGACACTCCCCACCGTGTCGGGTAGTCTAGAGGAACTCGAGCGGGTGGAGCTAGCGCCCTTTCGCGCCTACATAGAGGCGGGTCTCGGGGGAATTATGGTAGCGCATCTCTCGGTGCCCGCTTTGGAGTCTGATGTGACTTGCCCCTCCTCTCTGAGTCACGCTGTCGTGACGGAGCTACTACGTGAGCAGTTGGGCTTTAAGGGGCTCATCTTTACCGATGGGCTAGAGATGCGGGGCGTACAGCGTACGGAGGGTTTGCCCATATCTGTGGCAGCCATCTTAGCGGGCAATGACCTGCTCCTCGGGCCTCTAGATCCTCTGCAGAGCTATGAGGAGCTGCTCTCCGCTTATCATGCGGGCATCCTCTCGGAGGAGACAATCCAAGATCGCTGTCTGCGTATCCTCTGCTACAAGCTCCTACTTCATACGGGAGAGATGGTAGAGCGTCCTATATATAATAAGGAGGAGCTATACGAGGCGCTGCATACGCCTGAGCTGGTCTCCTTTGCCGAGCGACTACAGAACAAAGTATCTCATAAGAAGTAACATCACAGCGCACACTTAGCTGTCTAAATAAGCCTAGTACGATGAAAAAGAACACTCCAAGCATTACGACTACAGCGTGTCCACCCTTACAGTTTGACACCTCCACCTGGTTTGCCCCTGAGCTGACGAAGCTCTCAGAGCATCTCAACGATCGTATGGTCGAGATGATGCGCTTCTATCCTGAGAGTGACTACAAGACGCTACGCACGATGATCTCCAAGCGCAACGAGCTACACGTAGACAATATAGTGATTACGGCTGGTCGTACGGCAGCTTTCTACGCTATTGCGGAGGCTTTCGCAGGAAAGAAAGGCGCTATCCTCGTCCCCTCTTATCAGCACTACGAGCTTGCCACTAAGCGGTATGGATGGCAGCTGACCTACCTGCCAGAAGATCTCGAGACACAAGAGATAAAGCTCGAGGGACAGGAGTTTTGCTGGATCTGCTCACCGAATAATCCGACGGGACGCTTGCGCTCTCGCGCTGAGCTATTGGAACTCATAGGGCGTTACCCGTCAGTATACTTTGTTATAGACCAGTCGTACGCTACCTTCACGACACAGCCTACACTTGCGCTGAGTGACGTCAAGAGTCATCCGAACGTTATTTTTGTTAGTTCGTTTACACAGACGTATGGTCTGCCAGGGCTACGCATCGGTTATGTGACCGCTGACAAGAAGGTGGTCAAGGAGATAGAGAAAGTGGTCGACCCGTGGGCGGTCAGCACGATGGCGGTCGAGGTGGCGAAGTATATCTTGATTCACCCCGCACAGTTTACGCTCCCCATCCGCAAGTGGCAGCGCAATGCGCTCGAGCTAGAAACGAAGCTGCGCCAAGTAGATGGTATCGAGGTGATGCCGAGCGATGCTCCCTTCTTCTTACTTCAGATACATTGTGCTACAGCAGCTGAGCTAGTCAAATATCTGCTCGAAGAGCACAACATAGCGCTCTACGATGCGACTAAGCTACGAGGCATCAAGGGCGAGATGGTACGTATCACTTCCCGCGATGCGACCGACAATGCGAAGCTCCTAGAGGCTATCACAGCCTTTTGCGAGTCTAGGTAAGAGGCTCTGAGAGCTCTTTTCGGAGGAATGTGCGATAGCACTTTGTACCCGACTACCATACTTAGACTAATTATTTATTGCTACCTTTGTGATTGCGAAGGTTGTTGCAATGTGAATGACAGAGTCGATGAAGTCTGAATGTATAGAGCGAAGTGCCACCGTAACTGCCATAGAAGGCGGTGAGGTGCGTCTCACTGTGCTACGTCCATCTGCTTGTAGTAACTGCGAGGCTGCGGGGCATTGCCACGCCTCGGAGAGCCGTCTAGAGACGATCACGATCGATCGCTCTCAGTTACCCAGTGAGGTGGCTGTCGGTGATCAAGTCTCTCTAGAGATGCGTAGCTCGCTGGGTATGCGTGCAGTACTCCTCACGATGATCATCCCTACCATTCTAATCATTGCTGTAACCATCCTTCTAAGCTACCTAGAGGTAGGTACGCTGGCTCAGATATTGATCGCCTTGGGTGTAGCTGCTGTATATATGCTCCTGCTATGGCTCTTACGTGACCGGTTTGAGCGAACCTTTGCCTTTACCGTGCGAAAAAAGTAAGTTCATACACACTCCTATGACAATACTATCCACCATACTTGTCCTTGTAGTGATAGCGCTCGTGAGTGCCGTCCTACTCTTTATCACCTCCAAGAAGTTTGAAGTAAAAGAAGATCCTCGCATCGGTGAGGTCGCTGAGGTCCTTCCTCAGGCTAACTGCGGTGGCTGCGGTCACCCAGGCTGTGCAAGCTTTGCTAAGGCTTGTTGCGAAGCCTCCTCTCTCGAAGGGCTCTGGTGCCCCGTAGGAGGAGAACCCGTTATGACCAAGGTGGCAGAGATCCTCGGTCAGAGCGTCGCCAAGAGCGACCCACTCGTAGCAGTCGTCCGTTGTAATGGTACTTGCGAGGCGCGTCCACGAGTCAATACTTATATAGGCGCTAAGAGTTGCAAGATCGAGTCGACCCTATACAGTGGCGAGACGGGCTGTAGCTACGGCTGTCTAGGCAATGGAGACTGTGTCGCTGTGTGCGACTTTGATGCGATCCATATGAACCCCGAGACAGGTCTTCCCGAGGTGGACGAAGATAAGTGTACCGCCTGTGGAGCGTGTGTCAAGGCTTGTCCGAAGATGATCATCGAGCTACGCAAGAAAGGCCCCAAGGGGCGCCGTCTCTACGTCAGCTGTGTCAACAAAGACAAGGGTGGCGTGGCTCGTAAGGCTTGCGCCAACGCTTGTATCGGATGTAGCAAGTGCTTTAAGGTATGCCAGTTTGAGGCAATCACGATAGAGAACAATCTCGCTTACATAGACCACCAAAAGTGCCGTCTATGTCGTAAGTGTGCGGCCGAGTGCCCGACGGGAGCTATCCATGAGGTCAACTTCCCGCCACGCAAAGAACCTGTAGCAAAGCCAGCGCCTGCCGACAAGCCTGCTCCTACCAAGGCTACAGCCGATGCACCAGCAGCTCCTGCTGCTACCTCCTCAACAGCATCTGTACCTCAGAAAGATTAACACGAAGCTATGGCAAAGACATTTAGAATAGGGGGTATCCATCCCCATGACCATAAGATCAGCGCCGGGGTACCTATCACCGTTGTCGCTCCTCCAGACGAGGTGGTCATCACATTAGCACAGCATATTGGTGCGCCCGCCACCGCTGTCGTAAACAAAGGCGACAAGGTGCGCGTAGGTACGCTCCTAGGCAAGGCGGGAGGCTTTGTCTCCGCAAATATCCACTCCTCCGTATCTGGTACCGTCACCAAGATCGACCAGATCACGGACGCAAGTGGCTTTAAGAAGCCCGCCATCTTTATCAAAGTCGAGGGCGACGAGTGGGAGGACTACATTGACCAGACAGACACCCTTGTCACAGACATTGACCTTGATGCTAAGCAGATCATCGATCGCATCGCTGAGATGGGCATCGTCGGTATGGGCGGTGCGACCTTCCCAACGCATGTCAAGCTCTCGCCTCCTCCTGGTCAGAGTGCTGACTACGTTATCATCAACGCTGTCGAGTGTGAGCCTTACCTCACGAGCGACGATGCGCTTATGCGTGTCAAGGCGATGGAGATTATGGTGGGTTGCGCTATCATTATGAAGGCTGCCAATGCTCCTCGCACGCTCATAGGTATTGAGAATAACAAACCCGACGCTATACGCATCATGCGTGACGCTGCGGAGCGTGCCAAGGAGTTCCTACCCGAGGGACAAAGCATCGCCGTCGTACCACTCAAGAAGCGCTACCCGCAAGGTGGCGAGAAGCAACTCATCGATGCCCTGATTCGCAAGCAAGTTACTTCGGGCGCATTGCCTATCTCTACGGGCGCTATCGTGCAGAACGTCGGAACCACCTTCGCCATCTACGAGGCGGTCATAAAGCACAAGCCACTCATCGAGCGCATCATCACAGTCACTGGACAAGCTATCGCACGTCCGTCCAACTTCAAGGCACGCATCGGTACGCCTATGCAGACGCTTATCGACGCTGCGGGAGGTTATGCTGAGGAGCCAGGCAAGATCATCGGCGGTGGTCCTATGATGGGACGAGCACTCGTCAGCACCGACATACCCGTTGCCAAGGGTTCGTCAGGGCTACTCATCCTCACCGCCAAGGAGTCAACACGTCCCGAGATGCACGACTGCATACGCTGCGGTAAGTGTGTATCAGTCTGCCCGATGGGACTCAACCCCGCCTTCCTTATGCGTGACACGATCTACAAAGATTGGGAGAGTACCGAGCATAACTACATCGCTGACTGCATCGAGTGCGGCTCTTGTAGCTACACTTGCCCAGCAGGACGACCACTCCTCGACTACATACGTGTCGGCAAGCAGACCGTTATGGGCATTATGCGAGCCCGCAAGAAGTAATACACACTGAGACAGATCACCGATCCTCATCATCGACTACGATATATAGCTTATGGCACAACAAGTCATCGTATCACCCTCACCGCATATTCATAGCGGTGACACCATTAGCAAGAATATGTATGGGGTGCTGATTGCTTTAATACCAGCATTCCTCGTCATGCTCTACCAGTTTAGGACAGACGCTCTACTTATCACCGCCATCTCGGTAGCCTCCTGTATGCTCACGGAGTGGGTCATCACCCGTTTCTTCCTGCATCGTCCCTGTAGTCTACTCGATGGCTCAGCACTGCTGACAGGCGTCATCCTAGCCTTCAACCTCCCCGCCTCACTCCCCTGGTGGCTCGTCCTTATGGGTGGTGTCGTCGCTATCGGCATTGGCAAGATGGTCTTCGGCGGACTGGGCAATAACATATTCAACCCCGCACTCGTCGGGCGTGTCTTCCTCCTCATCTCCTATCCTGCGCAGATGACCACCTGGAAGCTCCCCGCCCGCCTTGCCGAGCAAGCTCCCGATGCGGTCTCTGGAGCGACGCCTCTAGGCATCCTCAAGTCAGGAGCCATCGACCAGCTGCCCGACTCGCTGCAGCTCCTCGTCGGCTTCAACTTCTCCTCTATGGGAGAGGTGAGTGCCATTGCTATCCTCATCGGCTTAGCTTATCTACTCATCCGACGCATCATCACGTGGCACACACCCGTGGCCATCATCGTCTCCGCTTTCGTACTGAGTGGCATTATGCACCTCTACGACCCAGCGATGTATGCTAGTCCCTTCTTCCACTTGCTGACGGGTGGTCTGCTCTTTGGAGCAGTCTTTATGGCGACCGACTACGTCACCTCGCCCATCTCGCACCGTGCGCAGCTCATCTACGGCTGTATGATCGGACTACTCACCGTCATCATCCGCTTGTGGGGCTCTTACCCTGAGGGTATGTCCTTTGCCATCCTCATTATGAATGCGTTCACCCCACTACTCAACAACTACATCAAGCCACGTCACTTCGGTCATGTGGTCAAATCTAGAAAGGAGGCTAAAAGATGAAGAAGCTACCCTCTACACTTCCCAATATGATCCTCTCACTCGGGATCATCTGTCTGATCATCGCTGGTATCTTAGCTTTGGTCAATGTAGCGACCAAAGACACTATCGCACAGACCGAGACAAAAGCTAAGATCGAGGCGATCAAAGAGATTGTCCCTGCCTTTGACAATAACCCTTACGAAGAGCAAGACACCGTTGCTCTCGAGAGCGAGCCTCGTCCACTCATCGTCTACCCCGCTATGCAGGGCGAGCAACTCGTCGGTTATGCCATCGAGACCTATACCGATGCCGGCTTTGCTGGACTCATCGAGATTATGGTAGGCTTCGATATGGGGAGTCAGATTGTCGGCTTCAAGGTACTCAAGCACGAGGAGACGCCAGGACTAGGCGCTAAGATACAGGAGTGGTTCACCTCTTCCGCACCAAATGGAGATCTCATCCGTGACGTACGAGGAGTCGATATGAGCAAAGTCTCTCCGCTCAAAGTTACCAAGGACGGCGGCAAGGTCGATGCCATCACCGCAGCGACCATCTCTAGTAGAGCCTTCATCGATGCCATCGAGCGAGCATATAGAGTCTATCAGAGCCTCATCGGTGAGGGTAGTCCAGTAGCCCAAGCCACTGAGAGTAGCTGTGCACTCCCCGAGCGAGAGGTCATCGATAGTCTCTTCAATACGATGCTTCCTGCCTATCGTCTTGTGGATAAGGCGAAGAGTGGTGCCACCGACGATGGCACTCCCTGGCTCACTCAGAGCTACGGCACCAACGATATGAGTCAGACGACAGGGCTACTCGTCGTCACCACCAGTGATAATGACTACGAGGGGCGTTGTCTCCCGATGCTCGTCTGCTTTGACAATAGTGGAGTGCTCACAGCCTTTGCCATAGCTGATGTCAATGCCACGGGCAAGCTCCTCTCCATCAGTAGAAACTATGGGGGCAACCCAGAGTCCGCTACTGCCAAACCCTCTAAAAGCTCACTCATAGGCAAGAAGGTCACCGCCTCCAGTCTCAAGCTACGTGAGGATGGTGGAGCGATAGACGCTGTCACAGGATCCACGGTCTCTTCGCGCGCTATCCTGCAGGGCATAGCCCGTGCGCAGCGCATCTTTGTAGAGGCTTCTGCCAACGAATCAACTAAGTAATGCACCGCCATGAATAAGTATATCAAGACAGTTACCAATGGTATCATTACGGAGAACCCCACCTTCGTGCTTCTCCTCGGTATGTGTCCTACCTTGGCGACCACCACGTCGGCCATCAATGGACTCAGTATGGGACTAGCCACCACCTTCGTGCTTATCTGCTCCAATGTGATGATCTCCCTCCTGAAGCGACTCATACCCGATGCAGTACGTATCCCAGCCTTTATCGTTGTCATCGCAGGCTTCGTGACCGTACTACAGATGATCATCAAGGCGTACCTACCGGCACTCGATCAGAGTCTAGGTATCTTCATCCCGCTGATCGTGGTCAACTGTATCGTCCTCGGGCGTGCAGAGTCGACCGCCTCCAAGAGCAGCGTCGGCATATCCTTCTTTGACGGTGTCGGCATCGGACTAGGCTTCACCATCGGACTAACCCTCCTAGGCATCGTACGTGAGATGCTCGGTGGCGGTTCATTCTTTGGTCTGACCGCTTATCCCAACGACTACTCCGCACTACTCTTCGTGCTACCTCCAGGAGCCTTCATCGCTCTAGGACTACTCATCGCCATCTATCACGCTATCACTAAGAAGCAATAGATCAAATCAATGAGATGCAAAGGCTAATCCCTAGCCACAGCTCACCACACAGACACTTACTACTATGAAATTTCTCATCATATTCATCGTTGCTGTCTTTGTCAACAACGTAGTCCTCTCCCAGTTCCTCGGTATCTGCCCCTTCTTAGGCGTTTCTAAGAAAGTCTCTACCGCCACAGGCATGGGCGCAGCCGTCACCTTCGTCTTGCTACTAGCGACGATGGTCACCTGGCTCGTACAGACCTATATATTAGTACCCCTGGGACTCGAATTCCTGCAGACCATCGCCTTCATCCTCGTCATAGCCACACTCGTGCAGATGATTGAGATGATCATCAAGAAAATCTCCCCAGCGCTCTATCAGGCACTCGGCGTCTTCCTTCCGCTGATCACGACAAACTGCTGTGTACTCGGTGTCGCTATCCTCGTTATCCAGAAGGAGTTCACCTATGCTGAGTCACTTATGTATGCCGTCTCCATCGGTATCGGCTTCCTCCTCGCTATGGTCATCTTCGCAGGTATCCGCGAGCAGCTCGCCAAGACTGGTAGCACGCCACGCGCTATGAAGGGTACCCCCATCGCCCTCATCACCGCTGGTATCCTAGCGATGGCCTTTATGGGCTTCTCTGGTCTAGCTAGTCTCTAATTGGGCGAATCACTCAGGCGGTCAACGCTATACCGCCTCTAGCTCCGCTCATCATCCATTGATGTAGCAGACACATCAGCTCCTAGATACGTTGACGTATCCAGGAGCTTTTTTTTTTAGATCTCGCTATTGACGCTCTTCTAAAAAAGGGCTACATTTGCTATAGCTTGGTATCGAGATCTAGTCGCAAGACCAGCAATCAAACTTGCCATAGTCGAAAATGATCCTGTAAACAACATTAACATAAAAGATTATGAGACAGCTACAGTTTTGGATCGCCATACTGCTTGTGGGTGGGTCAACACTCTTGGCAGCCAACGATGTTGACGTAAGTCATTTGGAACTAAGTATGACCACTGCTGGCAATACACTTTCTTTCCAAAAGAATTATGCGGATAACAACATCGAGATTAATGTCTTCGATGCTAGCAACAAACTAATCGAGAGCGGAGATCAAGTGTCTGAGGGTACTGCGCTCAACCTGATGGTCACCGTAAAGAGCGGAAAGTATCAACTCAAGAGCTTTCAAGTCTCATGGATAGAAGACGGAACCCCAAAGTCCGAAGAACTGACCATTACAGCTGCAGACGACCTCTACGGTTCTTACTTGAAGCACTGGACTATGAAGCCCTATGACACGACCATCACCCTCGACTTTGAAGAGAGCAATCCTGATACACCGAGAGATCTAATCCTCACGATAGAGCCCTCAGCAAATGGTCTCATCGAGCTCTTTGACTACGATGGAGTCACCCCCATTGCGTCTGGATCGTCTGTCAAAGACGGCTCCGTGATCACTGTCAAAGCAACTCCAGACAAAGGCTACAAAGTATCTCTCCTAAGGATTGGTGACGATTTCTACAGCAAAGACGCACTACGCCCAGATGCGGAGACAGGCGTTGTGACCAAGTTTAAGACAGTCAAAGCCTCGATGGTTGTAAGTGCCCTCTTCGAAGAGTACAAGCCAAACAACGTAGACATCACAGTCATCAGCCCAGACATTGCTACGGGTATGCTGATCATCTCGTCTGATGGTGAGAACCTGACACCTACCAATGGAGTCCTATCTATCGAAAAGGGTAAGCAGATCACCATAATGGCTATACCTATGGATCAGTACGCAGTGACTCACATTAAGGTGGGCAGTACAGAGTACACAGAGGGACACGGACTGACCATTGGCGATGAGGGCATAGCTACTATGCAGTTGGAGGTGACCGAGTCCACAACCATATCGGTTCTCTTTGACAAGAAGCAACAGGTCGAAAAAGTCCCCATCACGATAGCTCCTTGCGACAATGGTTCTCTCGAAGTCCTTCAAGGAGAGCGACTTCTCTCTAGTGGCGATCAAGTGGACAAAGGGAGCTGTATAACGGTCAAAGCAATTCCTAACGAAGACGGATACGAGACCATCTCCGTAACCATCGGAGATAAAGTCTATGAGGGAGATGCGCTAGTCCCTAATGCCTTCGGGATAGTGGCTATAGAGGACATCATAATCACCGAGCCGACGACCATCAGCGCCCTCTTTCGCCGGAGTGACGTAGATACATACAAGGTCACCTATACCTTCCCCAGTGAAGTAGCTGACCACATAACTGTAAAAGCAAATGGAGAACCCTATCTGAGTGGCACCGACATTGCAGCTGGCACCGACATCGTATTCGCCTATACACAGGGTGACTCTAAGTGGTGTGTGGATAGTTGGATTGTAGATGGGAATGCGGTAGCAGAGACCAAAGATAAGGCTCTCTTTATCCTAACCGTAGAGAAAGACACCGAGGTCGGAGTCGCTATATACAACGGCACGCAATCCATCACACAAGAAAGCATCTCTATACGTCTCATAGATCACGGAGCAACGCTTGTTGTAAATGGGCTTGCGATGGACACCCCGATTTGGATCTGTGATACCATAGGCCGCACACTCTTGGTCTCCAAGAGCCACTGCATAGACATCAGTATAATCCCACGAGGTGTTTACATCGTACGTGCGGGAGACATAGCTGTGAAAGTTGTTAAGTAACCTCCTCACATCCTAAGTAGCCTCTCAATGCTTGTGGATATCTAAATGCCACAAGTAGGGACGCTCGGCTAGTCTCTAGCGGGAGGGCATCCGTCCCCGTTAAAACTACGAATGCTGTAACCTTTGACACAACGGATGCCCTCTCGCTTTGACACAACGGACGCCCTCTCGCTAGACACTAGCCGAGCGTCCCTACAGCGGGTTACTTGTCTCTAAATTCTAACCTCTAACCTCTAATCTCTAACCCGATAGCCACGTGGGGATTTGGAAATCTTCACGTGAAAAACGCTCGCTGTGTCGATGATGTACGATGACAAGCACACTGCGACGTATTTTCCACTCCAAAATGCAATTTGGAGTGGAGCTCGCCCTGCTCCGGACGC
>URDQ01000013.1 GCA_900546675.1 uncultured Porphyromonas sp. | reverse complement strand
CCCAGGGGTGGGTGCTTTTATACGCTTCGTGTTGCACTTACTACTGGAAATTGCGAAGCTTATTTTGAGGAAGCTAGAAGAGCATCTTGAGTAAAATATTTTTTTACTACCTTAGCCATTGGAAGTAAAGGCGGAGTACATAGCTTTCCCTAACTAAGAAGGCTCCTACCCTACCCTCTAGCACTAGACAATTCACCTATATACAATATCAATCGTATGAAACAGTATTACTTGTCGCTTTTCGTAGCGCTATCTCTGCTCTATAGCCTACAGCCAGCTTGGGGACAGCAAACTAATCCGCCTACGCACCTACGCATCTATCAGCAAAGTCAGGTCACTGAGATGCCTCTAGATCAGATCGACAGCATTCGCTTCGAGCTGGTCAAGGAGACCCCTGCAAGACCAATGATGGGTATAGAGTATGTGGCGGAGTATAATGTAGGTAAGGAGGCAGGAACTTTTGCCACTAGCCAGAGCAATGATGCGTCGGGCTACTATGCTTTTGACGAGGTAGGCACTGTATGCCCTGCAGGTTATCATACGCCCACTCGGTATGAAGCAGCTGTGCTGATGCCGTCATTTGGCCCCAAGTATGAGATTTACATAATGTTTGGCACTAACAAGTCCTACACAGATGTCCCAGAGGCCATACAGGTGGGTAGTGTCAAGGCTTCTTACCTCTCAGACTATAAGTCCATAAAGGGGAGCAAGGTGAGCTATGCCCTACGCTTCAAGCGAGGGACTACAGAGATGCATCCAGACTTCCCAGTAGCAACGGAGAATAGTCTCCTAGCGGCATATCGCTATGAGGTAGTCGGGCAGCATCAGATAGGGAGTCTAGATGCACATCTTAAGATTACCGTCCGTTACCTTGGTAGCGACTATACGGGGACTATCGATGACATTGCAACGGAAGAGTTTTGGAGCAAAGACGATCAAGATGATGTCATCCGGATCCTACCGTCAGCTGTATACTATCACCCACAGAAGCACGCAGAGGTTATGGGAGCTGGCGCTTTTTACTGGACTAGTAGCCCACACGAAGAGCAGACTGGTTTCGTGTGGACGATCGCTTATATCCCTCAGATGGTCTATATAAGCTACAACTCCAATCTGTTCAAATTCGGGATACGTCCCTTTAAGGATGTCGAGTAAGAGGGACTATCACGATACGCTGACTATATGAAAGGACTAGTATCTCGTCGTAGCATCTTATTGATGCTACTACTCTCTCTCTTGACGCAGGGAGCGTGGGCAGATCGCTTTGTAGCAATTACGACAGCACCTATAGGGAGTAAGCTAAAGCTAACACTCTCTGGGTCTGACATTACAATAAATGGTCTCAAGGGAAAGATTGTGTATGACAAAGAGTCTACCTATGAAGTGACGGCTCAAACCTTTGCCATAGAGGGCAAACTCAGCCAAGTCTATTGCTATGGGTGTAATATCACCTCTATCGATCTCTCACAGTGTCCAAAGCTTGAGGGATTAGGCTGTCAGGGAAATCAACTCACCTCATTGGACTTGACTGCCTGCAAGTCGCTTATGTTGCTCTTTTGCGAGAGCAATCCACTGAAGCGACTAGATGTCTCTCCTTGCCCTCAGCTCGGTAGACTCAACTGCGTACAGTGCGATCTCGAAGAGCTTATTATGACAGGCTGTAAAGAGATCTTTGAGATCTCATGCTATCAAAACAGATTAAAGTCGATAGACTTGACTGGACTCAGCAATCTAAGATGGCTGTACTGCTTTGAGAATAAACTTACTGAGATTGACACCTCACCATGTCCGCTACTCATTAAGGTCCTCTGCGAGTACAATCAGATTACTAAGCTAGACTTCTCCAGCAATCCTGAACTCGACGAGGTCGCTTGTCAGGGGAATAATCTTCAAGGCGCTACTCTTACGACCATCTGTCAGACGCTTCCAGATCGTACGGCTATGGATCATCGTGGCATCTTTATGGTTGTCGACACTAAAGAGGCTAAGGATACCAACGTCTGTACCGTGGAGCAGGTCGCCCTCCTCAAGAAGTTGGGTTGGGATGCTATGGACTCTCGTGGTGGAGCTAACGGGGGCTTTGGCGTACCTTACGAAGGGTCTCAAGATAATGCTGTGATGCGCCCCGATGTGACACCATATCTACCACAGCTCTCGCTATACGACCGAGAGCTAGTCATAGACCGAGTGCCTCTAGGAGCCACGATAACCATCTTCGATCTACAGGGTGCCTGCCACTACCAGCGTAGCGGTATACCCTCTACACGATTTGCTATCTCTACAGAGGGGTGGCTACGTGGGCACTACCTCCTCTCCGTCTCAGGTTGTGACGGACAGCTCTTTTCTCTCTAACAATCCAAAACCATACTACAATGTCATACAACTATTACCATACAAATATCTGGCGCCTTATGGCTGGACTAGTCATCACGCTATGCGGAGCTACCTCGATGAGTCTACGAGCTCAGGAGCAGCAGGTTATCACCATACAGACGAAGTTCAACATCGGAGACTCTGTCTATATGAAGGTCGTCTCTAAAGATGCCGTAGAGGTGCAAGCCACGGGACTATCCTCTCCTATCCTCGAGCAGGACTGGAGGAAGTATGCGTTGACTGATCAGACTGTAACAATCACAGGCCCTGTCAAGTACCTAGCGACCTTTAAGAATGGGGTGACGGACATCACGTTTGACCACGCTAATTATCTCGACCGCATCGACTGCGAGGAGAATGAGCTTACCCATCTAGACTTTAGCAATGCGCCTCAACTGACGATGATCTTCTGCCATAAGAACCAACTGACCTCTCTCGACATCTCAAAGTGCGAGAAGCTTACTTGGGTTAACTGCTCAGAGAATAAGCTATCTAAGATCGACCTGGCAAATAACTCAGCACTCAAACAGTTCGTCTGCTCCGAAAATCCTCTTACCGAGTTCAACACTTCGGGAGCGACAGCTCTAAAGACTCTAGAGTGTACGAACTGTGGTCTGACTTCGCTCGACTTATCGGCCAATAAGCAACTACAAGGAGTGAGCTGTGGCTACAATCAGCTCACGAAGTTGATTACGACTGGATGCACCAAGCTCAACACCATCTATTGCGAGCGCAATAAGCTCCAAAGTCTAGACCTCTCCACCTTGACAGCTCTCCAGATTCTTAAGTGTTACCTCAATGAGATCACTGCCCTAGATTTCTCCGCCTGCCCATCGGCTCATAAGCTTTACCTAGAGAATAACAAAATATCTAAGGAGCAGATGCTAGCTCTAGCCAAGTCTCTACCTACTGCTAACGCTAGTGCCGACAAGCCGGCTCAAATAGCCGTATATGATGAGACCTATCCTCTAGAGGAGAATGTCTGTAGCAAGGATGCTGTTCAAGTCGCTCGAGATAAAAACTGGACTGTACTCTACTACACGAATGATAGGAAGTACGCTCCCTACAGCGGAGCTGATGCCCAGAGTATAGATCAGCTAGAGCTGTCAAGCAAGCCTATCGTCTATCCGACTATCACCTCAGAGACCCTCTACCTGACCGATCCGAGTATCTCTAGCGTTGCTTGCTATACGATGGCTGGAGAGCTACTCTTTACTATCTCATCTCCAGGGAACACGCTAGATGTGTCACACCTCCTCGAGGGAGCTTACATCTTACAAGCTGGCGACCTAGTGACACGCTTTGAGATACGTAGATAAGGTAGTCATAAGGAACTGTCAAGACGACCTTCCTACTCTATTCGGTCAAGCCACCGCACTTTTCATTTAGGCGGTGCTGGGATAGCCACGTGGCAAATGTCAAACAACCACGTGGCTATTTTTTATTCTCCACGTGGGCGAGAAATAAAACTTCGGAGGAATCAAATGAAACTTCGGAGGAAATGATTCGCGCCTACGTGGAGAATTTTCTTTTTCCACGTGGCGGTTTGAGATTTTCCACGTGGAGAAGCGATGATTCTAGCTTATGAAGGCTGTGGGAACTGGCGAGAGTTGCGATCTTGGTACTATCCGCTGCAACATTTTGACGACTCACTCGTCTTAATGGTGTACGACGCTCTTATGGATTGTTGATCCGAGCGTAGTTAGTTATACATTGAGTTAGTTTTTAGTTTACAGTGATTACAATGGATGGAGCCACTTTCATACAGACCTACGTCCCCCTACGGCCGACGATCCTACAGGTCTGTATGGCTCTCCTATCCAACGAGATGGAGGCTGAGGATGTGACCCAAGAGGTGCTCATCAAGCTCTGGGAGCAACGAGACCATCTGGAGGAGGTCGCCTCACCGAAGGCTTACGCCATCCGCATCGCTCGCAACAAATGCATCGATACGCTACGGGCACCCGCACAGCGTCTGCGCAATGCCGAAGAGCCTACGGAGCTCGAGATGCCTCTAGTCACGACGACACCCCAAGAGCAGCTCATTGCCAAGGAGCAGCTAGCACGCATCGACGACTGGGTCGCTACGCTCCCCGAGCAGCAGCAAGAGGTGTGGCGACTACGACAGGAGATGATGCTGACCAACGATGAGACGGCACAGCGTATGGGACTCAAGGAGGTGACCGTTCGATCGATGATCTCACGACTGCGCAAAGAGGCGAGAGCTCTCTTTGCTGATATGAAAGCCTAATCTCGAGTACCTCACTATTTATAGACTACACAAGTCACTATGATACATTCATCACACGATATAGAGCAACTATTGGAGCGTTACTACGACGGATTGTCCACGCCCGATGAGGAGTTTGTCCTCTACCTAGCACTCCTTCAGGAGGAGCCTGGCTCACCATACTATGCCGATCGTATGCTCCTAGAGGCTACACTGCAGCGTGCTGCTTCGCAGACGAAGAGCGCAGAGGCGGAGCCATCCCTTTCCTATCAGACCACTCCACGGTGGAAGGTATGGGTGCGTAAGTATGCAGCTGTCGCTGCCGTACTGATCGTGGGCGGTGTAGGAGTCTCCTTCTTCCAGTGGGGACGCAACAGCCGACAGGCGGAGCTGTCCCTACGCAATGGTCAGCCCATACCGCAGGAGCAGGTCAATGAGTATACGCTCGCAGCGCTCTCCAAGCTGGGAGACTGTATGGAGCTATGCTCTGAGCAAAACGAGGAGATAGACCAAATCTTCGGTCGCCTGCAGGACTCTTACCAAAGCTCGATGGAGAAGATTCCCTTTGTCACAGAGGGTGGGTGGATCCTGACGGGCAATTGATTTCATCTATGACTGCAACAATCTGCCCTCTCAAACGACTTATATATAGAACCGCTGATACAGACACACACAGATTATGAAAGCATATATTAATCATCTCTCACGCCTGAGCATCATCACGCTATCGATGCTACTCCTGATGGGGCTGCCAGCAGTGGCGCAGCGTGGCGCAGCTCGTACACGTATCAATACGTCTAGGCTGATGGAGATCAAAAACGTGGATGTCATCTATATATCCCCTGCAATGCTCCAAAGCGTACCCAAGGCGAGCCTTAAGATAGACGGTGCTGACGCTATGTCGGGTGTTATGGACGGCATCACTTCGATACACATCTACACCTCTTCCGACCGTAAGGCGATACAAGAGCTTCGTCGCACCTTCGCCCCTATTACAGAGCTACGTCACTCAGACCTCGAGCAGCTGATGTATATCAAGGACGATAACGGAATCGTCAACTTGATCGGACAGCTACAGGGTGACAACGCCTCCGAGCTATATATGATCGTCTCTAGCGATGAGGAGTACACGGTGATCAACTTCTCGGGAAGCTTCTCCCGCCGAGAACTGGAGAAAGCGGTGACCCAAGATAACAATCGCAAGCGCAAGAAGTGACTCTAGTCGCTTGCTCACCTAGACCCATTCTACTTAACCTTTCAATAAGTACATACAAACGGGCTACACGTTATTGTAGCATCTTGCGGAGCGCGACCATACGTGAGTACCGTACACGTTCCATACACGGAGAGCCCAAGAGGCACCGTGTGGCAAGACTGTTTTGTGATTAGTTTTAGTTGTAAATTGAACAGAAGCGACGAGAGGGTGCCCCACGACGGGGACTCCCTCTCTTGCTATTTGTATCTATTTAGGTCTCTCGCTACTCTGTGCGCTCCAGCAGTACGACATGCTCCACATGATGCGTATGGGGAAACATATCGACAGCGCAAGCTCGCACCGCTCGGTACTGCCCCTCTGCCATGAGAAGCGCTAGGTCTCGTGCTTGGGTTGCGGGGTTGCAACTGACGTAGACGATGCGCTGTGGTGCCGCCCGCAGAATCACATCGACGACAGGCGTATCCATACCTGCACGCGGCGGGTCGGTCACCAGAACATCAGGACGACCATGCGCTGCGACGAAGTCATCGGTCAGGATTGCTTTCATATCGCCCGCGTAGAAGGTAGCGTTCGTGATCCCATTCTGATCCCTATTGACAAAAGCATCCTCGACAGCCTCTGGCACATACTCGATCCCGATGACGGAGCTACAGCTTTGTGCCAAGTAGTTGGCAATCGTCCCAGCACCTGTATAGAGGTCGTAGACCACTTCATCTCCCGTGAGCTGAGCATATTCACGCACCTTCTCGTAGAGTCGCTCCGCCTGCCGGCTATTCGTCTGATAGAAAGACTTAGGACCGATACGGTAACGCAAGCCGTGCATATCCTCCTCGATGTATGGCGCACCACTGTAGAGCTGCGCTAGGAGGTCGGCCAGGCTGTCGTTGAACTTCGTATTGACCATATAGTAGAGTGACGTGATCTGGGGGAAGCGCACACGCAGTGCCTCCAGGAGCTGTACGCGCAGCTCCTCGGTGCCCTCAGCAAAAGCGATCAAAACCATCAACCCGCCTAGTGTCGTGGTGCGGATCAGGAGCGTTCGCATCACACCCTCGTGCGCTCGCTGGTCGTAGTAAGGGTATTCCTCCCAACGTGCTAGGCAGTAATCGTTGAGATAGTCTCGTATCTCCGAAGCTATCGGATCGGCTATCTGACAAGTCACGCCGTGCAGGTCTAGGCCCTTGTCAAACATACCAGCCTTGTGAAAACCTACTCCGCAGAGCTCCTGTTCGCTCGCTTCCTCGGGCAAGCTTTTGAGTTCCTCCTCGGTGAGCCAGCGCCTTTTGCTAAAGGTAAACTCGACCTTGTTGCGGTAGTGCCACGGATCTTCACACCCTACGATAGGCTCGGTCTCTTCGATCGCTATGTGTCCGATGCGGGTCATAGCGTCTGCGGCTTGCTGCGCCTTGCCACGGAGCTGCTCCTCGTAGGGTAGCTGCTGCCACTTGCACCCGCCACAAGTGCCGAAGACCTCACAGCGAGGCTCCACACGCAGTGGCGAAGGCTCTAGTAGCTCCTCGATGGTCCCTGTCATATAGTTCCGCTTGGAGCGACCGACACGTATGCGACAGCGGTCGCCTGGTGCCGCATAGGGGACGAAGAGTACCTTCTCCTCGATATGTGCCACGCATTGCCCCTCGGCACCCATCCGCTCGATGAGTACGTCGTCTAGATATCTAGGCTCTTTGCGACCTCTTGCCATAGGCTACTTGCGGGCGAGCTGCTGCTCGACAAGCGAGACGTACTGATCTGCGAGAGCCGATGCGCCCTCCTCGGTGGGAGCCTCCGTATAGACACGGACGATCGGCTCCGTATTGCTGGGACGTATCTGCACCCACGAGTCCTCGAAGTCGATCTTCAGACCATCTTCTGTCAAAGGCTGTAGCGAAGCAACCTCACGCTCTAAGTTTGCAAAGAGCGCTGTCACGTTCGTTCCCGCAGGTAGCTCCACACGGCGCTTGCACATAGCGTAGTCGGGGTAGCGCTTACGTAGCTGGCTGACTGTCTCGCCACTCTTTGCCAAGTGAGTGAGGAAGAGTGCGATGCCAACGAGTGCATCTCGTCCAGCGTGCAGATGCGGATAGATGACACCGCCATTGCCCTCGCCGCCGATGAGCGCATCGGTCTCTCGCATACGCTTGACTACGTTGACCTCGCCCACTGCTGCTGGGGTGTAGCTACCGCCATGCTGCTCGGTGATGTCGCGCAGAGCGCGTGTCGAACTCATATTGGAGACTGTGTTACCACCCTCATGATAGCCGAGGAGGTAGTCGGCGACAGCTACTAGTGTGTATTCCTCGCCAAAGGGATGACCCGTCTCGTCGATGATCGCCAGGCGATCCACGTCGGGGTCTACCGAAAAGCCCACATCGGCACGCGCTATGCGTACCAGCTCGCACAGATCCACGAGGTGGCTAGGTAGTGGCTCAGGGTTGTGTGCGAACTTACCATCGGGAGTATCGTTGATTCCTCTCCATTGCTTGACGCCAAGCGCCTCAAAGAGCGGAGGAAGAGCGATAGCTCCGACCGAGTTGATCGGATCGTAGGCGACCGTCAGCTCAGCCTTGCGGATAGCCTCCACGTCTACCTCAGGTAGTGCGAGGATTGCATCGATATGCTTCTGCAGGTAGGAGCTGGTAGAGATGACTTGTCCCAAATCTTCTACCGAAGCAAAGGGTACGGTGTGATCCTCCGAGAGACGTAGCACCTCGTTGCCACGATCTGCATTGAGGAAAGTGCCATCGCTCCCTAGGAACTTCAGAGCGTTCCACTGGATTGGGTTGTGCGAAGCGGTAATGATGATACCCCCATCGGCGCGATGCCCTAGGACAGCCATCTCAGTGGTCGGTGTCGTAGCCAGTCCTATATTGATTACATCGCAGCCCATACCGAGGAGCGTGCCGATGACCACTTGTTGCACCATCTCTCCCGATAGTCTAGCGTCGCGTCCCACCACGATGGTTGGTCTGCTGATAGACTCGTAGAGCTTGATGTGCTGTGCATACCCCACGACAAAGTGTGCGATCGTCAGTGGGTTGAAGCCGTCTGTCGGAGAGCCTCCGACGGTGCCTCGTATTCCAGAGATTGATTTGATGACCGTCATAGTATAGATTAGGTGTATTGTTTCAAAAATGAATCGATAAGAGTAGCTTGCATGTCCCGCATCACGAGACAGCGTCAGAGATGTCAGTAGAAGGTTAAGACTCCTCTACAAACTGGTACCAAACCTCCTCGCAATACATCGGAGCTCCCGCATTGTATGCCACGTTGGGTCCGAGGAGGAAGGGAACGAGGAGACGTATCCTAGCACCATTGCCCACCATCGTGAGCGGATAGGCGACGCCCTCACACATCAGCGCATCGATCGAGTGTCCGTACTGCTCTTGGATCAGCTTGTAGTGGACAGAACCAGTCCGGTCGCGTGAGTTGATGTAGATAAACTCCGTAGACTGCTGATAGCCCTTAGAGAGATTGTCAAAGGTATGCTTGTAGTCGGGTGCGATGAAGCGACCTTTCATACGTAGCATAACACGCGTACGCTCAGGCTTAGCCAGCTCGCCACCTTTGTCGATGACCTGCATATAGACTCCATTGGGGAACTTGTACCACACATTGGGGTCAAACTCACGCTGCTCCTCGACACCCTCCTGGACGTTCATCTCTTGCTCCTCAATGAAGTTGTCTATCATCTTCTTCTCGTCACGTAGCATCTCCGAGAGCGACTTAATATGCTGCTTGTCGCGACAGCTAGTCAAGGCACCCTGCCCTAGTAAGAGCATCAAGACGAGTGTCACAAGGGTGGTGATGGTATGGTTCGTTGCTTTCATATTTCTATTGTCTAATCTCTAATGTCTAACTTCTAATGTCTAACCTCTAATCTCTGGATAATCCCGTACCAGCTGGCGCAGTCCCTGCCAGACGAGAGCCAATGCGTCCGACAGCGTGCCTTGGTACTCAGCACCCGCAGCGTTCAGATGTCCGCCCCCATCAAAGAGTTTGCTCGCCACCTCATTGACAGGCAAGTTACCCTGCGAGCGAAACGAGATCTTGACCGGTTCATCGGGATCACGTTGCTCCCTAAGGAACGCAACTGCTCGTATGCCCGCCACATCAAGGGGAACATTTACCAAGCCTTCTGTATCTCCAGGCTCTATACCAAAGCGGTCGAAGTCCTCCTGTCTGAGCGTAAAGACCGCCACCCCTAGATCGAGGTCGTAAGTGGTGCGTTCATTGATGATATAGCCGAGGAGACGCTGGCGGTTCAGCTTGTCACTCTTGAAGATCCGTAACACGATCTCCTCGTGTCTCGCACCGACCTCTAGTAGATGAGCGATCGTCCTAAAGAGCTTCGGGGTAATCGCTCCGTGTCTTAGGAGTCCCGTATCGGTGTAGGTAGCCGCCAGCAGGCAGGTCGCCATATCAGCTCCGCCATACAGCTCTAGCTCTCTCGAGTCTCCACCTCCGAGCAGCTCAGCTATGAGAAAGCCCGTGGCACACGCCGAGGTGTCGCTATACATCTCATTGACTAGCCCCATCTCAGGCTCTGGGTGGTGGTCTATCATCACGGAGCGCACCCCAGGCTTACCCACGATCTCTGCAACCAAGCCCTCAAGCGGGTTGCCAATACGCCCTAGATGGTTGAAGTCGACCAAAAGAAGTAGCCTAGCCTGAGCCAATATCTGACCTATCGGCTTTAAGTCGCTCTGCGGTGAGAGCTGATGTATCGTCTCAGCCCCCGGGAGCCAGAGAAGGTTGTCTGGCACACGCCCCACGACCATAATAGAGACCTCATCAGCACCCCGTGTCAGCAGATAGCTACGTAGAGCCAAGGCACTGCCTATGCAGTCCCCGTCGGGCGACTTGTGTCCTACGATGACGACACGACGCTCGCCCTCGCCTCCTAGGGAGGTAAGCTCCAGTGCGTCTGATAAAGGTCTATTGCTAAGCTGCGACATAGAGATCGAAAAAGGTATACACCCGCAAAGATACGAAATTAGAGGTTAGATATTAGAGATTAGAGCGAAACGAGTAGCCCGCTGTAGGGGCGGACCTATGTGTCCGCCCGTCCTCGTTGGAGTGCAATCTGCCTTGAGGGCGGACACGCAGGTCCGCCCCTACACGAACTACATCAACACGACAAGTTCCGCCATCAGACGCTGTAACACCTGTTTTGTATCAAAGCAAGACGAGTAGCCCGCTGTAGGGACGCTCGGCGAGTATCGAGCGAGAGGGCGTCCGTTGTGTCAAAGAGAGAGGGCGTTCGTTGTATCAAAAGTTACAGCATCGTAGTTTTAACGGGAACGGACGCCCTCCCACTCGATACTCGCCGTGCGTCCCTACAACGGGTTACACGTTTTGTGCGATAGCTACGTGGAGATTCTCAAACCGCCACGTGGCGGTCGTGACACATGCTTGATAGGCCGTAAGGACCCTCGACTAAGGCTTTCCCTCCCCCCACCACTCCTCTCCCTAGCGATAAGCGCTACGACAAAATCTTTGCTACTCGTCAGCTTTTGCAACTCGGTAGCGATTTATTTGTCGTACTTTTGTTCCAACAGGAGATGAGTATCTCCACTTTAGTCTAAAGCTACTATGAAACAAACTACCGAATATATCCCCATCGTCGGCATGCACTGCGCTGGTTGTGCGGCTGCCGTAACGAACAAATTGCAAGGTGTCACAGGCGTCCTCGAGGCTACGGCGCAGATAGACACCCACTCCTTGTATATAGTATATGATGCGGAGCAGATCACCCGCGAGCAGATCGCTGAGCAGGTTGCCTCGCTCGGCTTCTCGCTCATCCTCACGACAGACGAGACCGAGGCTATGAGCCAAGCACTAGAGCAGGAGCGTCGCTCGTCACGTCAGCTTGCGTGGCGTACAGCCATCGGAGCAGCTCTGACCATCGGCGTGATGATCTGGATGTACCTGCTCGGAGGTGTGGGCGAGCGTTGGGTCGCTCCACTGGTGGCGCTCGTGGCGTACCTCTATGTGGCGGGGCCTTTTCACTGGAGAGCCGTGAAGCAACTGAGACGAGGCGTTATGGGTATGGACACATTGGTCTCTCTCAGCACCACCTGCTCCGTCATAGGCTTGCTCCTCGCCTATGGCACCGAGGGGCATCAGCTACACCTCTACCTAGATGCGCTGGTGATGATCCCCGCTTTCGTACTGATCGGCAAGTGGCTTGAGCAGCGGGCGACCGCTTCGACCGCTAGCGCCTTGCGGGCACTCCTCGACTTGACTCCTCGTGAGGCTTCGCTCGTTGTCGGTGAGGAGACACGCCGTGTGCCACTGCAGTTGGTTCAGCCAGGTATGATCGTGCGGGTGCGCCCTGGCGAAGCGATCCCTGTGGATGGAGTGATTACTTCGCAAAGTGTGACTCACATCAACGAACAGACCATCACGGGCGAAGCAGAAGCTGTGGAGCGTGGCGAGGGGGACAAAGTCTTCGCAGGTACCATCTGCCTCTCCACCGCCATAGAGGTGCGTGCTGAGAGTGTCGGTGCCGACACAGCTCTAGGACATATCGTCTCGACCGTGCGCAAGACCTTGGCAGACAAGCCTCCGCTACGTCTCTTGGCAGATCGGATTGCGCAGTACTTCGTTCCTGCGATACTCTTCCTCGGGGCGCTCACCTTTGCCCTATGGTATTGGGTCGTAGAGCCTGGTGCGCTGGACTTAGCAGCACGCTACGCTATCTCCGTCTTAGTCATCGCCTGCCCCTGTGCCTTGGGCTTAGCCACTCCCACGGCACTGACCGTAGCGGTGGGCGAGTCGGCACGAAGGAACATACTCTTTGCGGAGGCGACGGCACTGGAGACGCTACCCCGTGTCGATGCTTTCCTTATGGACAAGACTGGTACGCTCACCCTAGGAACTCCCTCGGTCACTGAGCTGCAATGGTTTATCCCCGAGGAGGAGCGTGCCGCAATGCTCTCGCTCATCGTCTCTGCCGAGCAGCATAGTCTACACCCACTGGCACAAGCGATCGTCGCGTATGGCGAAGCGCAGGGGGCTACGACCCGTGAACTGACCGTCACCGAGCAGCCAGGACAAGGCTTACTCGTCTCCACACCTGAGGGGGAGCTACGCATCGGACGCGCCTCTTGGGTTGCCGAGGGGGGCGCTGCGTCGATACCGCCCTGCGACCTTACTGGCTCGCTCGTCTATGTGGCGCAGGGAGCCCGTCTCGTCGCTGTCATAGCGCTCTCCGACACGCTCACACCGCACGCTGCCGAGAGCATCGCACAGCTCAAGGCGCAAGGCAAAAAACTCCTTATGCTCACGGGCGACCGCAAGCCCGAAGCTGAGCGCATCGCTCAGCAAATAGGGATTGACACGCTACATGCCGAGCTGATGCCTCAAGACAAAGAGACGATACTCACCTCTCTACAAGATCAGGGCTTGGTCGTAGCGATGGTGGGCGACGGGGTCAACGACGGGCAGGCGCTAGCACGTGCCGACGTGAGCATAGCACTCGCAGGGGGCAGCGATCTAGCCACTTCGATGGCGCAGCTGGTCATCTCCAAGCCCGACCTCTCGCTCCTCGTCGAGGCTACCGAGATAGCGAGACAGACGGTACGCACCATTCGCTTCAACTTCCTCTGGGCGCTCCTCTACAACGTGATCGCCATCCCGATCGCTGCGGGACTCTTCACACGGTGGGGCTTGACCATCACACCCGCCATCGCAGCCGCTGCTATGGCACTCAGCTCCATCTGCGTCGTAGTCAATAGTCTCCTCCTCCAGCGCCGCATCGCTCACACCTGTTCTAAGTGAGGGGCGGGGACGCCGTCGTGGAGCTGGACGGGGGCGTGCTCGACGTTGAGCTCGTCGTAGAGACCTGCATCGAGGAAGCGCTGCAGGACCTGTGCGCCCCCCTCGACAAGGAGCGACTCGATGCCTTGACTACGCAGGAGCGTGAGCAGGTCGCGCACCTCGCCAGTCGTGGCGAGGCAGGAAACGTGTGGCGGGTATTGCCCATCGGTCACTTGCTCTAGGAGAGCAGGCGGGAGCAGGAGGATCGTTGGTGCGGAGGCATCTTGTAGCATACGTAGCTCCGGACGAGGCAGACGGCTATGACACCAGAGGAGACGGACTGGCTGACCGCCACGCCCCGATCGATTGGTCAGGAGCGGGTCGTCCAGCTCGGCCGTGTGATGACCCACTAAGATGGCATCGTGGAGCGCACGCAGACGATGCACCGAGCGCTGGCGGAGTGGCGAACTGAAGATGTAAGGAGCCTCGCTCGCATCGTGACGCAGACGGTCGATGTAGTGGTCGGCACTCTCAGCCCACTTGAGCGTGACGTAGGGTCGTCCTAAGGTTTGCGCCACGAGGAAGTGGCGGTTGAGCGCTATCGCTTCTTGCTCTAAGCAACCGATAGAGACCTCGATGCCCGCTTCGCGAAGGCGTGCTACGCCTCGTCCATCAACTTTAGCAAATGGGTCTAGCATAGCGATGACCACGCGGGCGGGTCGAAGCCCTGCAATGAGTTCTGCGCAGGGCGGTGTCTTGCCGTAGTGAGCGCAAGGCTCTAAGCTCACGTACCAGGTCGCCTCGCCGACAACGCTACGCAGTTCCTCGGGGACGCTGCGCCACGCCATCACCTCGGCATGGGGTGCGCCAGCGTAATGGTGGTAACCTTCGCCAATAATCTTATCTTTGTAGACAATTACCGAGCCTACCATCGGATTGGGACTGGTGCGTCCCTGCGCTAGGGCTGCGAGTTGCAGGCAGCGCTGCATATAAATTTGGTCTGATGCGGAGGTTGCGGGTGCTGTATGTTTCATCTAAGTAAAGGTCGCTACAAAATGAGTGAGGCTATGATAGTTGCTGGTATGACGCTGAGTGAGGTGGCTCTAGTGATAGCGGAGGCGCTGCCTGGGTACTATGCCGAGGCGCGGGAGCGTCGGGCTATGAGCGAGATGCTCCTACAGCATATCACTGGGCTCAGTCAGACGAACTATCTGCTTGACCGCAAAGTTAGACAATTGTCCGACACGGAAGCCGTTTGGCTCTGTCAAGCGCTCGAGCGACTAGCGCACGATGAGCCGATACAGTATATCTTAGGGGTGGCACCCTTTGGCTCTTTTGACCTAGCAGTTGGTAAGGGGGTACTCATTCCACGCCCCGAGACGGCTGAGCTGTGCGAACTGATCCTCGCTCGTCACCCCGCCACGGAGGCTCCCTTGCGACTCCTCGATGTGGGGTGTGGCTCCGCCTGCATACCTATATATATAGGTAGTCACCGACCCAGTTGGCAGCTCTATGCGATGGATCTGTCTGAGCAGACGCTACACTATGCAGCGCAAAACATTCGCACGACGGGTGTCGCTGTCCAGCTCTTCCGTGGAGACCTCTTCGACTGGAGCTTAGGGAAAAGCCTTCCCTCCGAGCTTCCCCCGATAGACCTTCTAGTGAGCAATCCGCCTTATATCCCCGAATGCGACCGAGCAACGATGCGCCCCAACGTACTCGGGGGAGAGCCTCGGGAAGCACTCTTCGTACCAGATGCCGATCCGCTCCGCTACTACCGTGCGCTCGTGGCGCTCGTGCCACAGATCCGCTCGCCTCACGCACTATGTACACTCTACTGCGAGACGCATCACCAGCTGGCGCACGAGGTAGCAGCGCTGTGCGAGCAGGCGGGAGCTATTTCGTCAGAAGTACTCACAGACTTGACGGGACGAGAGCGATTTGTACAAGCCACTTTCTAGTAAAAACGAACTACTATGGATACCGAGATACTCAACAAAGCTAAGTACTACTGCGCACGCGCCGAGCGGTCGCCACGCAATCTGCGCCTTTTCCTAATGCGTCGGGAGGTGCCCTCGGACGAGGTCGATGAGTACCTCACACTCCTCGAGGAGGGTCGCTACTACGACCCGCAGCGCTATGCCGAGAGCTATGCCCGCACACGCTATCGTGATATGAGTCAGGGCCCACGCAAGATACGCCAAGCGCTACGTATGCAGGAGGTACCGACGGAGATCATCGATGCGGTACTGCCTGAGATACTTGAGGAGGAAGAGCCGAACTACTCCCTCGCTGAACTACTCGAGAGCAAGCTCCGTCGCACCTCCGCACGGACGCCTCGTGCACTTTTTGACAAGATGATGCGCTACGGTGTGGGGCGTGGCTACCCCCCGAGCGATGTGTACGAAGCGCTACAGGAGGTGCTCCAGGCGATGCGGGAAGAGGAAGAGTCAGACGAGGAGTAAAGCGTCAAAGCACCCATACTCTTATGATCCGCAAAGCAACGAGACGATCTACCGCAGGACGCATCGCTCCGCCACCGCCGCAAGGGTGGCGGGCAACGGCTCGTGAGTCGCTCCTACAGCTCATCTACCCTCGCTGGTGTCCCGTCTGTCACACGCTCCTCCCGCCGAATGCGCCACCGCTTTGCCTCACTTGTCAAAGTTCGCTGGGACACTATGACGAGCGTACGATCAGAGCGCTCGACCGCTTGCGTGGCGCACACCCGATGCCTCGCAGGCTACTGGCTCCCTATCTCTATGCTCGTGATGATGCGATGGCGCTGATCGTCCACGACATCAAGTATCACGGTAATAAGCCTCTAGCAAGGTATATGGGCCGTCTTATGGGTACGCTCTTACCGCTGGAGCGGGAGCAGATAGACTACATCGTCCCTGTACCGCTAACGCCTGACCGTGCATTGGAGCGAGGCTACAATCAAGCGATCCTGCTGGCCGAGGGTATCTCCTCGGTCACAGGTCTCCCCTATCTGCCTCGTGCTTTGGAGCGTATCCGCTTTCAAGGTAGTCAGACGCACCGTGACCGTACACATCGCCTAGAGGCTATGCTTGGGAGCTTCACCCTAGGCAGTGAAGCGATCCCCCCAGACAGCCACATCTTACTCCTAGACGATGTACTCACCACAGGAGCAACGCTCACAGCTGCGCTCAACGCCCTAGCGGACACACCTCTAGCGCAAGTATCTGTCGCTGTCTTGGCAGTCGGCACGGTAACGGCTTAGTTGGCTGTTAGCTGTTAGCTGTTGGCTAGAACCATCGGAGTTATCGGAGTGCTAGTGCCAATAGCTAATGGCTAACAGCCAAAGGCCAAGCTCTATCCTCTTTTTCGTATCTTTGTAACCATAATACTTAGGACAAGAAATCATTATGGCATCACAAGAAGACCTCTTTAAGAAGATTGTATCCCACTGTAAGGAGTATGGGTTTGTCTTTCCCTCATCTGATATTTACGACGGTCTGAGCGCCGTCTATGACTACGGTCAGAATGGTGTAGAGCTTAAGAACAACATCAAGCGCTACTGGTGGGAGGCGATGACACGCCTGCACCCCAACGTGGTCGGCATCGACTCGTCGATCTTTATGCACCCAGACATCTGGCGGGCATCGGGACACATAGATGCTTTCAACGATCCACTGATCGACAATAAAGACTCTAAGAAGCGCTACCGTGCGGACGTACTCATCGAGGATCAGATCGCTAAGATCGAGGGTAAGGCGCAGAAGGAGATCGAGAAGGCGCGCAAGCGCTTTGGCGAATCCTTTGACGAGGCGCTCTACCGCACGACCAATCCTCGTGTCAAGGGTTACCTCGATCAGGCTGAGGCTCTGCGACAGCGTATGGCTAAGGCGCTCAACGATAACGACCTCACGGAGCTACGACAGATCATCGTCGACGAAAAGATCGTCTGCCCCATCAGTGGTACGACGAACTGGACGGAGGTGCGTCAGTTTAACCTGATGTTTGCTACCGAGATGGGTTCGACGGCCGAGGGCGCTTCGACGATCTACCTACGCCCCGAGACAGCGCAGGGGATCTTTGTCAACTACCTCAACGTGCAGAAGACGGGACGTATGAAGCTTCCCTTCGGTATTGCACAGATCGGTAAGGCCTTCCGCAATGAGATCGTGGCACGTCAGTTTATCTTCCGTATGCGTGAGTTTGAGCAGATGGAGATGCAGTTCTTCGTTCAGCCAGGCACTGAGCTAGAGTGGTTTGAGTACTGGAAGAAGCTACGTCTGCACTGGCACTACGCTCTAGGCTTCCCGCAGAGCGACTACCGCTTCCACGATCACGACAAGCTAGCGCACTATGCCAATGCTGCGACCGATATTGAGTACCTTATGCCCTTTGGCTACAAAGAGGTCGAGGGGATCCATAGTCGTACAGACTTTGACCTATCACGCCACGAGGAGTTCTCAGGCAAGAAGCTTCGCTACTACGATCCCGACACAAAGGAGTCTTACGTCCCATACGTCGTGGAGACCAGTATCGGGGTGGATCGTATGTTCCTCTCCGTACTCTGTGGCTCTTACAAGGAGGAGCAGACGGAGAGTGGCGAGACCCGTGTCGTACTCTCACTACCGCCAGCACTAGCACCAGTCAAGCTGGCTGTCCTACCGCTCGTACGCAAGGACGGGCTAGATGAGAAGGCACAGGAGGTGGTTCGTCTCCTGCATCTCGACTTCACCTGCCAGTATGACGAGAAGGATAGCATCGGCAAGCGCTACCGCCGTCAGGATGCTATCGGTACGCCTTACTGTATCACCGTAGACCACCAGACGCTCGAAGACAACACGGTCACCCTACGTGATCGCGACACGATGCAGCAGGAGCGTATCGCTATCTCTGCGCTACACGACCTCATCGCCGAGCGCACCAGTATCAATACCTTACTCAAGAAGATCGAAGATGAAATATAATCTATCTCTGAGAGCCAGCCTCCTAGCGCTACTCTCACTCCTCCTACTCACTGCTTGCGAAGATCCCATTGATACGACCACCCAGTGGCGGATCAACAATGAGAGTTCCTTCAATGAGTACGATTCTAACGAGGAGTATACGAAAGCTTCTATCGAAGGCTCCTCAGCCTACGTCTATATGAAGTGGTTCGCTCATGGCGAAGGCAAAGAGTACCCCATCGAGACCTCACGCATCAAGTGCCACTACGAGATGCGTATGCTCGTAGGCGACAGGGTGGTCGATGGTAACTACGGGTCGGAGCGTTCGGCTGAGTTTGCGATCAATCGTGGCGCTAAGAATCAGCTCATAGAGGGCGCCCGCATAGGTCTCCAGCAGATGGTCGTAGGCGACGAGGCGGAGATCATCATCCCCTGGTACCTAGCCTATGGCGAGAGACGCTCTGGCGAGATCAACCCTTACTCGGCTCTGAAGTTTCGTGTCAAGCTCGAGGAGATCATCCCCGAGAGCCAGCGCTCGGCTATGGCTGACGACTAAACTTGTCCTACTGTAAACCTTAAATCTATACACTATGAAGATACTACTGACTAACGATGATGGCGTCCATGCGCAGGGGATCCGTGAGCTAGCGGAGACGCTTGCCCAGATAGCGACGGTGACTGTCGTCGCCCCCACGGAGCCCCGCTCGGGAGCCTCTTCGCAGATTACCTCCCGCACACCGCTACGGCTCACCTTTATGGAGGAGAGTGCGCAGCTTCCCTATCAGCTGTACAGCTGCTCGGGTACGCCCGTAGATTGTGTCAAGCTAGCGCTCAACACGCTCTTTGCCTCTGAGCTACCAGACCTGGTGGTCTCAGGGATCAACCATGGGCGCAACGACGGCATCTGCGCTATCTACTCTGGCACTGTGGGAGCTGCCATAGAGGCCGCCATAGCTCGCATACCAGCAGTCGCCTTCTCGCTAGCTGACCACAGTGACAAGTGCACCTTTAGCGAGGTGTGCGCCTTTGCTAAGCACTTCATCCCGCAGGTGGCAGAGCATAGACTACCACATACGACGATGCTCAATGTCAACTTCCCGAAGACTCCCGCCAAGGGTGTCAAGTGGGCGCCACAAGGTACAGGACGCTTCGTCAATGAGTATATGCGAGCCGAGACACCGCACGGCACTCCTGTCTACTGGATGCAGGGCGATCAGGTCGATCCCGATCAGCGTACGGGGACGGATCACTACTGGCTCCTCGAGGGTTACGCCACGATCTCGCCACTACAGATCGATATGACAGATCACCCCTTCCTAGAGCAGGTTACTCAGCAGTGGTCGATACATCTCTAGAGCAATACAGAGACAAGCTATGAAATACCTCCTCATAGCTGGCGAAGCCTCTGGCGATGAGCATGGTGCACGGCTCATCGCCTCACTCAAAGCGGTCGATGTGAAGGCCGCTTTTTCCTTTATTGGGGGGGACAAGATGGCGCAGCAGGCAGGTGTAGCTCCACTGTACCACTACCGTGAGATAGCGGTTATGGGCTTCACAAGCGTGCTGCGCAGTATGCGGAAGATACGACTGGCTGCGCGCCTACTACAAGAGGAGATGCGCTCGAATCCGCCTGATGTCGTCATCCCGATCGACTACGGAGGCTTTAACCTGCGCTACACGCTCCCGATGGCGCATCGTCACGGCGTGCCAGTTGTTTACTACATACCGCCTAAGGTATGGGCCTCTCGTCGTAGGCGCATCAAGCGTCTCCAGAGCTACACAGATCTCTGCTTGACGATTCTCCCCTTTGAAGCGGACTACCTCTCGCAGCGTGGCGTCACGGTCCGCTACGTGGGCAATCCGAGCATACAGAGCGTGGGCAAGATGCTGGATAGTAATGCTAAGCTATGCGACACCGCACGACCCTTCATAGCACTCCTCCCAGGGAGCCGCGAAGCGGAGATAGCCCGTAACCTCCCGATCATGTGCCGAGCGGTCGACCTCCTCCCCGCTCCATGGCGAGCAGTCATCGCAGGAGCGCCAAGCATCGACCGAGCGCACTACACACCCTATCTCAGCGAACGCATAGAGCTTGTCACCGATGAGACGCTCCCGCTCTTGGCTGGAGCCTCGGCAGCGCTTGTCACCTCGGGGACAGCCACGCTTGAGACAGCGCTCATAGGTACCCCGCAGGTGGTCGCCTACCGCCTCCCCGCAGGGCGCTTGGCTCGTTGGGCATTCGACCATCTCCTGCCGATTCGATACTTTTCATTGGTCAACTTGATTGCCGAGTCTCCCGTCGTCGAGGAGCTGCTGGGCGATGCCGTGACACCGCAGCGACTCGTTCAAGCGCTGAACCCGCTGCTCGATCGTGAGAGCACAGCCTATCAGACGCAGCAAGCGCAATATCGTATGGTGCGTCAGCGACTAGAGCCATCACGAGTAGCCTCGCAGGTAGCAGCCGAGAGGATCTACCATGCGCTCTCTACGCAGTGGGAGTCGGAGGAGTAGCCGTATGCCGTCTCGCCTACTCGAAGCAGAAGGTGAGCATGATCATCCGTCCCGTGCCACGGCGTAGCGCATTGGTGTAGCGCATGCTAGCCCCCTCGTCCAGGTCGGGTCGGTTGTGACGGATCAGGTCGGTAATGCCAAAGTCAAAGCGTAGCTCTGGCGAGAGCTTGAAGTAACGCAGGTAGATGTCGCACCCTACGCCAAAGGTCCAGCCCGCCGAGAGCGGAGCAAACTGCAAGGGGGCACCCTTTTTCTGACCCATATTGAGCAAGCCGTAGACGCCCCCCACGAGGTAAGGACGGGTATCGTTGAAGCGCACAGAGCTGTACTTGACCAGTAGTGGCAGCTCGATCTGACTGGTGCGCATCGGTATCGATTCAAACGCCTCGTCGCCCGTCTCCTCCCAAGCCCGAAAGAGCAGTCGCTGCTCCCCAAAGTGTAGTGTCGGCAGGACCCGTATACTCCAGTCTATATGCGGATTGTAGTTTGCGATGACCCCCACGCTAAAGCCTGGGCTATAGCTAGGCACTGCCGCATAGAGCGTCTGCTCCTCCCCCTCCGTCGGGCCCAGGTTGTCGATAATCAGATCCTCCACATGCGCTCCCACGTGAAATCCCCAATTAAATCGTCTATGATCCGCATAGGGTCGCGTCATCGGTCTCGCCGTCTGTGCAGAGAGCGTGGTAGCCATCGGCACCATCAGCAACAGGAGCAACAGCCCCACCAGCCCATGGCGACGACCCAGTGAATAGGTATGATATGTACTTGTGTCTTGCTTCACAAAAGAGTAGTTGACTACGTGATTCAAACGTCTATCCGACAAAGATATTGTATATTTGCCTGATTTAAGCACCCAAACATAGTAAAGCTCATGCAGGTATACAATCTATCCGAGAGACCCTCACTCCTGACGCACTTCATCTCTGAGATACGAGATCGAGAGATACAGAGAGATCCCCTACGCTTTAGAGCAAACGTCGAGCGCATCGGTCATATTATGGCTTACGAACTGAGCAAGCAGCTCCACTACCAGACCCGTCCCGTGGAGACGCCTCTCGGCACCGCGCCCACGGCCGTACTAGACGAGCAGCTCGTCGTGGCAACGATCCTACGTGCTGGACTGCCCCTTCATCACGGCTTCCTAGACTTCTTCGATCGTGCCGAAAATGCTTTTATATCCGCCTATCGCAAAGTCAAGGATGACGAAGACTTTGACATACATGTCGAGTATGTCGCTGCGCCAGATCTGACCGATAAAGAGCTACTACTCGTTGACCCGATGCTAGCCACGGGAGGCTCTATGCACCTCTCTTGGCAGGCACTTCTCAAGAGCTGTGGCACACCTCGCCATACTCATATGGTCGCCATCGTAGCTAGCCAACAAGCTATCGACTTCCTCCAGTCACAGTTTGACGACAAGGCACCTGTCACCCTGTGGGTGGGTGTCATCGACCCAGCGCTCAACGAGCACGCTTACATCGTCCCAGGACTAGGAGATGCGGGCGATCTAGCCTTCGGTAGTAAGCTCTAAAAAGGGAGGCTCCATTGACTACACTACGAGACATAGAGCTATTGGCTCCAGCCTCCTCGCTAGAGGGCGGTCTGGTGGCGCTCTCGGCGGGTGCCGATGCGGTCTATGTAGGTGCTCCTCAGTATGGTGCTAGGAGTGCTGTCGGGGTCTCGCTCGAGGATATACGGCAGCTCTGCGATGCAGCCCATAGCTATGCCGCACGAGTTTACGTAGCACTCAATACGATCCTCACCGATCGCCAGCTAACGCATGCTGTCGAGATGGCGCATCAGCTCTACGAGGCGGGGGCAGACGCACTCATCATACAGGATCTCGGACTACTCACCCAGGAGCTACCGCCTATCCCGCTACACGCTAGCACGCAGTGCCACAATCACTCGCTAGAGCAGCTGCAGATGCTCTCTGATCTAGGCTTCGAGCAGGCTGTCTTGCCACGCGAGTGGAGCTGTCAGGACATTGCAGCGGTGCGCGACAAGCCCCCGCTACGACTGGAGGCGTTCGTCCATGGAGCGCTCTGCGTCTCTTACAGTGGTCGCTGCTTTATCTCCGAGGCGCTCTCACAGCGCAGTGCCAATAGAGGACAATGCGCTCAGTACTGCCGTATGACTTATGATCTCGTCGATGCCCAGGGACAAAAGCTTCGCCAAGGCGAGCACCTCCTCTCTCTGAGAGATCTCAACCGCACCGAAATCATCGAGGAGATGATCGATGCGGGTGTCAGCTCCTTCAAGGTGGAGGGGCGACTCAAGGCGATCCCTTACGTGCGCAACGTCATCGCCCACTACCGCCAGGTGCTAGACGAGATATTGATCCGTCGTAGTGGTGAGTTGCGACGTCCCTCATGGGGAGCGGAGGAGTACTCCTTCACGCCTCAGCCTGAGGCGACCTTTGCCCGCCCCTTTACGACCTACAATACACCTCTCGGTGCGCCCATACCTACCGACAGCATCACACCCTATAGTAGCAAAAGCCTCGGTCAGCCGATCGGCACGGTAATCCAGAGTCGAGGCAAAGAACTAGAGCTAGCACTCCTGAGCAGCGACATCACGCTCGTTAATGGCGATGGGGTGGTCGCTTACGCTATCGATAAGAAGCTCATCGGAGCGCAGATCAACCAAGTGACACCCGCTAGGCGAGCGGGGCACTATCGCCTGCGTCTCTCCCAAGCGCTCGAGCTACCGCAGGGGACGACGCTTTGGCGCAATCGCAATCATCTCCTAGAGGCTCAGCTCCTACGCCCCGAGGCCTCTACCCGCACCATACCGGTGTCGCTACATCTAGTGGCAACTCCCGACCAGCTAACACTACAGATGCAACTCACGGAGGCGCCCGAGCTGTCGGTCACACATAGCAGGTCGGTCACGCTAGAGCCTGCCCAGCGGGACAATACGGCTCACGTAGAGCGCACGCTCCGCAAGCTCGGTGACACACCATACCAAGCTAAAGAGATTACCATAAAGCTAGACGGACTCTTCGTCCCGCCTTCAATCGTTGCTGAGCTGCGACGAGAACTCGCGGAGGAGCTACAGCGACGATGCCTTGCTCTAGCACGACAACGCAGAGATGCCATTGGTAAGCCCCTACAGCAGAAGCGCATCGACCTACTCCGCATGTCATACCCTACGGCACGTCAGCGGTATGGCCTGCCCGACACGCTAGACTTTACCTACAATGTGGCGAATGAGTCGGCACGTCAGCTCTACCGCCAGCTAGGCGTCTCCGGAAGCATCGCTCCCGCCCTAGAGGTAGAGCGCCCCGAGGGGGCAATCCCCGTGATGTTTACCCGTCACTGCTTACTGCATCAGCTTGGCTACTGCACACGTATGGGTCGCAAGCCACCCTTTGCGCTACCGCTCTATCTAGTTCGTGGACGAGATAGCCTGCGTGTCGCAAACGACTGTCGCCACTGCATGATGACCCTGTGGCTAGATCCCGCCCCAACTGATTTCTAACCTCTAATCTCTAACCTCTACCCCGATATCTCCGTGGAAATTTCGAAATCTCCACGGGGATATTTTTTATTCTCCACGTGGGCGAGAAATAAAACTTCGGAGGAATCAAATGAAACTTCGGAGGAAATGATTCGCGCCTACGTGGAGAATGTTTTTCCCCAACGTGGATATTTTTTATTTTTCCACGGAGAGAATCGGAGTGGATCGGAGCTAATCGGAAGAAATCGGAATGGATCAGAACTCTAACCTCTAATATCTAATATCTAACTTCTAATCTCTAACCTCTAAATTCGTACCTTTGCGGTAGCACTAGTGTGATGCAACAATCGCAGTGGTGCCTGAACCGCATTTTATCACGAACAAAGTATACCTAATATGAAGATTACAAAAGATAGCTACGTAACCTGCGAGTACGAACTCTACACAGGTGAAGGAAAGGAAGACATCGTCGAGAAGGCTACTCCTGAGGCTCCTCTAGCTCTGATCATCGGAGCGGGATTCCTACTAGAGGCTTTTGAGAAGCAACTGATGGGACTAGAGGCTGGCGACAAGTTTGACTTTACGCTCAAGCCCGAGGAGGCGTATGGTGAGGTCTCTGACGCTTACATACTGGAGCTGGAGAAGGAGCTCTTCAAAAACGAGGAAGGCGAGTTCCACTCTGATGTTGTTTTCGAGGGCAACGCTGTCCCTATGCTCGACAACCAAGGCAATCAGCTGGTTGGTATCGTCGAGAAGATCACGGACGATACGGTGACGATGGACTTTAACCACCCGCTGGCTGGTCAGACGCTACACTTCATCGGATCTGTCCTAGAGGCACGTCCGGCTACCGAGGAGGATCGTCAGAGACTGACGGCTCAGTTCTCGGGACAGGTGGGCGGTTGCTGCGATGGCGAGGACCACGAGGGTGGCTGCTCTTGCTGCAGCGGTTGCCACTAAGCAATCACGATGAATAGCTTCGGACGAAATCTGCGACTGACCACCTTTGGGGAGTCGCACGGAGCTGCCTTGGGGGGGATCCTCGATGGTATGCCTGCGGGCTTCCTGATCGATCGGGAGGCTGTGCAGCGCTTTGTCAACCTACGTCGTCCAGGCTACTCACGATCTACGACAAAACGCCGAGAGCCAGACGAGGTGGTCTGGCTCTCAGGCTTAACTGACGAAGGGCGGACGCTCGGGAGTCCGATAGCCTTCGTGATACAAAATAGGGACGCTCGCTCGCAAGACTACGCCACCGCCACGAGTGAGCATGGGAAACCCTTTAGAGCAAATCATGCCGACCTGACCTACTGGCTTAAGTATGGTCTCGAGCCACAGCCTGGTGGCGGTAGGTCGAGTGGCCGTGAGACGGTCGCTCGTGTGGTGGCGGGTGCCATCGCTCAGCAATGGTTAGAGCAGCTGCGAGGTGTCACGGTGCAGGCTTTCATACAGCAGGTGGGTACTCTGTCGCTAGCTGGTGACTACACGACCTACCCTCTAGAGCATACTTACGACCGTCTCTGCTACTGTCCCGATGCAACCTTAGATGAGGAGATAGCAGCCTACCTAACTAAGGTGCAAGCTGACCGAGATAGCGTGGGCGGTGTCGTGGGCTGTGTGGTGCGTGGTCTACCCGCAGGCCTTGGAGACCCCGTCTTCGACCGTATACCAGCACTCCTGAGCTATGCCGTGATGAGCATCCCGGGGAGTCGTGCTTTTGCCTTTGGCGATGGCTTTGACTTGGCAGGGCAGCGGGGCAGTGAGGTGCTAGACGCATTGCTCGCGATGAGCGATACGGGCGAGGTAACCTTCGGCAGCAATCACAATGGCGGTGCGCTCGGCGGCATCACGACGGGACAGGATATAGTGATGGAGGTAGCATTCAAGCCTACCCCTACCATTGCTCGTCCGCAGCAGACGCTCACGACCGAAGGGGCGAGCGTGACACACACCTTCACAGGGCGTCACGACCCCTGCATAGCACTACGGGCGGTGCCAGTCGTGCAGTCGATGGTCGCTCTGACTCTTGCCGACCTACTGATCGCTGTCGGTGATTAGTTGCTGGGCGATCTGCGTGCCTTGCGTGATGCGGTGCGCCATACCGATACCGTCCCGACAGTTGCCTGCAATGATGAGTCCTGGGTAGCGATGCTCTACCTCCGCAATGGCTGCGCAACGTCTTTCGCTGTCGGCACCGTACTGCGGGATCGCATGGCGGTGGCGCGAGATATGCACCATATTGGGCGCTATGCGTGGGTCGATGTCGAGCACTTTGTAGAGATCCTTGAGAGCCAAAGCTTGTAGCTCTTTCTCTTTCATATCGATTAAGTCGGGGCGTCGTGTGCCTCCCATAAAGATGCTGTAGAGTACCCCTTCGGCTGTCGGGGTTCGCTCAGCAAAGCAGTCCGACGGGAAGAGAACCCCGAGGATGTCCACTGGCTCCGATGAAGGCATAAGCGCACCGAAGCCTCGGTAGTTGCTAGCCATACGATCAAAGCCGACAGCTACCTCGACGATCGGCGCATAGTAGAGACTTGTAATGGGAGATAAGAGTTCGTCGGGGAGAGTCTCGCTGAGGAAGCCCGCCAAGGCGTGGGCGCCTACGGTAGAAACTACGTGATCGGCTGAGACTTCGTGTCGCTCTCCGCCTTGCTGGTAGGTGACGAGCCAGTCTCCCGCTGCGTCCTGTCTGACCGAGGTGACGGTAGCTCCCGTGCGAATGTAGTCGGCTCCGATTAGCTCGACCATCTCGTGAATCATCGTCTCCAATCCGTGACGTGCTGAGTAGACTTCTTTGGTGGCTAGGCGGTCACGGGCGCTCTTGGGTTCTTTGGCTTTTGCCATAGCTCCACGAATGAAGCTTCCATACTCCTGCTCTAGGTTGTAGAGCTTGGGGAGTGCGTGGCGGGTCTCTAGCTTCATCGGATCGCCAGCGTAGATGCCCCCGACGAAGGGGTCGACGGCATACTGCAGGAAGCTCTTGCCTAGACGTCGCTTCGCAAGGGAGCCGACAGACTCGTAGGGATCGTTGCCTTTCTTGCGCCACGGCTCACCGAGCAGGCGAAACTTGTCGCTCAGCGTGAAGAGCGGTGTCGTGAATCCGCCCCAAGGACCTGAGGGAAGCTGATGTAATCGTCCTTTCTTATAAATGTATCGACACTTGCCGGCAGGGGTCGCGGCTTCATAGCCTGAGGGCAGGAGGGCAAAGAGTTCGGCAACTTCGGGAAAAGATATCGACCCTGTGTTAGGACCAGTCTCGAAGGTGTAGCCCTCCTCCTGCAAAGTGCGTATTTGTCCACCTGCACGTTCCGCCTCCTCGAGGACGAGCACGGGCAACCCCGCTCTCCGTAGGTAGAGTGCCGTGGTGAGTCCTGTGATACCGGCACCAATGACTATCGTCTGTTTCATACTGCGTAACCTTTATCGTGATTGTCTAGTGACCATCTCCTGGACGACCGTGAGCAAACCTGTGGTGAGCCGAGTAAGTTCGTCAGGTTGGATGATGTATGGGGGCATGATGTAGCAGAGCCGGCCGAAAGGTCGTACCCAGATGCCAAGCTCCACGAAGCGTCGCTGCATAAAGGCCATATCGACTGGCTCATCTAGCTCGATCACGCCGATAGTGCCGAGGACGCGCACCTCGGTGACCCCTGCGAAAGTGCTGGCAGGTGCTAGCTCACGCTTTAGTTGCGCCTCGATCCTAGCGACACGCTCTAGCGTTGGTTCACGCTGCAGGAGCTGCAGGCTGGCGAGGGCTACGGAGCAAGCCAGAGGGTTGGCCATAAAGGTGGGACCGTGCATAAAGCAGCCTGCTTCGCCACGGCAAACGGTCTCAGCGACGCGCTGCGTGGTGACAATGGCGGAGAGGGTCATATAGCCTCCCGTGAGTGCCTTGCCGAGGGTCACAATGTCGGGCAGGACGTCCGCATGCTCCATCGCAAACATACGCCCCGTACGTCCGAAGCCTGTGGCTATCTCGTCGAAGATGAGCAGCACGCCGTACTGATCGCACAACTTACGTGCCTCTACGAGGTAGTTGGGGTGGTAGAAGTACATACCTCCAGCTCCCTGCACGATAGGCTCTAAGATGAGCGCTGCGATCTGCTCACCGTGCTGAGCAAGCACTTGGCGGAGAGGCTCCATAGCGTCGTCACGCCACGACTCGCCCCACTTGACCGAGGGCGGTGCGAGGAAGTGCTGCTGCGGTAGTGCCGTGCCGAAGATACTGTGCATTCCTGTGACGGGATCGCAGACGCTCATAGCGTGCCAGGTGTCGCCGTGATAGCCTCGACGAATGGTAACGAAGTGATCTCGCTGCGTCTCACCGAGGGACTGCTGGTACTGGATCGCCATCTTGAGCGCCACCTCGACAGCTACCGAGCCGCTGTCGGCGTAGAAGATCCAGTCGAAGCCGTCGGGGAGCATCTTCAGAAGCTCTTCGCCGAGTGCTATGGCAGGCTGGTGCGTTAGCCCGCCAAACATAACGTGGCTCATCTGCCCTATCTGCGTCTCCACGGCAGCATTGAGCACAGGGTTGTTGTACCCGTGCACGGCGCACCACCAGGAACTCATACCATCGATCAGCTCTGTGCCATCGGCTAGGTAGATGCGTACTCCCTCGGCGTGCGATACGGGGTAGACTGGTAGCGGATCTTCCGTAGAGGTGTAGGGATGCCACAGGTGCTTGCGGTCCCACTCTAAGGCTTGCTGGACTGTTGGGTCGTATTGCTTCATAGTTTAAGCGGTTTCTTCGGTACGCCAATCCTTTTCGTTGGTATTGCGATAGCCCATCTCAGCGATGAGCTGCATATCTTCGCGAGCTTGCATACCACTGGTCGTCAACATGTCGCCCGTGATGGCACTATTGATGCCGATGTACATAGCTTGGCGCATCACCTCTGGCGAAAGCCTCAGCCGCCCACCACTAAAGCGCAGGAAAGCCGTCGGATTGATCAGACGAAAGAGAGCTACCGTACGCAGATACTCCTCGTCGGTCAGGCGAGGCTCCTGGGCTAGTGGCGTCCCAGCGATCGGCTGAAGTATATTAATAGGTATGGAGCGTATGGCGAGCGAACGGAGATAGCAGGCGAACTCGACACGCTGCGCCATCGTCTCGCCCATGCCGATGATCCCGCCCGAGCAAACCTGTAGTCCTACCTCCCGAGCCCAACGAATAGTCTGCTCTTTCTCCGCCTGCGTATGGGTTGTGCAGAGTTTGGGGAAGTGTGACGGTGCGCTCTCTAGATTGCAATGATAGGTGGTGACACCTGCCTCGTGAAGACGTCGGAGCTGCTCCTTCGTCAGCAGTCCCATAGAGGCGCATAGCTTGATGTCGCTCGCCTGGTGCATCGCCTCATAGTGCTGCGCGATACGCTCTATCTCTCGGTCACTCTGCCCTCGTCCACTGGCAACGAGTGCGATGCGCCCGATGCCCGCCTGGCGATTAGCTCGTGACTCAGCCACGCACGGCTCGACATCCAGCAGCGGATAGGCCTCCGCCTGCGTATGGTAGTGAGCGCTCTGCGCACACCAATGACAATCCTCAGAGCAGTGTCCGCTCTTGACATTGATGATCGAGCAGGTGTCGAAGGCGTCTCCCATACAGTGCCGCGTGATACGGTGCGCTGCCTCGTAGAGTTCCTCGCTAGTTGCTTCTTTGGCGAGTTGGAGTGCTTCTTCTTGTGTTACCTCCACAGGATCGGAAGAGCAGAGAGAGGTAACGATGTCTGATAAAGGTCTCATGAGTATTCTATTGTATATCTATAACCGAATGGACGCATCGCCCACCCCTTGCTTAGTAAAGGAGTCTGCGATACGTCCATCGTTATTGGAGGAGAATTGATACAGTCTTTTGTTGGAGACTATTATCTCATAGTACAGCCTCTTTAGTCAGCCGTAGCGCGCTCGAGTCGCTTCATAACAGCAAATATGAAAGCGGCAGAGAGGAGACAGCAGATGATTAGCACGCCCCAGTACCAGCCCATAGGCATCTTGTCCCAGAGAGAGCCCATCACACCGACGAGCAGGTTACCGATAGCGGTTGCTGCGAGCCATCCACCCTGCATAAGACCAGCGTACTGTGGAGGTGCTACCTTAGAAACGAAGGAGAGACCCATCGGGCTAAGGAAGAGCTCAGCAAGTGTCAGTACGAAGTAAGTACCGATCAGCCAATTAGGCGATACGAGCGTATCACTAGTACCATGGATATGAGCAGGAGCGGGCAGTGCGTACATAATCGTTGGGATCAGTAGTACGCAGAATCCGATAGCTGCTAGGAGCATACCGATACCGATCTTGCGAGGAGCTGAGGGCTCCTTACCACGATTGGCCAGATAACCAAAGAGACCTACCGTGACAGGCGTTAGCAGGATGATGAAGAATGGATTGAACTGCTGGAAGATCTGAGGCGTGATATTTCTCAAAGCATCACCGATAGGCTTGATGTCGATGAAGTATCCACCAGCGAGACCAGCGATACCTAGCACGACGAGGACTAAGCCTGTCTTGACATTCTTCTTACCACCCAGTAGTCCGAAGGTAGAGAGGTAGATACCATACATAAAGCAGATGAAAGGTATCAGCATCAGTAGACTAAACGGCATATAACCCGCAGCGTCTACACGTGATACGGTATAGTCTCGTGCGAAGAAGGTCATCGTCAAGCCGTTCTGGTGGAAAGCCATCCAGAAGAAGATCACAACGAAGAAGACCAGTCCTAGTGCGATGAGACGCTCCTTAACCTCAGCCTTAGACATCTCGACGACATGCGCTGAGTTGTCACCCTGAGCAGCCATAGCCTTAGCTTGCTTGACGGTTACGTCTGCTGCCTTCCAAGTCTTACGACAGAGTACGAAGATCAGGATAGATATGACCAAGCTGATACAAGCTACAAAGAACGAGAGACTATAAGACTGTGACAGGGTCGTTGACACATAGTGCTCACCGAAAGCACGCTCGAAGCTCAACTCCTGAGCTGCTTCACCCTTATCAGCACGCTCTGCATTGAGCTTACTGTTTAGATCAGCCGTCCACTCAGCAGGGATCTGAAGCATAGCCACACGCTCATTGATAGCGAACTTGGCCGGCTCGTCCTTTGCATCGCGACTGATGAGGACCTCATGGTCGGCGTCTGTGATCTGCAGTTGCGGATCACTCACTAGCCCAGCTTTAGTATACTGGCGGAGAGCTGCTATACGTAGGTCGTGAAGAACCTGAGCCTCGTCCTCGGGGAACATGACGCCAGCCTTCTTCTTAGCAGCTGTAACCTTTTGGCTCTGCTCCTCAGCCGTCAGCTGAGCATACTCAGGGTGCTTAGCTTGTAGCTCTGCGATAAAGGCATCAGCATCGACCGTCTCATCGTTGAGCTTGTTATAGTTTGCAGGAATTGTCGCATCGTAGAAGTAGTTCTCCTTAGCTAGTACATTGTTCGTAATCCAGTTACCCATGCTAGGAGCAAAGAAGGCACCGATATTGATGAACATGTAGAAGATAGAGAACGCCATGTCACGTCCCTTAGAGTAGCGTGGGTCGTCATAGATCTTACCCACGAGTGCCTGTAGGTTACCCTTGAAGAGTCCCGTACCAGCAGCAATCAGGAAGAGAGACAAGAGCATGATCGTGACACCAGCAGCTCCAGAACCAAAAGGTAACCCTAGAAGTAGGTAGCCAGCGAACATAATCGTGACACCTGTAAAGATGGTTTTACCATATCCGAGCCATTTATCAGCTATGATACCACCGAAGATTGGGAGGAAGTAGACTAGCGCTAGGAAGGTTCCATATAGCATACTAGTCGTTGCCGAGGAGAAGCCGAACTTCGCCTGTAGGTAGAGCGTCAATATGGCTAGCATCGTATAGTAGCCAAAGCGCTCTCCCATATTCGTTAGGGCCAATACGATGAGCCCCTTGGGGTGTTTATTTTCCATATGAATGGTTCGTTTATAGATTAGTATTTTTCAAGTTATTCATTGCTGCGGAAGCTCGATCAGCTCGATAGAGCCACTCGTGAGGTCGAAGTAGATTGTGTAGGGGAGCTGTCCTAGCTTGTCCGCACCTAGCTTGTGCTCTAGGATCGCTGTACGCCCCCACTGCGCCACCGAGAGATCTAGCATAATTGCCTGACTACGCTCGGGGAGCTGTAGCGATACACGAGCGCGTCCTGGCTCGATGTAGCGCAGTGCCTTGCTCTTGGTCGACTTATGCAGCTCCGCATCGCTCTGCGGAGTGGGATGATCTAGAGCTTCGATACCTATATATATAGGAGCACCCGAGAGATCCTCCTTGTCGACCAAGCCATACTGCGGAGCAAAGCGAGCCACCACCTGCCGCGAGACTGGATCGTCAATGGGGACATCTACAATCTCCTCGTAGTATCGCTTCGAGGTGCGTCCTGCGAAGAGTGCTTGTAGCGCTGCTATCTCTTTGTCCAGCCCGTCCAGGACCATCTTGAGCGCTGGGCCATCGCACGGCATCGTCTCGACCTGCCCCGAGAGTAGCTCCACACGGCGCTCTCGTAGCTCGAAGAGTCTACTGGCCGCTACCTCAGCCTGCTTGGCACGTGAGGTAGCTAGGGCATACTCTTGAGGTAGTGCTTGACTAGCCTCCTGCTGGGTCACCCCCTTGGGATAGTCTGAGAGGTAGTCTGTCGTGGAGGGCTTGTACGCCGAGCCGTGGAGCGAGTAGAGAAGCCCATCAGGAGTTAGTGCGACAAGCTGCTCGACAGAGGGCGTCGCCACCGACTGAATCAGATAGCTCTGCATCGTGTCAGGGACTCCATGAGCGTGCATCGCCACACGCTCTATCTGGTAGCGTATCGTGGGCTGCGTCGCATAGCTCTCACCTAGATACCTAGAGGCGTAAGCGACCAGTGCACCAGGCTCAAACTGCTCCTCCGAGATGATAAAGTGTATGCGTAGTTGTGTCTTCGGTAGATAGTAAACGACTCCACTCGTGGGTTGCTCACCAGCCACGTAAGGAGTCACAGTCGCCTGACGACTAGCGCAGCTCGTGAGCCACACCATCGCCATCACAAGTACCCATCTAGTCAGTCGGGTAGAGGTCTTAGGTCTGTGCATAATCTACCAGTGAAAAATAGACTTGGGACAAAGATACGAAAAAGAGATTAGAAGTCAGAGATTAGAAGTTAGAGTGTAGATTCAACTATCAAATGCAACTGAATTGGTTTCATCGAGCTTCTGATAAAA
>URDQ01000012.1 GCA_900546675.1 uncultured Porphyromonas sp. | reverse complement strand
AGCTGAATAGAGCGTCAGATTCCGGTTCTGAAGGTCGTGGGTTTGAATCCCACCCGAGTCACCACACCTTATGTAGGGAGATGCTATGCAGACTCCCTACGTTTGTTTTTGGAGCATTTGAAGTGCAGAGACCTCAAAAAGTACTACCTTTGCGCTATAACTATACATTAATATAGAGAGTACATTCACAGTATGGAACGAGTCGTCAGCGGGATCCGACCTACCGGTCATCTACATATAGGCAACTACTACGGAGCTATGCGTAGCTTCCTAGAGATGCAGGAGCAGTATGATTGCTACTTCTTTATCGCTGACTGGCACTCGCTCACCACACACCCACACCCGGGGGACATAGTGCAGGATACAGACACAATCCTCGCTGAGTACCTCGCTTGTGGTCTCGATCCGAGCAAGGTGGTCCTCTACCGTCAGAGCGATGTGCCAGAGGTACTGGAGCTATACCTTTACCTCAATATGAACGCTTATCTGGGTGAGCTACAGCGCACCACCACCTTTAAGGAGAAAGCGCGCAAGCAGCCAGACAATGTCAATGCTGGGCTGCTCACCTACCCAACGCTCATGGCGGCCGACATCTTACTGCAGCGTGCCGTCAAGGTGCCTGTGGGCAAGGATCAGGAGCAAAATATGGAGATGGCGCGCCGCTTCGCACGTCGCTTTAACACAATCTACGATGTAGAGTACTTCACCGAGCCTGCCTCGTGGACCGCTATGTCTAAGCCGATCAAGGTGCCAGGGCTCGACGGCTCGGGCAAGATGGGCAAGAGTGAGGGCAATGCAATCTATCTCTACGAGGATGACAAGGCAATCACGAAGAAGGTGATGCGAGCTGTCACGGACGCTGGCCCTACGGAGCCAAACAGCAAGCCCTCGGAGCCAGTGGAAAACCTTTTCACCATTATGGATCTAGTCTCTGCGCCTGAGACGGTGGCACACTTTCGCCAATGCTATGCGGACTGCTCGATACGCTACGGAGATCTGAAGAAGCAACTAGCAGCTGATCTGCTCACTGCGATCGCTCCAATCCGAGAGCGAATCCTCGAGCTATCTAGCGACAAGGAGCAGCTACACCGAGTGGCTACCGAGGGGGCTATGAAGGCACGTGAGAGCGCTCGCAAGACCATCGAGGAGGTCAGAGAGATCATTGGCTTTGCTCCGACACTCCGCTAACTCTCCACTAACAACTATCGACTAACAACTAATAACTTATAAACTAGATATGGACAGCAACAATAACCGCCCCAATCCACTCATCGCTAGAGGCACCGTCATACGCATTCTCCCTGTACAGGAGGGTGTCAGCAAGGCGGGCAACGCTTGGCGCAAGGGGGCTTTTGTCATAGAGACTGACTCGCAGTACCCACGCACCATCTGCTTCAACATTTGGAATAACCGTATCGATGAGGTTTCGCTCACAGAGGGTGACTTCGTCGAGGTTCGCTTTGATGTAGAGAGCCGGGAGTATATGGAGCGCTGGTACACAGACGTGACTGCTTACAACGTCTCCAAGGTAGACCAAAACGCAGCTGCACCAACTCCTGAGGAGGATCCCTTTGCGGGCAAAACACCTTACGTAGGAGGTAATGCCGCTTCAGCTCCTAGCACGGGCTTCGCTTCGCAAGCTCCTGAGGCTGGGACGCAAAATCAGTTTGGCGGCTCCTTCGATCCCTCAGCTGGTGACAACGCTGACGACCTACCCTTCTAAGAGCTAGCTCTGCACATCATATGCGTACGACACTCCTCGTAGTAGGTGAGACCTCTTCGCCAGAGCTACACCGCCTCATCGAGGAGTATCGGCAGCGCATCGGTGGTTATATACCCTTCGACATTGAGGTCTTGCCCGACCCTAAGCGGCGCAAGCAGCAAGCCTCCATAGCTAATCAGCAACAGGCGACCTGCGAGGCTATCGCCTCGGTGATCGCTCCGAGTGACTTGGTGGTCCTACTGGATGAGCGTGGCAAGGAGTACACGAGTCGTCAGTGGGCGGATCAGCTACAGCGCTATATGAATAGCGGTGCTAAGCGGCTTCTCCTGGTGGTGGGCGGTCCTTACGGCTTTACACCTGAGTTTAAGCAGCGCTACGGACAGCAAGCTTGGTCGCTCAGTCGCTTGACCCTGACGCACGAGATGGTGCGTCTCTTTGCGGTCGAGCAGATCTACCGAGCCTGCACGATACTGCGGGGAGAGCCTTACCATCACGACTAACTTATAGTTCCAATCACATGATACCATTCTTTGAAGAGGCTGATGTAGCGGTCTCGATCTGTGACCGTGAGGGTCGCATTATAGAGATGAACGAGCAGTCGCGTCAGGTCAATCTCAAGCCGGGTCAGAGCTTGATCGGCAAGAATGTCCTCGACTGCCACCCCGAGCCAGCTCGCTCGATGCTGGCCGATATGATGGCACACCAGACGAAGCATGTCTACACCATCACAAAGGGCGACAAGAAGAAGCTCATCTACCAGATCCCGTGGTATGAAAATGGGGAGTACGCTGGCTTTATGGAGCTATCGATGATCATCCCCCACGAGATGGCACACTACGTACGTCAGGTGCCACCCGAGAAGAAGGCTTAGCCATGTTTCGCAGAGACCGTCTCAAGCTTTACTTCCTCCTCATCTGGTGGATCGCCCTCAACGTGTGGGTTTGGATCCTGCAGCGCACTCCCTTTGACTGGGTTCGTGTAGGCTCCAGTATCGGCACGCTTGTGGTGATCGCACTCCTCGCCTGGATATGGCATCGGAACTACCGCACCGAGCAGGAGCGCCGTGCTCTAGAGCAGTCAGAGGACGAAGAGAAGTAACCCTCGCCACATCTCCTATTATATATATGTCTCGTAAGTTTACACCAATTCGCTGTACGCCCCAATACTATCACAAGATATGGGGTGGAGGTCGTCTTGCGCCTACGGGAGGCGACAAGCAGATTGGCGAGGTGTGGCTACTCTCAGCACTGGCAGGACAGGAGACGCCCACAGAGGGTGCCGACTACGAGGGAGCTTCGCTAGATGCTCTAGTAGCTCGCTATGGAGACCGCTTACTCGGGCGAGGACAGACGGCACGATGCGGTGGAGCTTTCCCCTTATTGATCAAGCTACTGGACGCTGCGACCGACCTTTCGGTGCAGGTACACCCATCGCCCGAAGAGGGGGGCAAAGATGAGATATGGTACTTCCTAGAGACGGAGCCGACGAGTCGTATCTGTCTCGGGCTGACCGAGCCGATGAGTGCCGAAACCTTGCGCTCCGCCATCGAGCGTGGTGGTCTGATGCGCTACCTGCACTGGGAGCCAGTGAGACCAGGAGAGGCTATTGCCCTACCAGCTGGCACGATCCACGCACTAGGGGCTGGCTCGATGCTGATTGAGGTGCAGGACACGAGCGACACGACCTATCGGCTCTACGACTATGACCGAGTAGATGACGAGGGTGCCCAGCGGACGCTACACATCGAGGAGGCACTTCGCACAGCTACCCTAGGACCGCACAGGCTGGACTCTCGCCAATTACCCCTAGGTACGCCACACTTCGTCTGTCACGAGGTGACAGCCACACCAGACTCGCTTCAGACCATCACCACCGATGGGACGAGCTGTGCGATCCTTGTCGGCATCTCTGGGAGCTTGCTACTAAGCGGTAACGATACGGAGCAGTGGCAACTAGCTCCCCACGAGGCACTACTGCTTCCCGCCGAGACCCTCCCGATGCAGGTAGCACGAGGGGAGGGCAAAGCCTTGATGATAACCTTAACACCCGCAGAGAGATGATACAGATTGATGACAAGGTGGTGAGCTTTGAGATCCTTGAGGAGTGCTTCGCCTGCGACTATGCCGTATGCCGTGGCGCTTGCTGTGTGCATGGCGATGCGGGTCCACCCGCCACAGAGCGTGAGTGTCGCAGCTATCAGCGTCACCTCTCGCTCCTTGAGCCGCACCTAGCGCCCGAGGCGTCTGAGCTGATCCATCATCAGGGGGTGAGCTACATAGATATATCTGGCGAGCGGGTACTCTCTATAGTGAACGGCGAGAACTGCGCCTTCACGCTCCACCCCACGCCCCCCGAAGGGGTGCGCTGCGCCATCGAATGGTACGCCTCGACCCATCCCGAGGTGCAGCTGGAGAAGCCGATCAGCTGTCGGCTCTATCCGATCCGTGTGCGTCAGTTCAAGTACTTCTCATCACTACATTACGACCGCTGGGACATCTGTCAGGCGGCTGTGGAGCGAGGGCGCAAGCTCGGCATCAAGGTGTACCAGTTCGTACGCGAACCGCTGATAGCCGCCTTCGGAGCACACTTTTACGATCAGCTCGTTGAGGCGGACAAGCTACTCCAAGAGGCGCGGCGCAAAGAGGCAGCGGATAGAAGAGACGCCAAGCATTAACGCCTAGCTCTAGCGTGTCGTCTCATAGCTTATGAAAAGAAAGAATCATCTCTACCGTAGCTTCGGGCTGCTCCTCGTCGGTTGCTTGCTAGCGTATGGACTCTCGGAGCTGCTGGTCGCTGTCGGTCCTATCGCAGGCTACCAGGTCAAGGCATTTAACCCGCTGAGTGATCTACTCGATACGACAACAACTCAGTCGTCAGAGACGCTCTCCATTTCTCTAGAGGAGTCTGAAGATCCATTTGATCCTGAGCCTACTCCCACAGACTCGACAACCGCCATAGACGACTCGACCAATCGTACGCAAGTAGCGGTCGATACGCTTCCTCCGCTAGAACTCTCCAGCCGTCTGATGGACTACTCCGAGGGGCAGAGTGCGTTGCGCCGTCTGCGGGCTGCGCTGCGGGAGGGACATACGAAGGCGGTGCGTATCGCTTTCGTCGGTGACTCCTTTATCGAGGGAGACATCTTGGTGGCTCCTTTTCGTCAAGCGCTCCAGCAGACTTATGGCGGTCAAGGGGTGGGCTACGTAGCGCTCACCTCACCAGTGGCTCGCTTTAGGCAGAGCATCCAGCAGCGCTTCGAGGGAGCTTGGCAGGAGACCTCCGCCAATAAGAGCAAGTCTCGCACGCTCTTCACACTAGCCGAAACCTTTGCCACAGCTACTGCTGCCGCCTCCACAAGCTACAAGCTAAAGAGTGCTGCCGACCGCGTGACGCTCCACTACGTGAGCGACTCGATCCCCGTAACGATCAGTTACGGCATCAACGGAGGCGAGCAGCAACCTGTCGAGCTACCCGCTAGCCACGGAGCGCTCGCCGAGTACACCCTGCCACATAGTGGTGTCAAGCGGGTTGAGATTGCTACCGAGGGGGGCGATGGCACACGCTTCTATGGTGTCTGCTTCGATGGTGCAACGGGTGTCTCCGTAGACAACTACAGTCTCCGAGGCTCCTCTGGTGCGAAGCTCAATGCTGTCTCCTCGACCCTGACGGCACAGCTCTCACGCTTCCGCCCCTACGACCTGATCATCCTCTCCTATGGGCTTAATGTGGTGAGCGCTCAAGACAATGACGACAGCTACGACTGGTACTACGTTGCTATGGCTAAGAGCATCGAGCATATCCAGCAGCTCTACCCGCACGCCACGATCCTACTTATGTCGCTCTCTGACCGCGCCACGCTGCGGGAGGGAGAGATCCACCCGCTCAATGGGGTGGCTCGTGTACTCCGCATACAGCACCGCTTGGCACAGCGCTACGGACTCCTCTTTTGGAATACGCACGAGGCGATGGCGTCACTCGGTGGTATCCAAGGTTTTGTGGACAAAGGGTGGGCAGCAAAAGACTATACCCACGTCTCTATGGCGGGCGGGCGACAGCTCGCCAAGTTACTCACAGCAGATCTGATTGGCGATGAGGAGTAGTCGGTTGATACGCATCAGTTGTGCCATCATAGGGAGCCTACTCCTTATGGCGCAGACGCTTATGGCACAGCGGGTGCCACAGCTCGTAGCGCCCGACGGTTATCTCGATAAGCTTTGGGTCGCTTGTGACGAGGCGAGAGCGACTAGACAGATCGTTTCGATCATTCACCTAGGCGACTCGCACATACAGGCGGGACACTTCACGATGCCGATCCGTCAAGCTTTTACAAAGCGTTGGGGCGATGGCGGCCTCGGCTGGGTAGGCCCTTTTCGCCTATTGGGTACCAATCCACCGATCCACACGGTGATACGTGCCTCCTCAGCTGGCACGTCGGGCGTTAAGATCACCCAGAGAGACTACGACCGAGAGAGTCCTACGGGCATGGTGCTACAGACGAGGGCGAGTGGTGCCATCACCTACACGCTGCAGTGTGGCGGCGGACAAACCTTCGACCGCATTGTCATCTATCGTCAGCGGGGGTCGCAACCTTTCACCTTAGCTGGCCATAGCGCTAGCAGGATCGCTCACGACACTTTGACTACCGAGCAGATCGTCAGCGACACGCTCCTCGTGGGTCGCTACGTTAGCTCGGCACAGGTGACCGCTCCCGCCTCGTCCGTCTGGTATGGCGCTAGCCTAGAGCGTAGTAGTGGCGGTGCGCTCGTCCATACGATCGGCTACAATGGTGCTACCTACTATACTTACAGCAAAGGAAGCTTTACCAGTTCTGTCGCCACTCTGCGGCCTCAGCTGATCATCCTTTCGCTAGGTACCAATGAGTCGCTCGCACGGCAGTTTGACCGCAACCACTTTGGCGAGGAGGTCGCCCGACTGGTACGCAGGCTCCAAGCGAGCAATCCCGACTGCGCCATCGTCCTCACTTCGCCTCTCTACTGCTATCGCAAGGTACGTGTGCGCCAGCGGGGCAAGCGTAGACGATACCGCACCAGCTACCGTGCTAATGCCAACTGCCAGCTCATTGCCGACGAGCTACAGCAGCAAGCTCGGGAATTGGGGTGCGGCTACATCGACCTCTTCAGTCACTTCGGGGGGAAGGCAGGTGCTGCGCAACTACTCTCTAGTGGCATCCTCTCAGGTGATCGCGTCCATCTGACCGCTGCTGGCTATAATAAGGTAGGGGCAGCGATCGCCACGGCTCTCCAAAACGACTACACACAGTGGCGCCAGCACGACCCCCACGTCACCTCTCAAGCCTCCGAAGACTAACCTCCGTATGCTCACCCCCTATCTCACACGAGCTGCCGAGCTACTCACCTACGATAGCTCAGCTCCGATGCTCTTCAATAGTGGACTCTTTCTGGTCCTCTTCCTGCTCTTCCTGCCGCTCTACTACCTACTGCGTAAGCAGACGTTGGCACGGATCATCTATGTAGTGTGCTTCTCGCTCTTCTTCTACTACAAGAGCAGCGGCTACTACGCTATGATCCTCATTATGACCGCCACGGTCGACTTCATCATCGGGCACCTCATAGCAGCCGCCCCAGAGCGCAAAGTCAAGCGTCGCTGGCTCACCCTCTCCCTCTGCTTCAACCTCGGTATGCTCGGATACTTCAAGTATACCAACTTCCTTCTCGAGCTCTTCACACCGCTTGTCCAGTGGTTTGGAGGACTGGTTGGGCTTGGCGAGATAAGCACGATACAGCTAGGACCGCTCGACATTTTCCTCCCCGTCGGCATCTCCTTCTTCACCTTCCAGTCGCTCAGCTACGTCATCGACATCTATCGAGGCGAGATACGTCCGCTGAGACGTTGGGTGGACTACCTCTTTTACGTCTCCTTCTTTCCTCAGCTCGTGGCGGGGCCTATCGTTCGTGCCAAAGACTTTATCCCGCAGATCTACAAGCCCGTATGGGTCACCAAAAAGGAGTTTGGCGAGGGACTCTTCCTCATTCTCTCGGGACTGATCAAGAAAGCGATCATCTCCGACTATATCTCGCTCAACTTCGTGGATCGTGTCTTTGACGCCCCAACCCTTTACAGTGGCTTCGAAAACCTTATGGCGATCTACGGCTACGCACTCCAGATCTACTGCGACTTCTCTGGATACTCCGATATGGCTATCGGCATCGCGCTGTGGCTCGGCTTTCGCTTTAATATCAACTTCGACTCGCCCTACCGCTCCGCCACCATCACCGAGTTTTGGCGACGCTGGCACATCTCCCTCTCCTCCTGGCTACGGGACTACCTCTACATACCGCTCGGGGGGAGTCGTCGTGGTCGGTTGCGTACCTATCTCAATCTCCTCGTCACGATGCTCCTCGGCGGACTATGGCACGGAGCCAGCCTGCGATTTATCCTCTGGGGTGGTATGCACGGTGTCGCCCTTGCCCTGCACAAGCTCTATATGCAGATCTGCCCGTGGGCACGCCCCGACGGAGCCTCTATGGGACGGTTCAGACGCTACCTAGGCATGTTCATCACCTTCCACTTCGTCTGCTTCGCCTGGATCTTCTTCCGAATGCCAACGATGGAGGGCATCGGACAGATGTTTGAGATGATACGGTATGAGTTCCACCCCGAGATCATCCCGCAGTTTCTCGAGGGTTACTGGCTCGTCGTGACGCTCATCGTGCTAGGCTTCGTGGCGCACTTCGTCCCGCAGCGCGCCTTCCGTCCCCTCGAGCGCAGCATCAGTCGTATGCCACTCGTCGGTCAGGCGCTCCTCTTCGCCCTCGTCGTGCTGCTCGTCGTCCAGTTCCAGAGCAGTGGTGTGCAGCCCTTCATCTACTTCCAGTTCTAGCGATTAGCTGTTGGCCTTTGGCTCTTGGCTGTTAGCTGTTGGCTAGGGTGATCGGAGCTATCGGAGTGCTAGTGTCCCTAGTGGCTCTAGTGTCTCTAGCTAACAGCCAAGAGCCAAAGGCCAACAGCTAACAGCCAATCTCTTTTTTCCGTACCTTTGAGAAACGCAACCGCAGCGAGGCGGTGGCGGGCTCTTATAGCACAAACACTTAACCCAATATATAGTATGTCTTACCCAATCATGACTGCCGAAGAGGCAGCGAGATTAGTTCACGATGGCGATCAGGTAGGCTTCAGTGGCTTCACCCCAGCTGGTTGCCCTAAGGTAGTGCCACAAGCGATAGCTCATTACGCTGAGGAGGAGCATGCGGCGGGGAGACCCTTCCGCATAGGTGTCTTCACGGGCGCCTCGACCGGCGACCGCCTCGACGGAGCCTTGGCACGTGCTCACGCGATCAAGTTTAGAGCGCCCTATCAGTCCAACAAAGACCTACGTGCCGAGATCAATAGCGGTGAAGTCGCTTACTGCGATATGCACCTCTCGCAGCTAGCGCAGGAGATGCGTGCTGGCTTCTTTGGCAAGATCGACGTAGCTATCGTCGAGGCCGCTGAGCTAACGGAAGATGGTCAGCTGGTACCCACCACGGGTGTCGGTATCCTACCCACCATCTGTCGCCTCGCAGATCGGATCATCGTCGAGCTCAATGATCGTCACCCCGCCAAGATACGTGGGCTCCACGACATCGCAGAGCCTCTCGATCCGCCCGCACGTCGTGAGCTGCCTATCTACAAGCCCTCTGATCGTGTCGGCAAACCTTACGTACAGCTCGACCCGAAGAAGGTCGTGGCGGTCGTCAAGACCAGCGAGCCAAACGATGACGGAGGCTTTGCACCGCTCGATGAGGTGACGCAGGCGATCGGAGAGAATGTCACGAAGTTTCTCGAGGAGGAGATCCGCACAGGTCGCATCCCTCGTGAGTTCCTCCCGCTACAGAGTGGCGTAGGCAATATCGCCAATGCGGTTCTAGCTTCCGTAGGTAAGAGCCCGAAGATCCCACCCTTTGAGGTTTACACCGAGGTGATCCAAGATGCCGTCATTGGGCTGATGAAGGAGGGACGCGTTAAGTTTGCTTCGGGCTGCTCGCTCTCAGTCAGTCGTAATGTGATCCTAGACATTTATCAGAACTGGGACTTCTTCAAGGACAAGCTACTTTTGCGCCCAGAGGAGTACTCAAACAACCCAGGCATCGTGCGCCGTCTCGGGGTCATCACGATGAATACCGCTCTAGAAGCAGACATCTACGGCAACATCAACTCGACGCACGTCCTAGGCACCAAGATGATGAACGGCATCGGTGGCTCGGGCGACTTCACCCGCAATGGTTACATCTCTATCTTCACCACGCCATCGACCGCCAAGGGCGGTGCCATCAGTGCTATCGTGCCGATGGTGAGCCACGTGGATCACACCGAGCACTCGGTCAAGGTTCTCATAACCGAGTACGGTATCGCTGACCTCCGAGGACTCTCTCCACGACAGCGTGCGGAGCGCATCATAGAGAACTGCGCCCATCCCGACTATCGTCCACTGCTACGTGCTTATCTAGCTCAGGCTTCGGAGGGACAGACCCCCGTTTGTCTAGAGAAGGCTTTCGCCTTCCACAAAGCCTTGGCAGAGACAAAGGATATGCGCCAAGCTAAACTTTAATCTATAAAAGCAACCGCTCCTCGCCACTACTATATAGTAAGTGACGGGGAGCGATCACAACCAACAAGACCTGACACGCTTATGTCTTACATACTCAATCTAGGAGGCCGCGCCTTCGACCTGTCGGAGCCTGTCGTGATGGGCATCCTCAATGTGACGCCCGACTCCTTCTACGCTGGTAGTCGCAAGCAGACCGCCGAGGCGATCGCTGAGCGTACCCACGAGATCGTCCAGGAGGGCGGACGGATCATCGACATTGGTGCCTGCTCGACACGCCCAGGTGGCGAATTGGTCGATGGCGAGGAGGAGCTACGTCGACTACGCCACGCACTGGAGATCATCCGTGCCGAAGCGCCCGACCTGCCTATCTCGGTAGATACTTACCGTGCTGACGTGGCGAAGGCGTGCGTCGAGGAGTATGGCGTGGAGATCATCAACGACATATCGGGCGGTCAGGCTGATGCGAAGATGTACAGCACCATGGGGGAGCTGGGCGTCGCCTACATATTGATGCACCTAGAGCATAGTGTCGAGGGTATGCACCAAGTGGTAGACTACAAGCCCTCGGTCGAGGTGTGCGTGGCGGACTACTTCCGAAGCCGTCTCGAGCAACTCCACGCTTGCGGTGTGAAAGATGTGATCCTCGACCCAGGCTATGGCTTTAGCAAAAGTATGGACGACCACTACCGCCTACTGACGCATCAGCGAGAGGCGCTACAAGAGTTTGCCGAGCCCGTGCTGGTCGGCTTCTCGCGCAAGCGTATGGTGCAGACGGTCATCGGAGCAGACGCTATGCACTCAGGCGATGCGACCAACGTACTACACACCTATGCTCTGATGGAGGGCATCGCACAGATCATCCGCACCCACGATGTGCGTCTCGCTGTCGAGGCGATCCAGGTGACCGACATGATCCGCAAGCATCTCCCCGATGCTACGGGGGCGAGCAGCTACACCCACTGGCAGAGACCGCTAGAGACCCTTTAACTATTACGCTTAGAGACTTAGGACTGTGACGCTAGACTGGTTATCCTTTACGCTTGTCGACCTCTTTGACATTATCCTCTCGGCACTGCTCTTCTACTATGTCTATCGGACATTGAGAGCGACCGCCTCGAGAGCGCTGATCTTAGGTATCTTCACCTTTGTCCTCGTGTGGGTCATCGTCTCCAAGTGGGCTGGTATGATCCTCTTGGGGGGTATCCTCGACGAGCTGGTCGGCACGGGGATGCTCATTCTAGTGATCATCTTTCAGGAGGAGATAAGGCGCTTCTTGATCACGCTCGGCAGTACCCACCGATGGCGCTTCTTGCGAAAGGTCTTCAAGGGAGATGAGAGCGCTCAGGAGGAGCAGCGCTGTGTCGCAGCACTTGTCCTAGCCTGTATGAATATGGCGCGCAAGAAGGTGGGCGCCCTCATCGCTATCCAAGCCAAGCAGGAGCTCACCGCCTACCTCCACACGGGAGAGGTCTTTAAGGCAGAGATCAATGCTCGCCTGATCGAAAACATATTCTTCAAAAACAGCCCACTCCACGACGGTGCTATGATCATCGTCGATAACGACATACGGGCCGCTGGATGTATCCTCCCCGTCTCCAACGATCCCAACCTCTCGAAAGACTTGGGCCTGCGTCACCGCAGTGCCTTAGGGCTCTCGCAGGCTACGGACTGCCTCGTCATCGTCATCAGCGAGGAGCGTGGCAAGATCTCTCTAGCGCAAAACGGAGTCATCGACGTCGATGTCGACATCGACACCCTGCGCCAGCGACTAGACGCTATCTACGCCAACTAGCTCAGACATACATATAGTATATAGGTCAGAAGGAATGCACGCTCGGTGCGTTCCTTCTTTTCGTTTTCTGACCAATCGCATCGTGCTCTCCTCATGGCAGGTTATTGCTATCCCGTAAGAGTTATTTGAGGAGACTGTAGCAAAAGTCAACAGTCTCACAATCTTGCTTGCAAGATTGTCTAGACTTTGCAGAAAGGATGAAGCGCAAGGCGCTGAGGGTGAGGTCTGAAGGGAGCATACCTCCGTATGTGACCGAAGCCGAATCCCGAAAGCAACACAGCGATTCGCCTTTATGCAACAGTCTCTTGAGGGGGCGAGTAGATCACTCTACAGAAATGAGCTAACTATCAGTACCACTTGGGTGAAACTAAAGTTTCATACGGAAGAAACTGGAGTTTCATACGGGTGAAACTGGAGTTTCATACAGAGGAAACTTTGTCAAGTTAGCGACACTTCTTTCCGAAGGAGAGCTTGCGCCACATATTCCCTTGTCAGCGAAACGAAACAAACGAGTAACCGTATGATAACATCGCCAAGCTACCTTTGCAACGTAAGATTTGAAACAGAAGATATTTCGTATGCTATACAAGGCTCTTTCCTATACGCTCACCCTGGCGCTCACCCTCTTGACACTCCTAGCGGTCAGCCCTGCACTAACGGCTCAGCCACACGGGCAGCCCATTCCTCACAGCGAGGCTGATCTACGACTAGGCACCCTCACGGGGCGCATCGTCGACGAGCACGGCGAGGGACTCATCGGAGCCACCGTGCGCATCATCGAGACGGGTGGCGGACAGGTTACTGACTTCGATGGCAACTACTCCCTACAGCTTGCCCCTGGCACCTATACCGTAGAGATCGCTTACGTGGGCTATGAGACCAAGCAGATCCAAGAGGTAAACATTACCGCTGGCAAAGAGACCAGTCTCTCAGTAGATCTAGCCATAGCGGACAATCTCCTCGGCACCGTCGTCGTGACCGGCTCCTACAAGACCAGTAACACAGCGGGTGCGATGAAGATACAACAGAGTATGCCTCAGCTCTCTACGGTCGTATCAAGCGAGATGATCGGCAAGACGGCCGACAAAAACCTTGGCGAGGCACTCAAGCGTGTCACGGGTGTCACCACCATGAGCAATAAGTATGTTGCCGTGCGGGGTATGGGTGAGCGCTGGAACGAAGCTTCGCTCGATGGCATTCCACTACCCAGTACAGAGAGCAACTCAAAGGCCTTCGGCTTTGACCTGATACCTACCTCGCTCATAGACAATGTGACGGTCCTCAAGACCGCTACACCAGATGTCAGTGGCAACTTCTCAGGAGGTCTCATACAGATCACCACGAGAGACATACCGACGAAGGACTTTATCTCCATCAGCGCCAGCACTAGCTACAATTCGCTCAGCACCTTCCAGACGCAGAAGTATCGCATCAGGGGAAAGTGGGACTGGCTCGGCTATGACGATGGGCGACGCACTCTACCTAAGGGACTCCACGAGATACCATTCGATCCGTACAACCCCGTCCCTGAGCTCTTCGAGCAGAGCAAGCGACTGACCACCGACAATTTTACCATCGAGGAGGGCAAGACCCCGCTCGCACAGAACTACCAAGTCTCTCTCGGCAAGAGCTGGGACCTCAACAAGAGCGGTAACCATCGGCTCGGTCTGATCGCCTCGCTCACCTATCGCAACACGCAGCAGCAGACTATCATCGACCATATAGAGCGTGGCGAGTGGATGAATGCCAAGCAATATAATAAGGTACAGGAGAGCTTTGTCGATACGGGCATACGCAATAGCGGCGCTAACTACAAGTACAACACAACCCTTGCGGGCGTCCTCAACATCGGTTGGCAGCGGGGCACTAACCGCCTCAGCCTGCGCAACACCTATACCCATAAGTACGACAACGACCTCTCGGAGCTAACTGGTCTGAGCGACGAAGATCCCAACCCCAAGAGCAATCCTTACCGACAGCAGGTCAACTACCCTACCTTTCAAGACCTCTTGCAAAACAAGCTCAGCGGTAAGCATCAGCTATGCGAGTCACTTCGTCTCGACTGGGCGCTGGCACACACCTACGTACAGCGCAATCAGAAGGACGCCGCCTTCACACAGCAGGTGAGCCAGCTAGACGAGGCTGGAGCGCGTCACTTCTACAATCAGGTGGGTGTGCAGTCGGGATCGCTCTTCCCGCTGACCCGTGCCTGGTACCTCAACCACGAGCGAGACTTCAATGGGCAGGTCAATGTGGAGCTACCCTTTGACCTCTTTGGCAATGACTGGACGCATAAGTTCAAGGCGGGATACGACGGTGCCTTCAAAGAGAACCGCTTTGAGTTTTGGGAGCTCTCGATGCACCTCTTCAACACACGAGGCTTTGACTTCACAACCAGCACGATCGCTGACCTCATCAAGGAGGAGAATATGCGCGACGGCGGCTTCGCCTGGGATCTCAAGCGTCTCCAGGGTGACGGACGTATGTACCACGGACGGGTCTTCCAGAATGCAGTCTACACTATGCTCGATGACCGATACAGCGAGCTACTACGTCTCGTCTGGGGGCTGCGTGTCGAGCACTACCTCTACCAAGAGCTGAGCAACCCCTCTATGTGGATGGGCGAGCTAAACATCGTCGAGCAGGATCGCAAAGAGAAGCCCGTGGCTATTATGCCGTCGATCAATCTTACGATCACACCGATCAAGGACCTCAACGTACGACTGAGCTACAGCCGCAACACGGTACGCCCGCAGTTTATGGAGCGCACAGCCTACCGCTTCTACGATCCCTTCCTCGGTGGAGAGATCTTCAACCAGAGCGTCATCTCGACGACCGTAGACGGTGCTGACCTCCGTGTCGAGTGGTACCCCGGCGCTGGCGAGGTTATCTCCATCGGTGGATTCTACCGCTACCTAGACAAGCCTATCGAGCGCATCGCTCAGAAGACCGCCTCCTTCGCCCGCTTCTACATGCTGATGAATAGCAACAAAGCGCACAGCTATGGTGTCGAGCTAGAGCTACGTAAGAACTTCGGCTTCATACCCCTAGGCTCATGGCTCGAGCATCTCTACCTCAATGCCAATGCGACCTTCACACAGAGCATCGTCACCGGTATGGTCTCACGTGCCGACGAGAGCGGCATACTGCGCTGGGTACCTGTCACGCAGCGCCGACCGATGTACAGTCAGGTGCCCTATATGTACAATGTGGGTCTCTCCTACGAGAGCGAGACCTTTGGGGCAAATCTTACTATGAACCGCTCCGGACGCAAGCTCGTCCTCAATACGAACCAAGCCTACGAGCAGGAGTACGAGGCGCCCTTCAGTCAGCTCGATGCACAGCTCTCCTACACCTTCCCCAAGTATGGTGTGACCATCAAGGTCAATGGTTCTAACCTACTCAACGCTAAGCACATCATCTACACCAACCACGTAGACGACTTCGAGCGTGCCGCTGACAATAATCAGATCCTAGACACGATGCGGCATGGCACCTCTAGCGACTACGACCCAGGTCACGACAACATCGTCTACCAGTACCGCGACGGCATCTCGCTGAGTGCCTCCGTCAGCTGGACTTTCTAAAGAATCAGAGATACTAACACTTCAACTATCTATCATAATATCATGAACAAGACAATCCGTTTACTAAGCCTCGTGATGGCTACCCTCATGAGCCTAGCACTATTTACCTCATGCGACGAAACAGGCAATGAGCCTAATGGTGGTGGAGACAACAACAAAGTCACTGGCCGCACCATCGGTGGCAAGGAGCTCGTAGTCGTCGAGGGACGCATCAATGGCAAGAACAATCACTGGACAGCTGACAAGGTCTACGCACTCAAGGGCATCGTCACCGTTCCCGCCAATGAGACGCTCACCATCGATGCTGGCACCACCATCATCGAGGAGCCCACACCATCAGGGGCTACAGGCGTACTCGTTGTAACTCGTGGCGCTAAGATTATGGCCGAGGGTACCGCACAGAAGCCTATCGTCTTCACCTCCTCCAAGGCAGTCGACAACAACGCTGGTCGCCCCGCTCCTGGAGACTTCGGTGGTGTCATCTTACTAGGTAAGGCTAAGGTCAATACACCGACCGACGCTCAGTTTATCGAGGGTCTCAACCAAGGTGTCGAGGAGTATCGCTACGGTGGCGACAATGACGAGGACAACAGCGGTGTACTGCGCTACGTACGCATCGAGTACGCTGGCTTCATCCTAGGCGACAGCAACGAGATCAATGGTCTCACCTGCGGTGGCGTAGGTCGTGGCACCACGCTAGACCATATCCAGGTCAGCTGGGGGCTAGACGACAGCTTCGAGTTCTTCGGTGGTTGTGTCAATGCGACCCACCTCGTCTCCTACGCTTGTGACGATGACAACTTTGACTTTGACAACGGCTTCACTGGTAGCATCACCTACGGTGTCGCTATTGCCAACCCCGCCTCGACACACTCCGACAGCAAGGGTAAGTCTGACAGCAACGGCATCGAGCTAGACAACAATGCTAAGTCTCAGGACGAGACCTTCTCTCTGATCCCTAAGACGCACCCCACACTGACCAACGTCTCTATCATCGGTGCAGCTACCCGTGTAGCCAACGTCCACAACAACTTCCAGGGCGATGCCTACAAGTACGCAGCTCGTGTACGTCGTGGTGGTCAGATCACCCTCAAGGACTGTATCCTCACTGGTTATCCTAAGGGCTTCGTCCTCGATCCCGATGCCGACAAGATGGAGCATAGCAAGATCGAGGGTAGCTCCTTCCACGGCTTTGACTCAGCCTTTGAGATCAAGAACGGCTCCGCCAAGCCCACCACAGGTATCATCGAGGTGGTCAACAAAGACTCCGCAGCTACCTTCGGCATGAAGGCTCCTTTCGGTACTCCAGCCGACTTTATGGGAGCTCAAGTCGGTGCCTTCCCTGCTAGCAAGGGCAACTGGATGGCAGGCTGGACCGCCTTCTAATCGGTCTAATAGGAGACTATTGCTAAAGTCAACAGTCTCACTAGACGCACAAACCACTAACCAAGTAGGGGCGGATCTCGTGTCCGTCCCTATTTTGTTTGCTAGTCTTTCTGTAATCAGGCTTTTGGTATTACGTCTCGGGGTATTGCGAGATTGAGCCTATACGACAGTTAACTCAATAAGCGTAAGATCATCTAGCTCTTTTGTGACTTACTGACCTCTCCGACCCAGAGAGAGACTATAAGCAGTAGCTGAAACGCAAAGGCGTAAATCCAATATCTATCTAACCAGAATAAGAGGCTAAACAGAGGAAGTATATAGCTAGCGCCTAAGACTTTGAGGAGCTTTTTGACGCCTATGATTGGGTAGTCTCCATGATTGACCTTGCGACACACCCAGGCGACCAGTACGATCAATAGGAATGTGACCGAGAGTGCCAGGCTCTTTGCCATCTGCACATGAAGCTCATTAGAGGCTTCTCCTAGAGAAGAGACCATGAGCACCCAAGCGGCAATGAAGGAGCAAAACCATGAGAAGTTACTGTCTAGTCGGAATCTGTTTTTCATAGGAAGCGTACTACTTTTCTTTCTTCATTGAGTCAGGCTACAAATTTACGAATTATCATTCGGCTCTCTTACTTCGCAAATCTGCGCATTATAGCCCAAAGCAAGAGAAACCATTGCGACTCGGAGTAAGAAAGTCGCTCAAAAACCGCACATATGGTGGTGTGAGAAAAAATGGCTACTACGAAAGTAGGAGATAAACAGCTATGATTAGTGTTTACCTCCGACTCGATTTTAATAGGCCGTCAGTTTAGAATCTAAAGCCGATTGATATAAAAGGTATTCCAGAGATTAGTCCTCGTCTCTGCTTTGAGTCAGACTCACCCACCAAAAGTCCTCTCATTTGGAATTTGTAACCTAATCCAACGTAGGAAACGTTTCGGTAGGCGTAACGAAATTCGCTAGAGATATTCATCCCATATCCGTGCTGACCCTTTAATAGAGCCTCATATTCAGAAGATGGGGCTTGCAGGTCTTTATTTGGGAAGAGATAAGTGTAGCCTATACTGAGATCTTCTACTAGTTCCCATCCATTACCTCCTCCGTACTTATAGAAGAGCGATGGACCTACAAAAAGCATCCTAGAGTAGGGATTTTTAAGCGAGAGTTTATCAGCTGGCATATTGAAGCGAAAACTAGATACTGACGCTTCAACGCCAACCCACGTCTGGGGCTTAATGCGCCCTAATACAGTCAAACCCACATCATACACCACAGGACTTACATATTGAGGCGTTAGAGAAGCACCGACACCAAATCTTGCATTGACTTCAACTTTAGGGACGATCTGCTTCTGAGCAAAAGCTGTAACTACACTGCAGGAAAAGAGAAATCCTGCGAAGAGTAGTGTCATTAAGACACGAGAGATTGTGATGTTTTTGTTAAACATAGATACATCATACGCTCTTTCTCGAGGTTAGAAGACTTTGTTTATGGAAAGAGCCTGAGGGAGACTTCTAAATCAAAGCTTCATAGATAAATTGTTTACCTACATCGCAAATATAGAAAAAAGTATTCCAAGGTGCAAATAATAGGTTGTTCTGTGCTCCGCCGCACATTTCCCGTGGCAAGCTCCCCCCTTGTACACGGGAAGCTCTTTGTATGCACTAGCGAAAAGGTGGGCACCTGCCAAGCTGTGGCTCTAAAGGAGAATTTGTACATTTGTGTCATCAACAAATCTCGTCACACCAATAAGGGAAAAACGATATGAAACATCATCCACTCAACAATCTAGCAAGCAAGCAGAGCGTTATCGGGAGTATACTCCTCATTGTTTTCTTCTTCACCACGAGTAGAGCGCTACTCTCGGCTCAAACGATCGAGCAGGGAGTACTCACGGCATGGCCCGATGCGACTGGGCAAATAGTAATCCCCCAGTCAGTGACAAAGATCGGAGCCAAAGTATTCCAAGGAAATCGAAATATCACGGCGGTAACCTTCCCCGACGGACTCGAGGAGATTGGAGACGAGGCATTTATGAACTGCTCAAAGCTCACGGAGCTCACCTTCCCCAACAGTTTGAAGCGAGTCGGCTTCAAAGCTTTCTACAAGTGCGGAGGGCTCACCACGATACAGTTTGGCACGGGCCTACAAGAGCTGGGGAGTACCTCCTTCAGTTACTGCGGTAAGCTGACCTCTCTAGAGCTACCTGCCAGCTTGATCACCATCGGTGACAACGCCTTTAACTACTGCCGCACTCTAGCCAAAGTGACAATCAGTGAAGGCACTAAGCGCATCGGACATCAAGCCTTCCGGCTCTGCAAAAAACTAACCTCCGTACAGATCCCCTCATCGGTAGATAGCATCGGTCGGGACGCCTTCAGAGATTGCGCTGCTCTGACTCAGGTTGACCTCCCCGATAAGGGACTACTAAGCATCGGTGATGGAGCATTTTGCAACTGCGCTAGTCTATCCAGCATCACCCTACCCCGCACCGTGACTGAGATCGGAGCGTATGCCTTCAGCCAAAATCCACTGCTTACCACAGCCCCCCTACCCAAAGCACTCAAGCAGATCGGAGACTTCGCTTTCAGTGGTTGCAAAGTGCTCCGTGAGATCGACCTCCCCGATGGACTAGAGCGGATAGGCAGGGGGAGCTTCAAGGAGTGTGTCGCACTCACCCAGGTCGTTATACCCGCCTCCGTGCAGCAACTCGGTGAGGGCGTATGGTCACAATGTAGCAACCTCGAGCTGGTCGATATGCAGGCAACCCTATCTAGTCTGCCTGCTGAGACCTTTGCCTACTGCATAGCGCTCAGACAGATGCAGCTCCCCACGAGCTTAGACACCATTGGGGCGGAAGCATTTCGAGCTTGTCAAGCCTTGACAGCACTGCCTCAGCTGGAGCAGCTCAAAGTCATAGAGCGTGAAGCCTTCAGAGCCTGCGTAGGCTTCGAGAGCCTCGAGCTACCGAAGAGTCTGCGCTATGCTGGCGAGGGCGCATTCAGTCACTGCACCACACTGCGCACCATCACCCTTCCCGAGCAGCTAGACAGCCTAGGGAGCAAGCTCTTGGCTTACTGCGATGCACTCAAAGAGATACGCTTTCCCAATAGCTTGACGCAGATCTCCCCCGCTGTGTGCTACGGGTGTCCCGCACTCCAAAGCATTCAGATAGGTTCACAAGTAGAGCGGATAGGCAATGATGCGTTTGCGCTATGTATCGGTCTGACCAACTTCATCTCAGCCTCCACTACGCCTCCAGATCTAGGGAATAATCCGTTTATGGGTGTGACACTAGCTCAAGCTAAGCTCACCGTCCCGACAGGTTCTCGAGCTGACTACGAGGGGCGCGAAGTGTGGCAAGACTTTGGCACGATACATGAGCGCACATTTACCTCTATAAGCGAGCTACCCTCAGCAAATACACCTATAATATATAGGAGTGGCAGTCAGCTCATCCTCGACGGCACCGCTGCTGGCGAGGTGTACCGTCTATATAGCCTAGAGGGTGAGATACTCACGCAGGGAGCGACAATAGATGGTGCTACCACACTAGATGTAGGCGCATTGCCAGCAGGACAATATATTCTAACCATAAGGCAAGCAGCACGCCTCATAACGCTCTAGATCATATAGTGCGAGCGACCCAAGCAACCTGACACCTTATATATAACATCTCTAAACATCGAGGCGCTGTCGTCTCAAAAAGAATAGCCCCCACGTGGAGAATCAAAAATCTTCACGTGGGGGGAAAACATTTTCCACGTAGGCGAGAAATGAAACTTCGGAAGAATCAAATGAAACTTCGGAAGAATTTTTTCTCGCCTACGTGGAGAAAAAAATTAGTCACGTGGGAATCTGACGTTTTCCACGTGACTATCGCATAAAAGTTGGTCGGCGACAAGCCTTCAGCCTCGAATTTCCACCCAAAGGCTCAAAAAAAAATCAATCGACGTCGATTCGATTGATTGAAGATGTCAAATGATAGATCGAATTTGACAACAGAGATTCGGAATCTTTCCTCTACCTTTGCACCAAAGTTTCAGAAGAAGGTCTTCTTTCTATGAAATTTTACAATTGTCCGTACACTCCAAAACAACCATTTATCTAGTGAACCTAGCTTTTGGCATATCATATCTTCAGGAGCAACAGGCGAATGTTTCGCTGAAACCTTCCTCCCCACAGCTCCCCTTATCTAGTTGGCTCCTCGCCTCGACACGCTCTTTGTTTCTTCAAGAGCGTGAGGGCGAGCAGAGTGCGTGGAGTACGGATATGCACGGAAAATCCGCAATGCTAGAGAGAGAGAGAGAGAGAGAGAGAGAGTAACTCGTACCGCTCTGTCTCGTCACCTGCCGCTCTCACTACACATCGCCCTCAGACAACCCAAGGGCTTATCCATCTTGTGAACCTCCTGATCGGTAAAGCGACACAGTCGCTCTACCCCATTTGTCGTGTCTTAACCTCTTTACCACTTGTTAAGCTACCTCTTCATTTAGTCAGAGAGACCTCTTGCTTACATACACTATCTGATACACACCCATACGCTTTATCTATCTTATGATGCATCACTATCGTAACACACAGAGGGCACTCCTAGCCCTCCTCACAGGTTGCCTACTGCTCCTACTGCCCGCACAGGGGAAGGCGCAAAAGGTAGCTGGCAAGGTCAACCTCCTCTATGGAGCCACCACAGCACCAAACGCTGCTGCCGAGTTTAGACTAGGCAAGCAGCTCACGCTAGAGATAGGTGGTGGGGGGAGCCTATGGTCATTCGATGAGGACACACGCTACAAGCATTGGCTACTCCAGCCTGAGCTACGCTGGTGGAGTTGTGATGTCTTCAATGGGCACTTCCTAGGACTACACCTCCACACAGGACAGTTTAATGTAGGAGGTATCAACATTCCCGTCGGAAGACTCAAGGCGTTCAATAACCATCGCTTCCAGGGATACTTCTACGGAGCTGGTCTATCCTATGGCTATCAGTGGATACTCAGCAAGCATTGGAACGTAGAGACCTCCATAGGAGGTGGCTACGCACGCATACATTACGAGAAGTTTCCCTGCGCTACTTGTGGCACCAAGGAGGCCGAGGGAGCATACAACTACTGGGGCGTGACACGTGCCACGATGTCGCTCATATATCTCTTTTAAACTAGACGAACAGCTTGACTATGAACAAGATCAAATATGCCCTAGTGGCTATATCACTGCTACTGACGCTCCCAGCGACTCTCGCTGCTCAGACGCCTTATATCCATCAGATCTCTGTAGATCATGTAGAGGTAAGCAAAGCGACAGACATCGTGACTGTACAGATGGAGATTGTCCTCGATGGGCTTAACCTCCGTTCCAACGATCTGCTACGTCTTTCACCCGCCCTGCGTATGAAGGATAGTGGTGAGGTGGTGGAGCTACTACCCCCAGTACAGATCGAGGGACGTAAGCGTAGCATCGTACAGGAGCGCAAAGCTTCTACGGGTATCCGTGACGAGTGGGACACGGAGGCGCTACAGTCACTCCGCCGTAAGAATGGTACCGCCCAGCGAGTCACCTATAGCTACACCATTCCCCGCAAGGAGTGGATGAGTCAGACCGATCTACTTCTCGTGGAGCGTGTCTACGGTTGCTCAGACTGCTTCAAGCTTGAGGAGTCGCAGGTGCTACGTACCCCCTTCCTCACAGATCCTTACAAGCCAAATTATCAGCTCTCCTATATCGTCCCAGCGGTAGAGCCTGTCAAGGCTCGTGCCGACAAGCATACAGCGGTGCTTAACTTCCGCTGTGACAAGCACGACCTAGACCCCAACTACAAGAGCAATGGTCAGATACTCTCTGAGGTGCGTAAGGTGATGGATGAGATCACGGGAGACGAAAACATTAAGGTCACGCAACTCTCTGTCGTAGGATACGCTTCTCCCGAGGGTAGCTTCAGCCACAATAAGGCACTCGCAGAGCGTCGCTCGAACTCCTTCGCACAGTACCTAGCGCAGCGCTACAGCCTACCTACCAATCAGCTACAGGTATCAGGATATGGTGAGGACTGGGTCAAGACGCGTGAGCTCATTGAGGCTTCCTTCATACAGGACAAGGACGAGATCCTCCGCATCATCGACGAGGTGGCCAATCCTGATGCTCGTGATGCGCATCTCAAGCGGCTCTCGCGTGGTGAGACTTATAGGATTATGCTACGTGACTACTATCCGCAGATACGTCGCACGGAGTACACGGTCGCTTATGAGGTCAAGGCGTTTGACGTCGCCGAGGCTCGTGAGATCATCAAGGTCAATCCACGCTTGCTCAGTCTCAACGAGATGTATCTCGTCGCTAAGAGCTATCCAGCCGATTCGCCCGAGTTCAAGCAGGTCTTTGACATAGCGACACGCATGTACCCCGATGAGCCTGTAGCTATCATCAACGCTAGTGCTTCTGACATCGAGGCAGGTAGCTATCAGGTCGCCATAGATCGTCTGAGCAAGCTACAGCACGATCCTAGTGCACTCAACAATATAGGTATTGCCTACAGCAAGCTAGGCAACTACGAGCAGGCCAAGAGTTATCTCGAGCAAGCCAAGGCTCAGGGTAGTCAAGAGGCTGCAGCCAATCTAGTCGAACTAGAGAAGCTCTTACAAAGCTTGTAACCCCCTCCCATAAGTAGGAGACAAACTTCAATCCAAAGCACTTAAACAGTACTTCATAATAACAATTTAATCAACTAACAATGATGAAACTAAGAATGAGAACAGCGCTTCTTGCCTCTGCAGCACTCCTGCTCGGGCTAGCAAGCTGCAAGAGTGACAGACAAGAGGCTGCACTCCAAAACGGTGAGTGCGACACCTACGTAGGTGTCTCCGTCCGCTTCCCAGCACCTGAGACGCGTGCTCTACCTGATGACCACAACAAGCTAGATGGTGAGTGGCAGGGCCGTGACGTGATCAAGAAGATCAAGGTCTACGTAGCCACCACTTCTAATGGCGCTACCACGATCAGCTCAGATCAATTTACCGAGGCCAACTTCGGTGGTATCAACAACGGTATCCTCGCTCCTAACCTCGCTGTAGAGGCTAAGTCTGGTGACAAGGTAAAGATCTACGTCGTCATCAACGATATGGCGGGCAAGGTCACAACCATCCTCGATGAGAAGGCTAATACCCCAGCTACATTTGACGCAGAGTTCCAAAAGGCTGTCGCTATGGTTGCTGCTATCGCTGATGTAGCTAAGTACGACGCTGAGAAGGATATCGTCCTGATGACCAACGAGACCGCTCCTGTGGAGATGGAGATCGCACCAAACATCAGCAAGGAAGACGCTATCGGTGGTAAGGCTAACCGTGTCGAGGTGAAGGTATCACGTGTCGCTTCTCGTGCTATCGCTACTGTAGACGATGAGGTTGTCAAGACAATCGATATCAAGCGCACCTTCACGGACGCTAAGGGTGTCACAACTGAGAAAAAGACCGCAACGGTTACCGTCAAGGATATTATGTATCAGGTAACTGGTAGCGCACTACAGTTCAACGTCCTAGAGGATCGCACTGACTGGAAGGTCGCAGCTCCTGTCTATGAATTTGCTCCTACATCTAGTACTTGGGCTAACCTCGTTACAGAGGGGGCAACCAAGATGCTCTTCTCTGACGCTGAGGGTTACAAGGCTGCTCTCACTGCAACAGATAACTCCGTTGATAACGTCAAGAAAGCTCTAGGTGAGGAGACGTTTAGCAAGTTCGTCCTCCCTGTCACACACGCTAAGGGCAACTACAAGAAGGGCAACACGACTATGTTTGAGATCAAGGCTACCTTCACCGTAGACCAGATCGATGGTGTTGCACCTACAAGCACCGATGCTCAGACCGTTTACCTAGGTCTATCTGATGGTAAGTTCTACTCTACCAAGGAGAAGGCTGAGGCTATGGATGTCAACGCAACAAGCACCTCCGAGAAGAAGCAGAGCGCTAAGGAGTACACGAACGGTGAGATGTACTACTACATCTGGCTGAACCCAGACGTTGCGTACAGCAACCTAGATAAGACAATCAGCGAGTCTCCTACGGTACGCAACCAGGTCTACCATGCACACATCACAGGCTTCGGCGAGATGGGGGTAGCAGACAAGGATGAGATCAAGCCTGATGATCCTCTAGAGACGAAGAAGACTCACCTCTCTGTACAGCTGCGCGTACTCCCCTGGACGATCCACAGCTATACGGTAAATCTTGTCAACCGTTACTAATCAATCGACCCAGCATCTCTATCCAAATAGAAGCTGAGTAGATCGCACAACGACTACAGGGGGCGCTAGGCTCCCGCTTACTGAGGCGTCGAGTCCCCCTGTAGTCTTTTTCTTATCACTTGTATCAAACATCAGAGCTATGAATAGGGTTCACCATATTATACTTCCCTTACTCACTCTCCTAGCACTCACCACCTCTTGTAGCAAGATCATCTATGAGGATCTAGAGGAGTGCCCCCAGGGTGTGTACATCAGTTTTTACAATCAGACTCCCTGTATGGAGACACCAGAGACAGTGGGTGAGGTAAATGGGCTGTATGTCTTCGCCTTTGACCTAAACGATGTGCTAGTCACAGTCAAGAAGGTGACAGGATGGGTGGATCTGACTGAAGCTTACAAGGTCGAGCTACCTCCTGTCGAAAAGGGACAGTACTCCTTCATCGCATGGGGAGGTACGGCAGACCAATACTTCACTTTTGGAAACTTCGTAGAGGGCACGACGACCAAAAAAGATGTTATGCTACGTCTACGTGCCGAGAATGATAAAGCCATCAGTCTCGGAGAGCATAAAGTGTGGCAAGGAGAGAGTCGCGTCATCTCTCTACCAGACCGCAAGGAGTATGGTACGGTATTTGGCGAAGTCGCTATCAATATGCTTGAGGTGACCAACCGCATCAACATCACCCTACGACTCCACGAGAGCGTGCAAGACCGATACAATATTGACGACTTTGACATATTGGCCTACTCGGCCGACGGCACCTACCTCATCAATAGGAGGATGCCACTAGACAATCCTACACTCAACTACCCAGGCGTAGAGCTATACAAAGACAAGGTCGCTAGGACCCTCTCCTTCACTCTTATGGAGCTTAAGACGGGTTACCACAACCTCCCACGCCTACACAATAAGAAAGAGAAGAAGGACTTCCTCGAGCAGGACCTCCTCGGTAAGGTCATACTAGAGAATCCCAATGTAAACCTAGAGTGTACCCACGACTTCGACATCGTCCTAGAGCTCGAAGATAAGTGTAAGGATTGCCCTGACAATAACCTAGTGATCAACATCTTCATCAACAACTATCAGATTCACTCCTTTGCAGTCAATCTGACCAATAGATACTAAGGGCATACCACTCCCCTCGAACTATCCATCACTTCCCTAACACAAATATAGCTCTCAGCTTATTATGTCTCGCAATACATTATACATCACACTCCTAGCTCTCCTCAGCAGTACGCTACTATCTGTATCGTGCCAGCGGATGAACGGAGGTGCCGTGCCTGACGATGATCCTAGCCGGATTACCTGTCTGCGCTTCTCGATGGCTGGGATAGAACTCCCGAACGCTTCTCTGCGTGAACAAGGCGACTATCCCTCTATACAGTCTGACCCTAAGGACTACGAAGACTATGTAGGCGAGCTAGCAGTTTTGATCTATAAGGCGGGAACTTCGGATGCTCAGAGTAAGCTCGTCAAGAGCCACTTCACGACGGAGCAATCTTTCCTTATGGAGCTACAGCCCGAGGAGGGGGCACGGTACCACTTTTGCTTTGTGGCAAACTACCCTGAGAGCTGGAAGAATACGCTGGAGGGCTTGAAAAACTATGCCGACCTGAAGACAACGCTACAGCATCTCGAGAGCTTTCAGAGCCGTGACTCAGGTACGCCACTCTACAATGGTGCCGTCATGAATGGCACGGAGAAGAGTCTCTTCCCGATGGCGCGTATCTATGAGAACCAAATCATACCCGCTGGCGGGAGTGTGAGCGTACCCAAGCCCTTTACTCCGACGACAATTAGCTCGAAGCCTCTTGAGCCTGTCAGCAATTGGCCTGACAGCCCCGAGACGGGCACGAAGCAGCAGACCGTCAATCTAGTTCGCTCCTCAGCCAAGGTCAGCCTCAACCTCACGGGTGATGGGGTCAGCAAGATCAAGAGCATCAAGATCTGCAATGTAGCTACGCAGCACTCCTTTATGGAGAATAGTAAATCTGCCTCTGTAGCTTTAACCGAAAAGCACTTTAATGGTAGTGGCTCCATCACGGACAATAGCTTCCAAGCCAAGATGTACATTCCAGAGCGACTCCTCGGCGAGGCATCATCTACATTAGGGTGGAATTCGAGTAGCGATATGCCCATTGGCACTCCCAGCTACATACAGATAGAGATGGTGAGTGGCATCGTACACAAGATCCCTATCATCTCCAATCAGAACACACGAAATATGACCCCAGGGTCGGAATACACCTACCTAGATGTAGCCTATGGCAACATACCTAGCAACTATGCCAACTACAGCATCGTCCGTAACCATCACTATCATTACGACATCAATGTACCTGCCGATGGTAAGTACCTAGTCATAAACTTTAAGGTGATGCCCTGGCGACTGGTTGAGTCAGAGCTGCAGTTCACGCTACCAGAGTATAAGTGTGACCTCAAGGTCGTTGATGCAACAACCAAAGCTCCCAAACGAACCTTAGACGATATCTCTCAGGAGGTACTCCTCTCACCCAACGAGATCGTCGAGGTAACCTTTGAGATCACCAAGCCCGTAGGGGCTATTTGGTCGGCCTCTATCACGAACGGACTGAACTTCCTCTTTACGGGCAACACCTACGATCAGGTAGTAGAGCCAGACATCATCGGTGGCAATCCTCCCAAGACCTACACATTCCAGATCAAGCCCCGACAGGAGTTTATCACTGAACCATACTACACTCAGTTTTACATCACGGTCGATGGCAGGGAGCTAAACCTAGACCCCAAGAGAAGCCGTGACAGCTATATGGATGGCGGAGGCTCTCAGCGGTGGCGTATCAAACAAGTAATGTACTAAGACTCGCAATGACAATGTTTCGATATAATATCCAGACCAGCGCACGCATAGTCCTCTGCGCCGTGCTCACCTTCGTGAGCGTCTGTGTGGCATTCACCAGTTGCGTTAGTGAGCGGACAGACGATGCTCTGCACATCTCCGAGGAGGATGGCAAGCTCCTCGAGCTCACGCTCATACCACGCACCGAGCAGACGACCACAGCCACGCTCCGTAGCCACGTTGGCGAGGAGGAGGGTGACAAGGAGAACGGGATCCACGGCATCAGCATACTGAATGAAAACAAAATCGAGAGCATAGAGCTCTTTGTCTTTGACCCAATGACAGAGCAGCTCGTCGGGCGTTACACTCCGCTCAAGCAGGAGGCGCTCACGGGTAACGAGATCGGAAGTCGTGCCACCTTTATTATCCCGAAGGATGACCTTCCTAAGCTCGAGGGTACGCCACTAGACTATATCTCTGTGGTCAATGCCAGCAAGCCTATAGCCACGAGTGTCACAACGAAGACAGCTCTCTACAAGCTCATACAGGACGATCAGAGCAAGCTCAACCCTGCTCCCGAAAGCGGGCGGATAGCCCCACAGGATAAGTTCCTTATGGATGGAGCACTCCAGACGACCGTCACTTGGGGCTATCAAAACCCAAGAGCAGAGCTAGGAACGATCGAACTCTATCGTGCGGCTGCCAAGATACGGCTGAGGATCGATCATATCGATGTCAAGGACTATCAGAATGGTATCGAGACTCAATATGTCGTCAAGCCAGGCAGCGTACCTGAAGTCTGTCTCGTACGCTATCCAGAGAAGACGAAGGTCGTACGGAGTGACTCTCCCTATCAGCCCAATGGTAGCGACTGGCAGAACTCCGCCTATCGTCCTATGACCATAACCGACTATGCTACTCTAGGATATAAGAATAGCAATGGAGATGGCAAGTTTTACGGCACAGTACCTTTTTACGCTTACGAGCATGACTGGGGTAGCGTATCGACAAATGAGACCTATCTACGTCTCAAGCTGACTATGCGTCCTAAGGAAGCAAAGGCTGATGACCCTTGGTACAATTACTACTACCGCATACCAGTGAACTATCGCAAGGCTCTCGGCAAGGTCACCGACGCTATGCTCCACAAGCTCGAGCGTAACCATCTCTATGACGTCCTCACCTCCATAGAGGTCCTAGGTAGTCGCAACGAAGACACCCCCGTAGACATAACCTCGAACATAGCCATCACTCCGTGGAACCTAATTGAGGCCGTCGACGGCGAGCTCCTCAAGGCGCAGTACCTCGAGGTGTATGACAAGTACCCCATCATGGCAGATGTCAGTGAGGTCTCCATCCCCTATGCCTCCAGTCTCCCCGTAGAGATACAGATAGATAGTGCTTGGTACGAATATTATGACAAGCGAGGCGTACACTACCGTCGTGAATTTAGCAAGACGGAGTCTAAGCTTTACAAGATCAACGGCACTAAGACGTTGGTCAAAAGTGAGTCCAATACGCCCGACTGGGACGGCATCGAGATTACCCCCTCAGATAATTACCTCTCCAATGGAGTCATCTCAATCCAGCACCCAGTACCAGTCAACTATATCCCGTATCACATTAAGTTCACTGTAAAACAAAAGGACGGACTTCTAAGCCAAGTAGTGCGCGTCTTGCAGTATCCCAATAGGTATGTCACGGGCGAACGCTCTCAGCGCTTTCACAATGGCACGGAGCAGTACGTAGACGAGGATGGTAAGATGACACCCGTCTACGCTGACTTTAGGTATCACTCCACGCTTGGCGTCTTCGGCACCTATCAGGGAGATAACAGCCCCTCTCCTCAGATCAACGATGTGAACTTCAAGATTACAACTCTAGTTCCTAGAGAGGGTGAGCGCATCGGCTCGCCAGTGGATCCCGAGGGCCGGACCAAATCCGATCATCTATCCAACCAACTCATATCTCCACAATTCATCATCGCCAGTCAGCATGGTATGAGCCTCATCTGTTACCAGAGGCTTGCCAATGTACCTAATGGTTTGAGCCGTGAGCGGTTTGCAACATTTGATATTTCAGCTGATCCCGCTCTTGGTCCATTGTCTAGTGCTTTCTGGGGAGTGTACGATCCTTACATCAATCCAGAGAACTACAATACTGACACTTACACCTACTATCAGAAAACGGCTAAAAAGCAAAACATTATAGGATACTATTGGGATGCTGAGACTCGTTGCTACGAATACTTCGAGGGTGAGTTTGGTACTAATGATAACTATAGAGAGTACTATAACATCGTGGGTAGTGAAAACTCTGGTTTTACTAATTGGAATTGGCGTACCATTCACAAAGAGTTCAAGCATCAAGGGCGATGGCGTATCCCAACCTCTGCAGAGATGAAGCTTATTGACGAGATGCAGAGAGATAACAATACAGAGATTGAGGGTCTACTCTTTGGTTCCTACTATTGGGTAGCAGAAGAGGGAATGGTGTATGATTTCAAGAATCGAAAGATTATCCCAGCCTCAGAAGTTCCAACCTATCAGGTTGGAACTCTACAAGTCCCCACAGTCTACGTCCGTCCCATCTTTGACACCTATATGTATGACGAGCAGTAATCTAATCCTTATGAAGCGAAGAGTATATCTTTATTATATAGCCCTGCCACTGCTACTGCTACTCGCAGGGTGTGTCCGAGAGCCTATGGGCGGTCTGCTCATACCCGAGGGCAAGGTGGGCGACTCGATCACACTGACCCTAGGGCTACACGCTGATGATCTGAGCGACCTAGCGCTCAGGAGTGAAGCAATCAACGACGACGAGGTAGAGAAGATCACTTCGCTACGCATATTGGTCTTCAACGAGCATCAAGAGTTTCTCTACTCGACAGATGCTGTGCTAGGAGATCCCGTCTCAGCTGACGATTACCTTGATGATGCCTTCCTCCCTGATGGCAAGAAAGGCTCTATCGAGAGGATTAAGAGCTTTAAGGCGACCTTCATACAGAGCAATGAGCCCCGATACCTACACTTCGTGGCTAATTATGACTGGACGGGACAGACGCAAGATTACTTCCTCGTGGGTAACTCGGCAGGGGCTATCATACCGAACCTGACGACAAGCATTGAGTCTGCCAATGGCAATAACGATAAGACCAAAGCCTTTGACCCGATGTGGGCACAGGTTAAGCTAAATAAGCTAGATGGACAGTCGCTACAAGGCAAGGTCGTCAAGCTCCTACGCTGTCACGCCAAGGTCACAGTAACTGTAGCTCCTGAGGTAAAGGGCTTCGAGCTGACTGGCTTTGCCGCTTGCAATGTGCATAAGAGTGGCACGGTAGCTCCATTTGTAATGGACAACTATGCCTTTTCCTTTCCCTATGCACCGACCAAGGCGACGATACCTCCCGATGTGGAGACTATCCTCAACAACGACCCGACGCATATCGTCCCTGCAAATACGGAGTTCAAGATTTTCGAGCATCAAAATGATGGTAATAAGAAAGTCTTCCTGATTATCCGTGGTAATAAGAAGCTCTCAAACGGGGACACACAGGAACGATACTACAAGGTAGACTTCGTTGCCAAGCGAAATAAGGAGAACATCGTCAGCGATCGCGTCCTCCCGATCATCCGCAACAATCACTACAAGGTGACTATCACGGCGGTTAATTCGGACGGCTACGAGACGATGGCTGATGCAATAGCAGCTCCTGCGCACAACAATATATTCTCCTCGATCGAGCTACAGGAGTTCACGCAGGTATCTGGCGAGATGTTTACCCTCAAGGCAGATCCTGTTCAGATTCTCATCGTGCGTCCTGGTACGTATGACTTCAACACTGGGTTTGCCATCACCGATAGCAACTATCGCTTCAAACCCTATGGGGGTGGTACGGGAGCAGGCTTTGGTGCACAGTATATCAGGTATTACAAGCGGTGGAGTGACAATGACTTCTACATGGGCGCTCTGACACAGACAGAGGTAAGCACTCGTCGTGGCAATGAAGATCGCTTCAGTGTCGAGGTCAAAAACATCCCTTCCGATGCTGTCGAGCGATACTCCATTGAGGTAGCTGGACTACGCTCTTACGCTCCTGACGATACCCCCCCAGCTAATCCTAAGGATCTATACACCTATGAGCGGGTGGATGGTACACCAGTCTCTGGTGCTACCACGCCTCTGATACGTAATGTGGAGATTACTATACGCAAGCCGCTACTCTTCAAAGCCAAGCTGGTCAATGACGCTTCGCAAACAGGGTATAAGTTCCTCGAGTTTGATATATACAAGAATCTGCCCAAGGGTATTTTCCCCTTTGAGGTACTCATCGAGGCTCCAGACCTCTCCCCAAGGAATAAACAAGGGAATACGGAGAACCTAACCATCGTCAAGCGTGGCAGCAAGGTCTACTACCGCTATCTCGTCAAGACAGACTCTTACGATCGTCACCATGGGCGCGTACGCATCCCTATGCTAGTCAATGATGGGACAGACTCTCCTAAGCACGATATCGTCCTCACCTCCCCTTACTACGAGACGGAGACGATCTATCCTGGTGGCTCAAGCTACAAGTCCAAGCCTATACGCCTTTACTTCAAGGAGCCTGGCACTTTGAGGAAAGATGGCTCCTATAATAACTCCCGAAGGCTGATGCCCAGCACTAGTCGTTTTAAGCAGCTAGGGAATGCCGTCCCGCAAGGAACGTATTACATCCAATCGACCAACTCCGATGGACTGTTTTATCTGACCTATGATACGAAGAAAGCTCCTGCGAATATGGATCAAGAGGTAACGATAAAGAGTGTCTATCAGGTTCAATCTGAGTACGGCTACATCTCCTTCACCGTTAGTGCTACCAAGACTTTGCGAGAGTGGGTGGCAAGTGAAGAGCATGAATTCACAGCTACTAGCGTGGAGGTCAAGGGGCAGCTCCTACACCACTTTAATGGGGAGTATTTCGAACGTCCCAATGCTCAGCCATATTGGTATATCAACGATGATAAAGCGGGGGAATATATCGAGATCCCCGAATGTATCGAGGTCAGTGACACGCCCATCAGTCAGGACAATCTCTCTTACGAGTTTTATCTGAAGATCCCAGAAGACGTGTTCAAACCCTATATGTCTCTTATTGCGGTTGACTATAAGGACGCTAATAGCTTCTCCTACTACTATTGGGAAGATCTTATGAATACGACCCGACTCGTTTGGACTTTCCCGCACTAGTCTTAAGCAGTCGAGCACTATCAGTCGGTCGGTACGCAGGTTGTGTGTGCCGACCGACTTTGCTTTTAGTGGGAGGGCGTTGCTGCATCATTGCGCCACATATTAGGGGCTGTCGGATCATTTTGTTTTTGGTACCTTTGTGGTGACGACCGAGGTGACAAAAATATAGCGAAGCGCTTCTGTCGGCAAAACTTTTATACTTACCTTTTTATCTACTGGACTGACTATGTCACAGAGTACACAAGATGAGTCGTACCTCTTTTTGGTACGCGCCTATGGCGTGCAGGAGCTCGCCGTCCGTTACTTTCCCGATGTCTTACCCGCTAGTGCCACGCGCCACCTGACACGCTTGATACGTGGCGATGGCGAGCTACTAGACAAGCTCACACAGATAGGCTATAAGCGAGGCTGTCGTATCTATACACCCGCTATGGTGCATCTGATCGTGCGCTACCTAGGTCTACCACAGCACTATATCTTTGCGGAAGACTGACTTCGTGCGGAGCCCTACGCCCCTACATATGAGCGTAGTGGCTCCGATTATAATGAGCAAGCCTCCAATGAGCAAGCCGACAGACAGCCTGTGGGCGATACGACCTATGGGCTGATGCTCCGTCACGGCTTGTTGCTGTCGATGGCTCTGCTGTTGCATTTCGTCCTCTAGCTTAGTACGCTGCTGCGCTACGCTATCTCGCTCCTGGACGACCCGTCGCCGAGCATACCGGTAGCGTACTGCGGGGCGCTCTGACCAGGTCACCCCCAGCAGCGAGTCGCCCGTGACGAGCTGGATGTCGCTCTGTGGTATGATCGTATCTAGGAGCAGCAGCTCCCACTCCTCTATCGTGCTATCACGGCTATGCTGCGTAGCCTCACGCACCGCCAGCTCGCTACGCTGCTGTGACTGCTCGTGTGACTCCGTATGGGTACGGTGTCGCCGGCTACCACAGCTCAGTAGGAGACAGGCGGTGAGTATGAGGGCGGCGAGTCGTCTCTTACTGCTCCGCATGATACTTGTACTTATAGTCCAGCCCAAGGAGCGCTCCCGCAAAGGTCATCACCTCACCATAGGCAACCAGCACGGAGCTGTCTATGACTCCCAGTGGTGGGACTGTAAAGCCCGCCACAAGGAGTGCGATGCCTGAGACTGTGAGGAGTACCGCTAGGCAAAGCTGCTTATGCCCTCGAGGTCTTATCGTTTGTGCCATAGGGATAGATACTCTTTGAATGCATCGAAACAAGGACACGCTTTCAACCATTCGTGTGGCTCTATGACGCCGTTGTGGTTTAGGTCGGGACTGAGGTCTCTATGTCCTACGATCTGTGCGTTAGGGTGTATAGCCACGAGTGTCTGTAGCAGCTTGAGCATAGCAGCCCGCTGCTCGGGAGTACGTGTATCCCAGGGGGTGCCATCGGGTCTCAGTCCGCCCTCGTAGCATACGCCTAGGCTGCATCGGTTGTATCCGATGGTGTGCGCTCCGGGCATGGAGGGCGGTCGCATCGATTCGATCACACCAGCGCGTGTGATGTAAAAGTGGTAGCCAGCCATGGCAAAGCCTCTGGCACGATGGTCTTGGTCTAGCTGCCAGGCACTGTAAGTCATATTGCTACGTGTGGCGCTGCAATGTATGATGATATACTTGATGTCGTTTGGTCTCATAATGGGGATTAGATATTAGAGATTAGAGGTTAGAGGGGATCGGAGGTGCTAGTGGTGCTAGTGTTGCTAGAGTCTAATCTCTAACATCTAACCTCTAAGATCTAACCTCTAACCTCTAAAGTCTAGGAACTACACTCCGAGATGATCTTCGTTTTGGTTCGAGCCACCCGTCTCGTTGCCTGGGGTAGGCTTGCTAGGATCAGACTCCTCGCCAGAGGGGTTGCTGGGATTCTTCCCCGACTCTGCGGATAGCCCCGAGAGGTCCGCCTTGAGGTAGCTTGCATTGGTCATCCTGTGACGTATCTGAGCTCCAGGGACAAATAACACCTTATTGCCATGGATCATCTCCCGCTTAAACTCCTCGGGCTTGTCACAAGACTTGCTGCGTAGAGTCGCTCTAAAGCGGCCTAGATCGCCTAGATCCACGATACGTCCATTGGCCAGCTCTATAGAGAGCAGCATCGAGACCGTGTTCATAACGCTGAGGACGTCACCGACAGAGATTGCAGAGATCTGTGAGACCATCTGAGCGATGTCTGCTTGCGAGGTGACCCCGTCATACTTAGCCTGTGCGTAGTACTTGGTCTCCATAGAGCCCGTGGTTACACCTTTTCGATTGATTTGCTGGATAGCATACTTGATTGCCATAGTAAATTGATTTTTTGAGTTGATAAAATTTGAATTGTCTTCCTGAGAGGTTGTCGTAGCAGCGCTAGAGATCTCCTATATTACAATAGGTGTCGTGGAGCATGCCGGCGATTGCTCCGTGAGGCGATGATTCGTGTCGTGACCCTTACTACGTATAGGAGCCGTAGAGCCTAATTTTTTCTCTACCTGCTGGATCTCTCAACGAGCGTGCGGCAGTATCTCTGAGGAGACGATGCAAAGGTACGACACCGACCGAGGGGGCTCTGCTGTCAAGATCCCCGAAGGTACCTCTCGTGATCTAAGTAGACCGCAGACGCCCTATGAGGTATCGAGCGAAGCGATCCGCTCGTACGCTCTGACGATCCGCTACTGAGGCTGAGGCTGGAGCCTCTCTAGACAGGACTAGTCGGTGTAATGCGTGAATTCTAGTTTTGTTTGGGACAACACTCCTAAAACCGTATCTTTGTATATGCGTATCCTACAACGAAGTAAAGTAAATCAACAGATGAAGGCAATAAATAGAATTAAAACCGTGCTGGCAGAAAAGCAGGTGTCAGGTAAATGGCAGGCAAAGGAGCCATCGTAATCCCCACAGGGTTCATTACAGCCAAAAGTGGAATCGAAAAGAGGATCCTCAAGAAGATCGTTGACGAGCACTGGGTCTATGGATGCG
>URDQ01000011.1 GCA_900546675.1 uncultured Porphyromonas sp. | reverse complement strand
CGTTCACCAAAATCGACCTCTTTCAGTGGATAAATGAGCCGTTTTCACCGCCTCCCGACGAACCCGAAATAGCATAGGGGGGATACCCCCGTTTTTACAGCAAATGTCAAGGGGCGATTGACTCGCTTGACAGCTATCTTACACCCTTCGCCCGTAAAAAACGTTTAGGACACTATTGATCTTGACAGGATTTGCAAGATTTATGACAGGATTTGCTTGCTGGGTTTGGGGTGTGGTGGTCTAATTTTGCTCTTGAAGAAAATGGTTAGCAGAGTTATGACCAAAAAGAAGGTAAAAGATATCTCTGAGGAGCGTCTCCAGCTACTTGATACCATCTCCGACTTAGTCGGTCTTGAGGTGGAGCGACGTATGGAACTGCTGAGTCATGAGACCGACTCGTCTCCTCGACGATGTTCTCTGTGGAGGCGTCTCTTCTGCTCACGTAAGTAATAAATCAGTCAACTATTATAAACCCATCCCCAAGGGAGGTACTCACGATGACTCCCAGACAGGATACAAACCCAAAACTCATTATGAAGCGAAAATCACTCTTACTCTACGTGCTCCTCTTCGCAGCGGTTACGCTGTCGCAAGCGGGAAACTTCTACTTCCACACCGCGAAGAAGAAGGGAGAAACGATTACGATCGTTTGTACCTATACGGGCAAGCTCATCGTCAACGGTGTCTACGGAGACATCGTCAGTGGCAAGGCTTCTACCCTCAAGGTGAAAGAAACGGGAGGGCAGATTTCCATCCAAGGAGCTGTGACCCAGCTCAATCTGTCGAATTGCGCTCTGACTGCCTTTGGTACGCGCAATAATACGGAGATACAGGAGCTGTGGCTCACTAAGAACCAACTGACAGCACTGAATGCAGACTCCCCAAATGGATGTCCCAATCTCTCCAGTGTTGCTATCTATGCCAACAAGTTTACCAAGACTGGGGTCTACGACATAGGTCGCTACCTCCCAGACCGCAGAGGCAAAACTCCGGGTCAGCTCCACGTCTATTCCGAAGATATGAATGATCATAACCAGTTCAATAGTGCCCTCGCCCATCTTCTCAAATATAAGAATTGGCAGGTGATCTCCTACCGCAGAGGAGGTCCTAGTAATGGCGTTATCGAGCAAGACATTTACATCCAGTTTACATCAGGACTGAAGACCGGTGAGCGGATGTCTATCTATATGCAATACCCTCCAGCAAATCAGGAGGACATCTACTTCTACAACAACATCTCGGGTAAGGCAGTCAATGGGCTTGGATACTACAAGATCACAGGGGTAGGTCAGTCTTCGATCACGCTAGATGGTGTCAAAGAGCTAAACCTCAACCCTGGTGCTTCGAAGGATCAGCCCATCAAAGAAATCTCAGAGATACAGAGTCCTGTCCTAGAGGAGCTATACTTCCGTCGCACGGGTGTGACCAAGATAGATCTATCCAAGTGTCCTAAGCTCACCCGAGTGGGGTGCTATGGCAATGGGATGACCGCCGATCAGCTTATAGCTATGATTAAGACGCTACCGAAAGTCTCCTCAGGGGCTCTAGACATCTATCGGTCTGGCATACCCAATAATAATAAGTGGAACAATAAGGTAATCCAAGCGGCGAATCAGCGGGGCTGGAAGGTCTATGCCCTTAATAATGACAACTGGGAGGTCTTGGAGGCTCAGGACGAGTCAGCCTTTCATACCATCACGCTCAAAACGGATAAGCAAGTCGGAGAGAAGATTGACCTCTGGACTACATACGAGAAAGACACCTCACTCGAACTCAAGGGGCTTGAGGGTACTCCCGTCAATGGCAACTGGGCTACTTACAAGCTTACATCACAAGAGGTCTCTATCAGGGGGGCTATAACAGAGTTTAGCGTTGTAAATGATAAGGTCAGCTCTATGGAACTAGAGGAGAACAACACGCTCCGACGCCTTTTCTTCTGCAATAACCTAGTAAGTGATGGACTAGACCTATCGGAGCAGCACGCCTTGGAGGAGGTACGCTGTGAGATGAATGGCATCAAGGGTGTCTCTATGGATCAGTTCATAGACTTCCTGCCCAATCGTAAAGGCTCTGCAGTAGCAGGTAAGCTTCGCCTCTCATCGGTAAACGACCTTGACGAAGGAAAGAATGAGTACGAGGCAGCAGATATTATGGCAGCCGCTGCCAGTGGCTGGTATGTAACCGAGTTTGAAAGCTCCGAACAGCCACACCGCATCGTACACCCAGGGAGTATCTCCTTTACGACAAATAAGAAGACGGGTAGTACGGTGAATGTATTCACGCAGTTCTACCTACCCATCGAGCTGCAAGGGCTAGAGGGTACTCCTAAGGATGGCGGTTGGAGTGAACTCAAACTAATGTCAATCAAGGGTACTCTGACAGGCTCCCTATACGTACTACGTATCTCAGATAGTGAGGTCTCAGATGTCGATATGCACAGAAATCCAGTCATTAGTACGATTATCTTTGATGGTAACAAGCTTAAAACAATGGATGTGACAGGCTGTGTCGCTCTCAATAGCATTGATATCAGCAACAATCAGATCGTAGGGAAGTATATGACTGCTTTTATGAATAGCTTACCTCAGATACCCTCAGGCCAGAAGGCTCGTCTGACGCTCTCGATGGTAGATCGCAACGCAGAAGGCAATAAATACACCTCCGAGGATCTTGCTATCGCAACCCAAAAGGGCTGGACCGTTGTCGATCAAGACTTTACTCCCATCACCGAAGGTAATGCAACGGGTATTGAGTCAATCCTAGCACCTAACGCTACGGACAACACCATCTATACCCTAGATGGCATCCGCCTCTTCACCCCAGTAGATGAGCTACCCGATGGCATCTACATCATCGGGGGGCAGAAACAGATTATAGATCACTCGAAGTAACGAAACAACCTATAGGGACGCCCAGCTCATAGATGTGAATCTAAAAGTAATACTATCTGCCGTCAAGCATTTAGTACGTCTGACAAGAGTTAAGTGCATGTTAGTTGGACGCGAGAAGGGGCGTCCCTATTTAATACAGACTACAACGAAAACACTAAAGCATAATACAACTATGAATAAGTACTTATACACCATTGCTTTGCTCCTAGTCTCTATCCTAGGAATGCAAGCTAAGAATAGCATCAAGCTCATCACGGCAAAGCCCGTAGGGAGTAAGTTTACCATCTCTCTCACGGCTCCTAAAGGGACCAAGATTACAATGGGAGGGGTCAAGGATGGTTCGATTATCATCCCCGATGCTGGTTATATCATCGTCAAAACTACGACGACAAGCTCCGATATCTATATTTCTGGAGCTGTGACTAAGGTAAGTTGTGCCTCCGAGCAGCTGAAGGAGATATCCGTCTCAGGTCACTCGACATTAGAGCATCTATATGTCCGAAACAACCCAATTGAGAAGATCTATGCGGGAAACTGTAGTAAGCTAAACTTCATCAACTGTGTAAACAACAACTTCACGCCCGGCGGCCTCTCGAGCTTTATACGTAGTCTGAAGGAGAGACCTACGACTTCGTTTGGTAAGCTAGTAATATCAGAGACTCCTCGCCCCGACAAGGATCACTGGACTGATCACGACATTTGGCTGGCTGCGTCTAAATACTGGACTCTCTGCTGGAGCAATATGGGACCGACGACGACTACATACGAGCGTATTAAGCCCACAGAGACGATGTCTTGTTTCTTCAACAATGACGATATGTCCAAGACGATACGTGTACGTGGAGTGTGTACGGGCGCATTTACGTCTGAGGGAAATATCTTCCCCAACCTAACGAATGAGTGGCAAGAGGTATATCTAGGTAAATCTTCTAGCACGCTCTTTGGAAAGGCAAAGGTCTTAGAGATCGATTTTATGGGCGTAGGGTCTTCTTTCTATGCTACTGGACATGAGTACATCGAGGTCCTCTCGCTAACCAATGGTGCCCTACAAGGTGTGGGCATAAGTGGAGCGAAGAATCTGCGACAGCTCAAAGTCTACAACAACAAGATTACTGGCGAGAAGATGACAAAGATGATCTCTGCACTGCCTAGTCGTAAGGGTAAGACCCCAGGCATCCTCTACCTCAAGAGTGCGCAAGGTACCGAGGGCAACGAATACACAGAATCAGATCGAGCTAAGGCTAGGGATCGTAACTGGATCATCCGAGAGATGACCTCTGAGGGCAAGGAGGTAGAGCGTAATGCAACCATCGAGCTAACCTCTGCCAAGACTACGGGAGACCTCAATCTCTACACTTCCTACAAGACGCATCTAGATATCATCGGTGCTACAGGCAGTGTCGTCAAGGACAACTACGGCACCTATACGCTTGCTGGAGATGCCTCTGTACGCCTCCTCGGCGATGTAACCATCTGCAAGGCTGACAAAGAGGGCAACGACCCCACCTCTGTGGTCATACTCAATCATCTGAGTATCGAGAGCCTTGAGCTCCAGGGGAACAAGATCTCTCATATCGATGTCACGGGCTGTACTGCTCTTAAAGAGATCCGTTGCTATGGGAATCAGTTACGAGGCAAGGATATGAGCGACTTCATCGCTACACTTCCTAATCGCCCCAACAAGGATGGTAAGCTATACCTCTCCTCAGGAGCCGATGATGAGACAAATGCCTATGCTTCTACAGACATTGCTAAGGCGCTAGAGCGTGGCTGGACAGTTATGTCCCAAGATGATACCGAGATCACAGCAGAGACTCTGTCTGAGATTGCCCTCACGACCACACGCACCTCTGGTAGTACGATAGACTTGCTGACTCAGTTCACAGGTTCACTCAATGCTCAAGGGGTAGGAGCTACACTTCAGTCGCAAGAGGGGTATCAGTCTATAGCCCTGACCGCTTCAGAGGTCCTACTGACGGGACATCTCGTTAAGTTTGGCTGTCATCATAGTGACATCAGCCAGATCTCTCTACATCAATCTACGCAACTCGAAGAGCTTTATGTAGAGCAAAACGCCCTGACCGCACTTGATGTAACTGGAGCTACTGCTCTGCGCAAGATTACGGCACAGCAGAACCAGCTAAACAAGGATGCAGTCACAGCTCTGATCAATACGCTTCCAGACCGCTCTAATGAAGAGGTCAAGGGAGAGCTACAACTCTTTGAAACCTTCAAGGGCAAAGACGAGACAAACGAAGTCACCAGTGACCACGTCCGTGCTGCCAATGCCAAGGGCTGGCGCATCACAGATGCTACGCAAGAGATTACCGTCGAGCTTCTCGGCACGGAGCTTGTCCTCCGTCCGCAAGAGAGCGATGATACAGTCTACACGCTAGATGGTATCCGCCTCTTCACCCCAGTAGATGAGCTACCTGAGGGTATCTACATCATCGGAGGTCAGAAGCAGATCATCCGTCATATCAAGTAACTTATTCACCCTGCGGGGACGTATCACATTCGTGCGTCCCCGCAACTAAATCTACACATAGTTATGAGACGATATCTATTACTCCTCTACAGTCTGCTCCTATCACTTATACCTCTTGGGAGTATGGCTCAGAAGGCTTCGGAGAATGTCTTATCATTCTCGACCTCCACAGAGCCTGGCAAGAAGATCAGCCTGATCATCGTGGCCGAGAAGCCAGTTATTATGGACGGGCTTAAGGATACAGTCACTGCCCCCTGGTGGTTTGACTACACGCTAACTAAGTCGACGGTCACAATAACAGGCAATGTCAGAACCTTCAGCGGAGCCTTTGCGGGGCTTACGCAATTCTCCGCTACGAATAACAAAGCGCTTGAAGATCTTACGCTCAGCTACAACCGCAAGCTAACCTCAGTGGATATCACAGGGTGCTCTGCTTTGACTAGAGTCCAATGTAGCAGTATCGGGCTAGACAAGAGTGGCTTGGACGCTCTGATAGCCTCACTTCCAGATGCCACTGGAAGGGCTTACAAGCCTATTTTCTCTCCCCACAAATATGACACTGGTCCCACAGAATTGAACTGGGATATCGAGAGTATTCGAGCTGTCAATGCCAAGGGCTGGCGCTTTTTCGGAGATTATACACAGAACTTGACGAATCAGGAACTATACCCCGACGAAATAAAGATGGAGCGTGAAGCTGCTGACAATACAGACTTCGCACTTGGTGTACGCTCGGCGGGGACAAGTCTTCCGATATTCACAAATCTCGCTGGCACCTCTATACTGTGGAATCAAACGCAGAGCTACAGAATGCGCAAGGCTGGAGCGAAAATCACTGTCGGAGGCTCCACGGTATCTCTCGAATGCTTTGGTAACAAGCTGACGAAGCTAGAGCTGGGCAAGCAACACTGTCTGGAAGAACTCTATTGCTATGAGAACCTTCTTACCGAGCTCGACTTCTCAGGGTGCGACAGCCTAAAGAAAGTGATGTGTAAAGGCAACCTAATCAAGGGAGAAGCCACATCGAGACTTATGGCTTCGCTACCTGATCGTAGCTCAATGACAGAAAAGGGGCGTCTCTACTTTGTCGACTGGCGTCTAAAGGAAGACAACAAGTACACCGATGCAGACATCATCGCAGCCAATAAGCGCGGATGGGCTGTATTCTACACAGATACACAAGGTGGGACGCATGAGATTATTGTAAGCGTACCGAAAAACGTCATCACTTTCAAGACAAATCGTGCCGTAGGTGAGACAATCCAAATCGACTTGAAGAATGCGGGTAAAGAGCCTATCGTGGCGACGGGTCTCAACGTGGTTAATCCCGTAGACTCAGTGAAAAGTTATACCCTCACCGACCAAACGATCACACTGACAGGAGACATCTCAAATCTAGAGATCTCTAATAACGATTGCACAGCCCTATCCATACAGAATCATACAACGATAAGGTATCTAGGCTTCTACGACAATGCCATCTCTAATCCAGAGATATCGAATTGTCCCGAGTTGGCAACGGTTGATTGTGCAAACAATGGAATGTCTGCAGAGACGCTACATAAACTTATCAAAGCTTTACCTGATTGGACAGCTGGGACATACTATCACGATCTCTATGTTGATGCAACCTACTCAGATTACGTCAAGAATGTCTACGATGACTCGCACATTGACGCTGCTTACAGCAAGAAGTGGCGTTTGAAGACTTGGTTGACAGACTCTGATAGTGAGGTGTGCCTCAAGAGCGATGTCCCTGTAATCCGTATGCAGACAGAGCTACCTGTCAACGATAAATATCCTCAAGTATCAGTACGGCTCACCTACGTAGATGACCTCCTAGCTCTAGATGGCCTTCGGACTCTCGGTGGAGCTAAGATTTCTAGCTCAGATCAGATGCAGACACTAGAAGTCACGAGAAAATATCTACGTATCGGAGGCAATGTAGTAGCATGGGGTATGCCACGTGCTCAGCTCACCTCCATCACGATGCCTAAGCATCAGAAGATTGAGATGGTAGATGTACGAGAGAACCAGATTCAGACCTTTGACTTCTCCGAGTGTCCCAACTTAGTCCTGCTATGCTTTGCTAAGAATGGCCTCAAAGCAGATGTCGTGACACGTCTCATAGACAATCTTCCTAACCGCTCAGCCGAGGCTGTCAAGGGTGAGCTACGTCTCTTCGACACCTTCAAGGGCGAAGGCGAGACCAACGAAGTCACCAGTGACCACCTCCGTGCTGCCAAAGCCAAGGGATGGCGCATCACAGATGCTACGCAAGAGATTACCGTCGAGCTTCTCGGCACGGATCTTGTCCTCCGTCCGCAAGAGAGCGATGATACAGTCTACACGCTAGACGGTATCCGCCTCTTCACCCCAGTAGATGAGCTACCCGAAGGTATCTACATCATCGGTGGTAATAAGGTCATCATAGACCACACTAAGTAACTAACTAATCTTGTAGAGTCGCACCTCTTGTGCGACTCTACATCTAACTACTAATCACATAACAACCTAAATCTATGAGACAGCTAATCAGCAAAAGCGTACTAATCCTATCTCTAGTAGCTCTCTCCACCATTACGGCAGAGGCTCAGATCGGTAGTTTACTCAACAGAGCCAAAAGGAGGGCTAAACAGAGGGTCGAGAACAAAGTCGAGGAGAAGGTCGACAAAGCAGTCACCCAAGCCGTCGATAAAGTCTTTGACGGCAAAGAAACGCAGACCAAGGGCGTGACTGAGCTCTCCTCTACGGCTCAATCTTCAGAGTCTCAAAAGACAGCTTACGGCATAGCTCTGCGAGACGATGAGTATGACTGCGGAGACAATCGCATCTGTCTCCGGACAGAAGACCCAGTCTATCACAATGCCTCCATGACTCCTGACTGGTCTTTTATTGAGGAGAGTGCGTGGACCCCTGAAATCAACGGAGAGCCACAACCACTCTACAATTCGGAGGCTGTCGAGAGGAATGCTCTCTACTATCTCGCTCGTTTAGAGCAAGCGACCAAGGCTAAGAACCTCGAGGATATGCTCGGCATCTATTACGAGCGTGCCCTTTGGCTCTACAATGAGATGGCGACACGTGCATCTCGTATTTCTTCCTTTTACAATATGGACTATGACAAGTACAAGGAGCGATTTGGTGAAGTCATCACCGAGTGGAAGACGATCGTTTGGGCGGGCAATCCTGAGATCAAGTTGGGACAGAAGGAAAAAGCCTCTCAGTTTGACCAGTGGCGTGACGAGCGTTACAACTCCTACATCTTCCTAGCCAAGCGGGCTGCAGAGACACAGGGTGCGGCTCGTGAGTTCTATCTGCGATTTACGATGGAGTTTCGCGAGATGCTTGTCGGTACGGGCGACTTCAAGCCCTCCGATCCGAAGTATTCAGAGTTGGAGCAAGCTATCCTAGCCGTCTTGCCACAGACCTCTGAGGAGTTTCAAAAGGAGAAGCCCTATCGCTCACCCGAACAGATTATCGCTGAGAAGAAAGCCCGTGACGATCAGAGAGCACAAGAGCGTGCAGAGCAACAGAAAGCTGCGGCTGCCGCTCGTGCCGCCAATACGAAGGCTTGGCCTAAGTCCAATATGGGCAATGCTGCACTACAGGCATCTTGTCTCAAAGCGATCAAAGCTCAGTACCCAGACCTAGAAGCTAAGCGAGTCTCTATCATCAATAGTTCGTGGCAGATAGATCGTGATGGTCTAGGCAATATCCTCCGTCGCCGTGTCTCCGCTTGGGTAGACTGCAAGGGCGAGGATGGTAGTCGTGTAGCTAAGTGCTTTGGCTTTGCCGAGGACTATATGGGTGGTGGCAAGTACGGCTCTATAAAGTTCTTCGGGACAGGTACTAACCGCCCCTTCTACATCAAGTAGATATCGCTATAGGGAGACGCTCGAGACTTCGAGCGTCTCCATTTATAATAGCCATCTATGGCTGCACTTATCTAAACGAAAGGTCTTGGTCATACGACGTAATTGGAGATCTTTCCATAAATTTGCGCCCGTCTCGCACTTGACAACCATAGTGTGCAGACGCTTATACAAAGAAAAAACTTAGGCGTAAAGGTCAAAAATGGTGGGCGAGATCTTTACCTCCGATAAAAACGTCCTCCGCTTCGATACGCAGCTCCCGAAGAAGAGCAAAATTCGCTTTACCATCCATTATGATGGCACTCTCCTCGCAGCTGATGGTCTCGGAGAGCACGAAGAGCGTCCCGAGAGCTCTGACGAAGAGCAAGAGGATGAGCTACGTCTCTTCGACACTTTCAAGGGGCAAGACGAGACGAACGAAGTCTCCAGTGACCACGTCCGTGCTGCCAATGCCAAGGGCTGGCGCATCACAGATGCTACGCAAGAGATCACCGTTGAGCTTCTCGGCACGGAGCTTGTCCTCCGTCCGCAAGAGCGTGATAACACAGTCTATACGCTAGACGGTATCCGCCTCTTTACTCCAGTAGATGAGCTCTCTGAGGGCATCTACATCATCGGAGGTAAGAAGATCATCATCGATCGCTCCAAGTAAAGAGCAGAGTCCTCTAGAGCAGAGCGACCTCTCCAGGGTTGGAAAAGAGAATTCCCAATAGAGGAATTTGAAAGTTCCAAGGGAGGAACGCCTCTCCAGTTAGTTGATAAACGGCAGAAAAGCCAATCGAGTAGGTCGGGAAACGAAAGTTTTCTGACCTACTTTCGTTTCCTGCCCTCTCACACCACCATACATGCCGTTCGGCATACGTCGGTTTAATTCGTTTTATTGCTGTCCGATAAAAGTTTTTCAGCGGAAAAAGAGTCGTTTACTTCATCGGACAGCAATAAAAATGAAGCCAAGGGGTAGTCTAACTATACCAACAAGCGGACGATTTTTATGGTAAAAAAATCAATCTGCCCGTCCTAAGCCAGCTCGTGGGCTTTTTCAACAGTCTCGAGACGTGTATCGATGATACGTGTGAGACTTGCGGGATCAAAAAAAAGAGAAGTCCACACGACAAGTACTCAGCGTACTGCGTGTGGACTTCAACTATTCGAAGGCTCTTTGGATCGCTATACCACCACATCAGTTGTGGGATAGCTTCTAGAGGGGTTGTGTGCGCTTTGCAGCGACATCCCTAGAGTCTGTTGATCTGGTCAACAAGGCTCTCCTAGAGCGGAACAGTGACCACGATGCTCATCTAGAGAGGGGCGTGGGCTACCTGAGACACTCGTAATTAAAGGAGAGTAGGGTGGTCATTGCTGGTCTTTTTTCAACACACACTTAACCTGTAACCAGTGGTACGCACCATACCTGTCTCTTAGTAGCGGATCCTCTCGGCTTGTAGAGCGTGAGGCTGTGACCTCAGCTTAGGACTCGCATCATGATTTGCTCGGGGTGGCAAGAGGATCTATTAGTCTATCACTAGTCTTGGGTAGACTGACTAGAACCTACAGCTGCTCCTCAAGTGATAAGTATGTACAGTGGTCGCTCCGCTAGCAGTCTGCGGTGACACAGACTGATCTAGTACGCACGCACTAGCGTAGTGCATATAGGGACAACGGCATAGACGAGAGCCTGCTCTGATGCTTCTCTTGGTTGTGACGATCAGACACCTGATAGATCTCGTGTGGTATGGGTACTATGGTAGTACGCACACCTTTATGGCTCTCATAGAGATCGTAGTAGCAAGACATTGCTCAATCACTTTATCGAAAACGTTCCCCTATTTAAAGTAAATGTCCTCCTAATCTAGTCTCGTATGAGCATCCAAAGAGTCTCCTAGGTGCATCGCTGTGATCAAAGCTTTTTGACTCGGAAGGTTGTGTCACAGCTACTGCTCGTAGAGAAAGCCCGTAGGCACTCAAGATGTCCCATTTATTACTCACCGTGGTGTGATGCCTAGATGCATCGCTCACATTGTAACATACATCTCCCGTCGCACTCGACTAGGAGTAGCGAGGAGCGTACAGCTGGGGAATAGAAGTCTCAGACTAGGATCTAAGAAGTGACGGTTATTTCCTTATGCTATACCTCGTAGCGCTTCAAGCCTTGCAGGTCTTCTGACTTACCTCATACAGACATCCCTTCCCACACCAACTATGCAAGGTGCAGTGGTTATGATGCCTGCTTTGCGAGGATTACAGCAGCGGGACTGTTCAGGAGTTTCACCTGATTCCCTTTTAAGCCTTGAGGACTCCGAGTCCCTTACTCGAGGGATGAAAGAGTACTCTCAGCACAAAGCCACCACAAAGGTACGATAACTTTCGAATATATCAAAGTGTCGGTCACCCCTTTTTTGAAGAAAAATGAAACTCTATCCTCGAGGGGATGTGTGGTGCGGGGAAAACTTTTTGCGGATTGGCGCAGATTGGGTACTTTTGCACTGGAGCTGGAGACAACTCTCTGAGCTTACAATCGTATAGACCTTAATTTCTAACTTTACAGAACGATAATAATATGAAGATAGCAATAGTAGGTGCCAGTGGAGCTGTGGGACGTGAGTTCCTACGTCTCTTAGAGCATCGAGACTTCCCGATAGATGAGCTACGACTCTTTGGCTCGTCTCGCAGTGCAGGCAGTGTAATCACTTTCCGTGGTGAGGAACATAAGATAAAGCTCCTAGCCCAAAACGATGACTTTAAGGATATTGACATCGCTTTCGTCTCTGCTGGGGGGCAGACGGCACTAGACTTCGCCAGTACGATCACCAAGCATGGCGCTCTGATGATCGACAATTCGAGTGCCTTCCGTATGGATCCCGAGGTGCCACTCGTCGTACCCGAGGTCAATGGAGCTGATGCGCTACACCCTGCCAAGCGAATCATCGCCAACCCGAACTGTAGTACGATCCAGATGATCGTGGCACTGGCTCCGATCCATGTGTTAAGTCCCATAGAGCGGGTGCATGTGGCTACCTACCAAGCAGCTAGCGGTGCTGGCCACGATGCGATGCTAGAGCTAGAGGGGCAGGTGCGTGACCAGGCGATGGGTAAGCCACTTCAGACGAAAGCTTTCGGCAATCAACTTCTCTATAATCTTATTCCGCAGATCGATGTCTTTACCGACAAAGACTACACGAAAGAGGAGATGAAGATGTACAATGAGACCTGCAAGATCCTGCATAACGACGAGATACGTGTCAGTGCTACCTGCGTGCGTGTCCCCGTGCTACGAGCTCATAGCGAGGCTATTTGGGTGAAGTGTGCTGATCCGCTTACGGTCAAGGCGGTACGCGAGGCGATGTCAAAGCAAAAGGGACTACTCCTGATGGACGATCCCGCTAAGCGTAGCTACCCGATGCCCCTACACTGCTCTATGCAGGAGCCAGTCTACGTGGGACGTCTGAGGGCTGATCTCGCTGAGCCTGGCTGTGTCACCTTCTGGTGCGTGGCTGACCAGATTATGAAGGGCGCTGCGCTCAATGCTATTCAGATTGCTGAGTACTTGATTCAGGAAGGTGCTTTTGCTAAGTAAGCCTTGATCCATTAGAGTGCATATGGAGCAAACGACTGAGAGCAATCCGCAGGAGCTAGTCGCCTTTCTCACACTGTGCAAGGACTACTGTGCGCTCATAGAGCATGCCTCCGAGTATAGTCGGGCGGACTTTGTACAGCGTACTTACGGCTACCTGCCAGAGATCTTTAGCTACTTATCGCAGATGCCAGCAACCTCTACGGAGGAGCTGGAGGATTGGCTTGCTAGCTACACGCAGGTGATCTCAGATGAGACGGTGAGTTACTACGAGGAGCAGGTGCGTGCGCTACTGGGCGAGGAGCTAGACCTCTTCCTTCACTACCCTGTGGGTGTAGCGCAAGATGGCGAGCTACAGCCAGAGCGGCTCTCACGTCTCTTGGTGCTGATCTACCGTGAGCTGGGTACGCCTCTGCTGGTACTTAGAGAGGATGCTGGCGAGCTACTCGTCGCAACGCTCGCTATACTGCAATACGCTTTTGACACCTATATGGGAGATGCGCTCCTCTCCGCCCTGCGTGTGCTGCACTATCACAAGCATGCTGAGGGGCTGGAGGAGGACTCTGACCACTGGGCTACAGAAAGCATACAATAATATATAGAGTAAACAATCGTGCTGTCATCAATTACTAAAGAGGAGATAGGCAAACTAGCCAAAGCAACCTTCACAGGTGAAATCGTTGTCGTGGATTCGCTCCCGCAAGTGGAGTCTGCCGTAGCAGCTCTAGAGCAGTGTGCTATAATCGGTATGGACACGGAGTCTAAGCCTGTCTTTAAGAAGTATGAGCGTCAGTCTGTAGCACTTGTTCAGCTATCGAGCGAGAGTTGCTGCTACCTCTTTAGAATCAACAAAATAGGCATTCCGCCTCGACTACAAGGACTACTAGAGCGTGAAGACATACTCAAAGTGGGACTAGACCTCTGCGGGGATCGGAGACAGTTGAGGAGGTTTTCGAAAGAGTTACAGCCACGAGGCTTCGTAGACCTGCAGCGTCTCACACCCGCCTACGGTATCCAAGACTTGGGTCTGCAGAAGATCTATGCGATACTCTTCGGGGAGAAAATTAGCAAGCGTGCCCAGCTGACCAATTGGGAGGCGGCTACGCTAACGCCTGCACAGCAGAGCTACGCTGCGCTAGACGCATACGCTTGTCTCCGTATCTATCATCGCCTAGAGTCAGAGCCTATGCCACTACTTCACCATTTCGGGCTCTGCCCTGAGCAGCCTGCCTAGGACTTTACCACAAGAGCTACAACCTACCACCACCCCTATGTACCAGTTATACCTCAAGCCTCACCGTGAGGAGCCGCTCCTCCGACATCATCCATGGGTCTTCTCGGGTGCGCTACAGCGCAGCAAGGAGAGCATACCGCTAGGATCGACAGTGACTATCTTCAATCACGATGGCTCGCAGCAATTGGGGCAGGGAGTCTACGAGGGGGGAACGATAGCCGTACGTATGCTGACTTTTGGCGAGGAGGAGATAGGGGAGTGGAGCACATTCTTTACCACACGCCTGAGCCAAGCGCATCAGCTGCGCAAGACGCTCCTCCAGAGCCAAGACGACAGGCAGACAGATTGCTGGCGCTTGTGCTATGGCGAGAGCGACTTCATACCAGGGCTAGTCATCGACATCTACCGAGAGGTGGCTGTGATACAGATACATGCGCTGAGCCTCTACCCACTACGTCAGTTGATCGCTGAGGTGCTGTGTGAGCTACCAGAGCTAGGCGTGCGCTACGTCTACGACAAGTCTGTCGAGACGCTCCCCGCGCAGACACCTAGTGACTGGATTATGCCGAATGGCTACCTAGGCAAGGCTCCTTCAGCTGAGTACGACCGAACGGTGCAGGAGTACGGCTACAGCTTTCTGCCAGACTGGGAGCGAGGACAGAAAACTGGTTTCTTCGTGGACCAACGTGACAACAGACGTCTTGTCGAGTCTTACGCTCGAGGGCGCAATGTCCTCAACATTTGTTGCTATTCGGGTGGCTTCTCCGTCTATGCTCTCGGAGGAGGCGCCCAGCGTGTCGTCTCGGTAGACAGCTCTGCACGGGCTATCTCACTCTGCGAGGAGAGTGTGGCGATCAACTTCTCTTCTGATCCAGAGAGGCACCAGAGACACGAAGCGGTTGTGGCTGATGCGTTCGACTACCTATCGGCTATCGAGACGGGTGCTTACGACCTCATAGTCCTAGATCCCCCCGCCTTTGTCAAGCAGCGCAACCATAAGCAGCAAGGTCTAGGCGGGTATCGCCGATTAAACGAATTAGCACTCAGAGCGATCGCCCGTGGTGGACTGCTCTTCACATTTAGCTGTTCGCAGGCCGTTACGATGGAGGAGTTTACCCTAGCGGTGATGACGGCTGCCACACTAGCGGGACGAGAGGTACGCATCCTCAAGCGTTTGGGACAGAGTCCCTGTCATCCGATCAACATCTTTTACCCAGAGGGGGAGTATCTCAAGGGACTGCTCCTCTATGTCTCTTGATCCATGTCGCCTAAGCCCAAAGAGCCCTCCTCAGACCTACTCTCGCCACAGACGACCAGTGCCGTGGCTGGCGGTATCGACTGCAAGCAGCTCTTTGCCTTGATGACGCAGCAACTCAAGCTTGTCGTTGATACAAGGCGCTCTGGCAAGCTTTATAGCCTTCTGCAGAAAGCTCTAGAGACCCCGACAGACAATCTTAAGCACCTTCAGACAGAGGGTCTACACTGGCTACATCGTGCGGCTCGTCACGACTCGCTCCCAGCGATCGACTACCTAGTTAAGCTCTATCAGCCGCACTCCGATAGGGTTGCTCAGACTTGTCTGAGACGCTACCTGCGCCAGAGAGTAGCGCTGCGGGGAAATGTGGAGGATCTCTATGCTCTGGCGCTACACTTGACAAACCCGCAGACGGGACTGAGGAAGAACTACCGAGAGGCGAGCGACTGCTTGCGTATGGCTATTCAGCTAGGGCATCCGCAGTCTCATCTCCTCTTAGCGCAAATGTACCAGCGAGGCTTGGGTGTAGTACGTAGTCACGAGCAGTATCTCTATCACCTAGAGGTGGCTGCCGAGGCGGGGCTTGTGGAGGCACAGATAGCACTCGCTAGGGCTTATGCTCAGGGGGGGCTCTTCGTCCAGATGGATCGTGTGGAGTATTGGCTCACGGCAGCCTTTAGACAAGATGCTCCCGAAGCGTGCTACCTGCTAGGCAAGCTGTGGTATCACCAAGATGGAGACTGCTACAGCTCTCGTGTCATCTCCCTGTGGGAGCGAGCCGCTGAGGCGGGTATCCCCGAGGCGTGCTATGAGATAGGGCGGATGCTCCTGACAGATTCGCTACAATCCGATCGCCGCACGGAGGCTATCCGCTACCTATGCCAGGCAGCGCAAGGCGGAGTCTTCCTAGCCAATCAGCTACTCTATCGACATCATTATGACGCTAGTGGACGCTACATTGGCATACTTCGTGAGTCCCTCTCGGAGTATGTCGCTGAGGAGCAGATGCTCTTTTGAGTCCCTAGGAGGTCTTACTCTAATAACATACTAAACGAATAAACGATATGAAATCACACTTAGTCAAGCAGGGAGCTTATCTCTCGCAAATAGATAATCAACGAGGAAGCAGCGTCACGATCGACCTCCCAGTCGCTTCTGGCGGTACGGATCAGGGGCCCACAGCCTTCGAGCTCCTCGCCATGTCGCTCAATGGTTGCATTGCGACAATCTTTACTACGATGGCCGAGAAGAAGCGTCTCACCATCGAGCATCTAGAGGTAGATCTAGAGGCAAAAACGACAGATGGAGAGGTGGATGCGATCGACTACACGCTACGAGTCAAGACGGCCGCCACGGATCAAGAACTAGAGAAGTGCCTCGAGCTGACCGAGAAGGTCTGTCCCGTAGGGCGACTCTTTCACCGAGCTGGCGTCCCCTTCACCCATCGCATCGAGCGAATGTAAGGAGTGCGCTTTCCTCTCCTAGAGGAAGCAAATAACGAGCCAAAGCAAAACCCCACCATTGTGTCCGAACAATGGTGGGGTTTTGTCGATTAGAGCAGTTGGCTCTGAAAGCTTGTCAAGCGACCCTCAAGCAAGCTCTTAGCTTCTTCTGACTAGCCACACTTTGAGGAGCCGCAGTTGGTGCAGATGAGACAGCCCTCCTGATAGACCAGCGTGTGCTGTCCGCAGTTAGAGCATGGTGCGGAGACCGTTGTCCCACTAGGTAGGTAACTCTTGAGAGCACGAGCCACACCATTCTTCCAGGTGTTGATACTCTCATCATTGAGCTCCATACCTTGGACGAGGTTGATGACCTGATCTATCGGCATCTGGTAGCGTAGGACGCCTGAGATGAGCTTGGCGTAGTTCCAGTACTCGGGGTTGAACTTCGTGTCTAGCCCCTCTACCGTGGTCTTGAAGCCACGCTTGTTGTGAAACTGGAAGTCGTAGTGCTTCGTGCCGTCTTCGTCGTAGCTACGGATGATCTTACCCTTCGTCACGCTCTTGGGGAGCATGATACCCTCGTCATCGTCAGCGATACCGGTGAAGACCTCGTAAGGCTTGCCATCGAGCAGACCAACGAAGGCGATCCATTTCTCCTTATTGTTTTGGAAGCGTACGATGTCCGCCTCTAGTACCTTGGGGCGCTTGCGAACCGTCTGAGACATAGGCGTAGGCTCTACGGGAATCTCTGGAGCTGACTCTTGCTCCGCCTTAGCTTGCTTCTCTTTCTTCTGCTGCTCCTCCGAGATGAGCACGCCTGAGCGGGAACCCTCACGATATACGGTGCAACCCTTGCAACCAGCCTTCCATGCCTCAACGTAGAGCGTAGCCACCATCTCTTGAGAGATGTCGGAGGGGAGGTTGATCGTCACGCTGATGCTGTGATCCACCCATTGCTGTATGCGTCCCTGCATCTTGACCTTGGCGACCCAATCCACATCGTTGGCGGTAGCCTTGTGGTAGGGAGACTTAGCGACCAGCTCTTGTAGCTCTTCGTGCGTATAGTTCTTCTCTGGGTCGTAGCCGTTGGTCTTCATCCAGGTGAGGAAATTGTGGTGGTAGACTGTGTACTCCTCAAAGGTGTCGCCCGTCTCGTCGGTGTAGTCCACCTTAACATTCTTATCGTTGGGGTTGACCTTGCGTCTGCGTTTGTAGACAGGCATAAAGACCGGCTCGATACCCGACGAAGTCTGCGTCATGAGGCTCGTCGAACCCGTAGGAGCGATGGTGAGCATAGCTATATTGCGACGGCCGAACTGCTTCATCTCCTCATAGAGCTTCGGATCCGCCTTGGCAATGCGCTGGATAAAAGGATTGTCCTTCTCACGCTCTGTGTCATAGAGGTCGAAGGCTCCACGCTCCTTAGCCAATTGTACTGAGCTAGCGTAAGCTGATAGACAGAGCGTCTTCTGCACCTCCTCTGCAAAGTTGATAGCCTCGTCCGAACCGTAGCGCATACCCATCGCAGCGAGCATATCGCCCTCAGCGGTGATGCCGACGCCCGTGCGACGTCCGAGGAGCGTCTTGCGCTTGATCTTGCGCCACAGCTCACGCTCCGCCGCTTTGACCTCTTCGGTCTCCGTATCTGAAGCGATCTTCATCAGGATTGCATCGATCTTCTCCGCCTCTAGATCAATGATGTCGTCCATAATGCGGAGTGCCTTGGCAACGTGCTTACGGAAGAGATCAAAGTCAAACGAAGCCTCTGCCGTAAAGGGGTTGCGTACATAGCTGTAGAGGTTGATCGCCAGCAGACGGCAACTATCGTATGGACAGAGTGGTATCTCACCACAAGGGTTGGTCGAGATAGTTTTGAAGCCTAGATCAGCGTAGCAGTCAGGTACAGACTCACGAATGATTGTGTCCCAAAAGAGCACCCCTGGCTCTGCACTCCGCCAAGCGTTGTAGATGATCTTGTCCCATAGCTTGCGTGCCTGAATGGTGCGGGTGAACTTAGGCTCCTTCGAGTGGACGGGATAGGTCTGTACATACTCTTTGTCCTCTACGACTGCCTGCATAAAGTCATCGTCGATACGTACCGAGACGTTGGCACCCGTTACCTTGCCCTCGGTCATCTTAGCATCGATAAAGGACTCGCTGTCAGGGTGATTGATCGATACCGTGAGCATGAGCGCACCACGACGACCATCTTGTGCTACCTCACGCGTGGAGTTGGAGTAGCGCTCCATAAAGGGTACCAAGCCCGTAGAGGTGAGGGCTGAGTTCTTGACAGGCGAACCCTTAGGACGGATATGCGATAGGTCGTGTCCTACACCACCACGGCGCTTCATCAGCTGTACCTGCTCCTCATCGATGCGAATGATGCCACCGTACGAGTCTGGCTCGCCATCTAGACCGATGACAAAGCAGTTCGAGAGGGAGGCAATTTGGTAATTGTTACCGATGCCCGTCATAGGGCTACCCTGAGGTACGATATAGCGAAAGTGATCCATCAGATCCATCAGCTCACTCTCAGAGAGCGGGTTGGGGTAGTTGTGCTCTATGCGGAGTAGCTCTCGTGCTATGCGCTGATGCATATCACGAGGGGTCTGCTCGTAGATGTTTCCGTAGCTGTCCTTGAGGGCGTACTTGGTTACCCACACTTTGGCGGCCAGCTCATCACCCCCAAAGTACTCTAACGTGGCTTGATAAGCCTCATCAAAGGAATATGTCTTTTGCTTCACTTGAATAGATGTATGAAGGGTTACAAGAATAAGTCTGTTCAGAAGTCAAATTAGAGAGACTAAGTCTGACTTCGCAAAATTCTCTGCAATATTACAACCAATAATTGACGTGGGCAAATAAATCAACTGGAAAAGCATCGATTGTTGAAAAGTTGTCCGAATAAAAATCGTATCTCTCTCATATATAGTCTTATGCAAATACGCTACTTGTCGATAAGTTGACCATTTTGAAAACTCTTATTCGTAGGAAACTGTACGATGCTAGCGTAAATGGTTGACTCTCTGACTTAAAAACGGTCATTCATATATGGTCTAGGTGGGTGTAGCGGATGAGGACTTCGCGGGTTCTGCCGTCGTCGAAGTGGATGGTGAGCTTGCCGCCCATAGCGCTCTCGATGCGCTCTATCTTGCCGTCGCCATGACGTGGATGGCGCACGCGGTCGCCGACGTGGTAGCCGTCGATGCTCTCGAGGGCGTTGACGGGCGAACTCTTCGCAAGCATCTGTTGGGCTGTTGGCTGTTGGCTGTTGGCCGTTGGCCATTGGCTGTTGGCTGTTGGTCGCTGGCTGTTGGGTGTTGGGTGTTGGCTATTAGCTGTTGGCCATTGGCTGGTGGTGTAGCTACGTGCGCTGGTGCCGATGGGGTCTGCCTCCTCGTGGAGGGTGTAGTGTGCTCGTGGTAGCTCGGCGATGAAGCGGCTGGGGATCATGAGCTCGGTCTTGCCGTTGCGCGTACGTATGCTGGTATAGCTGAGGGTGCAGAGCTTTTGGGCTCGAGTGATGCCGACGTAGAGGAGTCGGCGCTCCTCTTCGATCATCTCGGCCGTGTCGAGGCTGCGCGAGGAAGGGAGGAGATTTTCTTCGACACCAGCGATGTAGACGTAGGGGAACTCTAGTCCCTTGGCTGCGTGGATGGTCATGAGCTGTATCCGATCCTGTGGGGTGGCACCACTCTGCTGCTCGACATTGTCCTGATCTTGGTTGGTCAAGAGGGGGATCTGCTGAGCAAAGGCGCTGAGCAGTTCGGTGCCAAGTGGCTCCTCGGCAAAGAGGTTGAGCGGGTCCTGTCGGTAACGAGTCTCAAACTCGGAGGCACTGCTGACAAACTCCTTGAGGTTGTCCAGCTTGGCCTGGCTCTCGACGGAGTCTTCACGTGTTAGCTCAGCGACGATGCCGCTCTCACGGAGTATATGTGCGATCCACTCCTCGAGCTTGGCGTAGTGCTGATAAGCTGTGGCGAGCGAGTCGATGAGATTGACAAAGGAAGCTATCTTGTTGCGCACGCCTCGGCTGAGACCGACAGGGTCGGCACTATCGATAGCGGCGCAGAGTGCGTCGTAGAGCGATAGTTGCGGGCTTTGTTGCTGCGCATAGAGAGCGACCTTCTCGAGGGTTTTGTGGCCAATGCCTTTGCGTGGATAGGCGATGGCTCGGCGCAGTGCCAGCTCGTTGTGCGGGTTGATGATGAGCTGGAGGTAAGCTATAGCGTCTTTGATCTCGGCACGAGCGTAGAAGGCCATACCTCCGTAGATGACGTAGGGGATGCCCTCTGAGAGAAGAACCTCCTCGAACTTACGGCTCTGTGCATTCGTGCGGTAGATGATGGTCTGGTCAGAGAGCGGTATCTGCTCCTCATCGTGTCGCTGCGTGATGATGTCGATGAGTCGTGTCGCCTCCTCGTCGGACGAGGTGTAGTGGTAGAGCTGTAGCTTCTCGCCCTCGCCGAGGTCAGTGTAGACCTCCTTGGGGATGCGCTGCTGGTTGTGCTCGATGAGGGCATTTGCACTGCTGACGATATGGCCTGTGGAGCGGTAGTTTTGCTCTAACTTAAAGAGCTTGGCGCCAGCGAAAGCTTGCTTGAAGCTGAGGATATTGGCAATGCGCGCCCCTCGGAAGGAGTAGATGCTCTGAGCATCGTCGCCCACGGCAAAGATGCGGTTGTGGTCAGCGACGAGGTGACGGGCTAGCTCAAACTGCGAGGTGTTTGTATCCTGATACTCATCGATGAGGAGGAAGTCTATGCCGCTCTTGATCTCTTGGTGCGCCTCGGGGAAGTCGCGTATGAGGACGTTGAGGAGGAAGAGGAGGTCGTCGAAGTCCATCGAGTTGCTCTCCTTGCAGCGCTGGGTGTAGAGGCTGTAGAGCTTGTAGAGCTCGCCCTCGTGATTCATCGTATCGTACTTGCGTATCTCCTGATTGGCGGCATAGGCTTGTGGGGAGATGAGCATGTTTTTCGCATCGGATATGCGCTTGAGGACACGTGTCGGGGTGTAGTTCTTGTCGCTGAGGTCTAGCTCCTTGATGCAGTTACGTATGAGCGCCTTGGTGTCACTGGTGTCGTAGATGGAGTAGTCCTGGCTGTAGCCGAGCAGTGGGGCATAGCGCCGCAGGATGCGTCCACAGATGGAGTGAAAGGTCCCCATGCGTAGCCTATAAGCGATGCCTTCGCCAAGCATTTCGCTAACACGTGAACGCATCTCGCCGGCCGCTTTGTTGGTAAAAGTGAGGGCGTAGAGTCGCTGCGGGTTCCACCCTTGGTCTACGAGGTGAGCCAGCTTGTAGGTGATGACGCGGGTCTTGCCAGAGCCTGCCCCAGCGATGACTAGGGCGGGTCCTTCGTTATAGACAACGGCAGCTCGCTGTGCTTCGTTGAGTGCAGTGAGGTCTACCATATTACTCTTGTTCTTCCTGGAGGATTGCGTCTAGCGTCTCGAGCAGGCGTATGCGTCGCTTGGGATCGGCTATAGCGTCTCGTAGTGCTTGCAGGAGCTGGTGGGGGAGTACCCCGTCGTCATATACGGGCTCTTCGCTCGGTGTGGTCGGTTGCTGTGGCTCGTAGGTGCGTATGGTGGGGTCGTCGGGCAGGAAGGTGATTAAGCCCTCTAACCGCTGAGGTAATCGCTCGGGCAGGTCGGTCATCGGGAAGAACTGCTTGGCATCCTCTATAAAGAGGTAGGTCGGCCCCAGCAGATAGGGGTCGATATGCTGCGTTATGGAGGAGAACTGCAGGGGCGTGAAGAGCGAAAGGTGCGGTACTGAGATGTAGAGGTGGCTGATCACGAGTCTTTTGATCGCTATGGAGACGGGATCGGTCCACTTGCTGAGCTTTTCGCCACAAGCTACATAGACAAAGCTGTAGGCTCCTGAGATGCTTGCGTTTTGTCTAGTCACCTCGGAGGAGAGCGCCACGGTGACCCCCTCGGTCACACCGCGCATCTCTAGTATCTCGTACCACAAGCTCTGCTCCTCCTCGTTGTGTACGATGATGAGCATACGCCCTGGATCGTGAACGGAGACGAAGCGCATCATCGCTATCATAGGCTCGATGATGGTCTCGCTGTGAGGCGCTGGGATGATGCCGTAGCTCTGCTGCAGGAGCTGGTAGAGTGTCTGTCGCATCTCGAGGCTACTCTCAGCCTGTACGTAAGGCTGTGGTAGCTCGCCTGTGGGGAGCTTTTTGGTTACTAGCTCCCGCCAATTGTTGAGACGGAGGTAGCCACGGATCATCTCGTAGACATCATCGTAGCACTGGAAGGTACTGGAGAGTTCCTTTGCCTCTCGGGTGATTTGGTCGATGAGGTGGTAATGCTTTGGCGGGAGTCGAGTCCCCTCGAAGTAGCGTGCCTGCCAGTCAGCGTATAGCTCCTCTTTGCCCTTGCCTATGTTGCACTCGATGGTGCGTCCGCCCTTGTAACTGATGAAGATAGAGGTGCGGTCGGGCTGGAAGGGGGTGGTGCCCCAGGGATAGCCAGGTACCTCCTCCGAGAGGTAGTTGATGACCGCCTCGATATGCTTGCAGGTGCCTAGCCCGCTGGTGCGAAAGTCTAGACAAGCGCAGTAGTTGCGGTCACTCCGTACGCCACGAAAGGCGACGCGGTAGTGGTTTGATCCGCTCTGCACCATATAGTCTCCCCAGATACGATTCTTGTCTAGGTGGGAGACGGTAAAGTCATTTTGCTCGGCAAACTGCTTGCGAAGGGCTATCTGCCATGCTTCGACGCTCATGCCTTCGGGGCAATAGCGGTTGGAGAGTTTCTTGGGATCTGTCTGTTCCATAATCCAGTAGATAAATAGGTGTCTATGAGTGAGTGGCTTAGGAAGCCTGCTCGTCAGATTCAGTTGTTGGGGTGCGCTGCATCTCCTCCTTGAGGTAGTGCGCTGTGTAGCTCTGCGTGTCGGGGCTCTGCGCCATCTCTAGTGGCGAGCCAGCGAAGATTACCTCGCCGCCATTGCGTCCGCCCTCTAGTCCCATATCAATAAGGTAGTCGGCGCTCTTGATCACATCTAGGTTGTGCTCGATGATGAGTACCGTATTGCCACGGTCTACCAGCTCGTTGACCAGCTTGAGTAGGACACGTATGTCCTCAAAGTGTAGTCCCGTCGTCGGCTCATCGAGGACGTAGAGGGTGCGCCCCGTGTCTCGCTTCGACAGCTCGGTCGCCAGCTTGACACGTTGGCTCTCACCGCCCGAGAGGGTCGTAGAGGGTTGACCTAGCTTGACATAGCCTAGCCCGACTCGCTGTAGCGTAGAGAGCTTGCGGTAGAGGGCGGGGATATGTTCGAAGAACTCGACTGCCTGATTGAAGGTCATATCTAGCACCTCGGCTATGCTCTTGCCCTTGTAGCGCACCTCGAGGGTCTCACGATTGTAGCGCTTGCCACGGCACACGTCGCACGGGATTGTTACGTCGGGGAGGAAGTTCATCGAGATGGTCTTGTAGCCGTTGCCCTTGCACTCTTCGCAGCGCCCGCCCTTGACATTAAAGGAGAAGCGCCCTGGCTTGTAACCACGTGCACGGCTCTCGGGAACTTTTACAAAGAGGTTGCGGATCTCGCTAAAGAGACCAGTGTAGGTGGCTGGGTTGCTCCTCGGGGTGCGTCCTAGAGGCGACTGATCGACGAAAGCTATCTTGTCAATCAGCTCCAAGCCCTCGACAGACGAGTAGGGGAGCGGTGCCTGCTTGCTACGATAGAGGTGCTGTGATATGATTGGCACTAGTGTGCCGTTGATGAGCGAAGACTTACCACTACCTGACACGCCTGTGACGCAGACGAAGAGTCCTAGCGGTATAGAGACATCTACGTTCTTAAGGTTATTGCCCGTGCAGCCCTTGAGTCGTAGCCAGGCATCGTCGGTAGGCTGTCGGTAGGCTGCTGGTAGCGGGATAGCTAGCCTATTGGTCAGATAGTCGCAGGTGAGTGTATGTGTGTCGCCAATCGCAGAGGGTGATCCCTGATAGGTCACATGCCCGCCGAGACGACCCGCTCCTGGTCCCATATCGATTAGGTAGTCAGCTGCGAGCATCATATCTCGGTCGTGCTCTACGACGAGGACCGTGTTTTGCCCATCACGAAGCTTCTTGAGCGCATCTATGAGCATACGGTTGTCACGCTGGTGCAGGCCGATGCCTGGTTCATCTAATATATAGAGTACCTCGACCAGTCCGGTGCCAATCTGCGTGGCGAGACGTATGCGCTGTGACTCGCCACCACTGAGCGAAGCGGAGGGACGAGCGAGTGTGAGGTAGTAGAGTCCCACATCTAGCAAGAAGTTGACCCGTAGCAATATCTCCTTGATCACTTCGTGCGCTACCTTCTGCTGATTCTTCGTCAGCTGCTTCTCGATCTCACGTAGTCGCTCTACTAGACGATCTAGGTCTAGCTCCGTCAGGTCAGCGATGGAGTAGCCCGCTAGCTTGTAGCTGAGAGCTATCGGGTTAAGGCGTCGACCGTGGCACTCGGGACAGGTTTGCTCCGTCAGGAACTCTTCCGCCCAGTTGCGCATAGAGGCAGTAGCATCGTCATCCTCTGCCAGCTCCCGCACATATTGAGAGACCCCTTCGAAGGTAAAGTGTGCCTCGCCCTCATCGTCCTCGTCATCTGAGTCGACCCCAAAGAATATCTGCTCGACCGCCTCTGCGGGAATCTTTTCAAATGGTGTGTCTATCGTACAGCCATGCTCCTTTAAGATCTCCTCGATAGAGGTAAAGAGTAGGATGCGCTTCTTGTATCGCCCGATGGGTACGATCGCTCCATTGCGTATAGAGACCTTCGGATCGACCACCACTTTGTCTATGTCTAGCACGCCCACACGTCCTAAGCCTTTACAGCGCTTGCAGTAGCCACGAGGCGAATTGAACGAGAAGTCGGCTGGTGAAGCGTCTGGATAGGCGATGCCACTCTCGGGGTCCATCAGGCGCTTGCTCAGATGCTGTATCTCTGTGCTATCACGTCGCATCACATCGATGACCCCCTCTCCGAGCTTCATCGCTATGCCCACCGCTTCGGTGATGCGCTGCTTATTGCTCTCACGTACGGTACACTTGTCCACTACGACACTGACATAGTGTATGGAGAAGCGGTTGAGTCGCATGCCAGGCGTCAGCTCGCACACCTCACCATCAATGTAAGCGTGGAGGAAGCCACGTCGTCTCATCTGCTCGAAAAGCTCACGGTAGTGTCCCTTGCGATCGACCACGATGGGAGCCAAGATGTAGATCCCCTCGTCAGCGTACTGCTCCATAATATGCTCCACGACCTGCTCCTCGGTGTAGCGCACCATCTCTTTGCCCGTGAGGTAGGAGTAAGGGGTGCCGACACGTGCGTAGAGGATACGAAGGTAGTCGTAGATCTCCGTCACGGTGCCGACGGTAGAGCGGGGATTGGTCGAGGCACTCTTCTGCTCGATAGCGACCACGGGACTAAGCCCCACGATCTCATCTACGTCAGGTCGCCCGCCCCCGCCCCCGATGAAGCTGCGCGCATAAGAGGAGAACGTATCTAGATAGCGTCTCTGCCCCTCAGCTAGTAGCGTGTCAAAGGCTAGCGAAGACTTACCACTCCCCGAGAGTCCCGTCACGACGGTCAACTTATGGCGAGGTAGCGAGACATCAATATTCTTCAGGTTGTGTACACGAGCGCCATGTACCTCGATGGCGCCCATCGCCCATAGCTCCTGCTCAGAAGCTGAGGCGTGTGTGTCGCTGTCGTTAGGTCTATCCGTGTGAGCGTCTATCCGTCTGTCCTTGTCCATTTATCTAGATATGCAGTTCGTAGCCCACAAATATAGTGCTTTTCTACGATAAGGAGTAGGGGGCGGTTGGCTTTTGGCTGTTGTGCTCTAGTCAATAGAGACGATAAAATACGATAGCCACGTGGAGAATTGACGTTCCTCACGTGGCTAATTTTCATTTTCCACGTGGAGACGAATCATTTCCTCCGAAGTTTCATTTGATTCCTCCGAAGTTTTGCTTCTCGCCTACGTGGGGATTTTTCGTTTTCTACGTGGCGAATTGAGAATTCCCACGTGGGGATTGCCTTTCCCTCCGTATGAAACTGTAGTTCCCTCCGTATGAAACTGTAGTTCCCTCCGTATGAAACTGGAGTTTCACCCGTATGAAACTGGAGTTTCACCCATATGGAACCAAGGGAAGAGGCGGATGAGATGACAAAAAAGAGAGGAGATGCCGATAACGACATCTCCTCTCTTTGGGGATTTAGTGGGGAGGTGCGATGCTCCTCACTCTGTATACTGGCTTTTACCGCAAGCTAATCGGTGCTAGCTCGGGTTGCTGCTTATCGCTTGGGGAAGGTGGGCTGCGGATGAGCCTTGACCTCCTCTAGGAGTACGCGTACGGCTGCTTCTAGCTGACTATCGTGTCCCTCGAGGACGCGGTTGTAGTCGAGCGGAACCACGACATCGGGCTCAAGCTGCTTATTCTCGAGGAAGTCTCCCTGCTCGGTACGATAACCTACGGCGGGGATGCCGAAGAAGAGTAGCGGGTTCTGCATGGTGACCCAGTTGACCGAGGTCATAGTGCCTGGTACTGGCATACCGACGACCTTGCCCATGCCGAGGGTTTGGTAGACCCATGGAGAGCCGTGTGCATTGGAGTAGTCGGCCTCGCAGACGAGCATGACTGAGGGCTTGGTCCAGCGCTTGCTAGGCATCGTGCAGTAGTCCTGACCACGCACCTCTTGCTGCAGATAAGCCTTGCCGCCGAAGAAAGTCTCGAGGTCTTCGTGCAGACGACCACCACCGTTGTAGCGGATGTCGATGACGATACCGTCGCATTGGTAGTACTTGCCCATCACCTCGCTGTAGACGGTGCGGAACTCGTCGTCGCCCATGCTCGGTATGTGTACATAGCCGAGACGACCGTTTGAGAGACGCTGCACCTCAGCTTCGCGAGCCTTGACCCAGCGCTTGTAGAGTAGTCCCGAAAGCTTGCCAGATGAGATAGGACGAACGGCCTCGGTGATTTCCTTTTGCTCCTTATTACTATAGAAGGTGACAGCCGTGAGCGTGCCAGTAGTGCCTGCGAGGAGGTCACGCCAGTCGGTGTGGTGGTCGATGCGTGTGCCATCGATTGCGACGATGCGGTCGCCAGGCTGTAGCTTGGTCAGGTAGGTGTCGAAGGGTCCGCCCGTAACGATCTCATCGACGATGATCCCCTCGAGGGGTAGTGAGTACCAGTTGTAGAGTAGACCTAGGCGTCCCGTAGCTGGCTCGCTAGAGCCCTGCCTGTAGCCTGAGCCTGTGTGCGATACGTTGAGCTCGCCTAGGATCTCGCTGAGCATCTCGGAGAAGTCCTCGTTCGTTGCTATATGGGGCAAGAACTGGCGGTAGTGGTCGGTCAGACCCTTCCAGTCTACGCCGTGCATATCTGCGCGGTAGAAGCGTAGACCCTCCTCACGAACCATAAAGTCGTACATCGCCTCACGCTCGGCGTAGCTGTCTAGCTCCACACGAGCACGGTAGTTGACTGGCTCAAACTTCTTAGAGGCAGGCGTAAAGCACTGCACCCGTCCAGAGGATACGACGAAGATCTTATCTCCCTTGGGAGTTGGTGCTAAGTAAGCGCTGCCAGAAAGGTCTAGCTGACGTAGCATCGCGGTATTGCCCTTTCGTAGGTCTGTGTGCCAGAGGTTGTACCCACCCTCAAAGGCTGAGAGGTAGTAGAGGTTCTTCCCGTCGGCATCGACATATGCGTCTGCTAGGTCGCTCGAATTGGGCGTGAGCCGTACGATGCGGTCTTCTATGCCCTGGACCTCGACGATGATAGGCTTGGTCTCGTCCTTCTTCTTAGCACTATCCTCGGCAGGGACGGGATCGGGGCCATACTGTAGCGTGTCTAGTCCAGCGCGGTCGTAGAGGTCGCGCTCTTCGGGGGTCATGCTAAACTTCTCGTACGCCTTGCGGTTGAGGAAGACGAGATAAGCATCGCTCATGGAGCCCCACGAAGCGTGATTGCGCATACCATGACGGTCAGAGGTGAAGAGGATGGCATTGCCCTCCATAACCCAGCCAGCGAGGTCGCTGAAGTAACCCGTATTGGTCAGGTTGATCACCTCGCCACCAGTGGCACGAACCAAGCCTACATCACCAAAGGGTGCGTGGACATTGGGTGTGTAGCTAAAGGCTATCCAACGGCTGTCAGGACTCCACTCGAAGCTGATGTAGCCGTGCATCTCGGGCTGATCCTTGCCACTGGTGACCTGCGTGAGCTTCTTGCTCTCGACATTATAGGTATAGATGCACTTGCGGTCACCGACGAAGGCGATCTGCTTGCCATCGGGAGAGTACTGGGGTAGGGCTTGCTCCATTTTGCACTCGGGCATAAGCGACTCTTCCTTGATAATGGTAGCGGAGGCGAAGTCTAACTCCTTGTCCGAAGCGATGGTCGCCTTGTAGAGGATATGCTTGCCGTCACGGCGTGAGTCGTAGACGAGTGTCTTGCTGTCGGGACTCCAGGTGACACTCTCCTCGGCGCCGGCGCTCTGGGTGATGCGCTTCGTTGTGCTATGTTCGACAGAGGTGACGTAGACATCACCACGCATGATGAAGGCTAGCTGCTTGCCGTCACTGCTGGGCGTGAAGGAGCTGCCTCCACTGCTGGCTGTGCGGCGGTACACTTTGTCCTTAGGACCTTCGGTGCGCAGAGTGATCTGTACCTTCTGCGGGGAGCGTCCCTCGGTCATGGTGTAGAGGTCGCCATCGTAGGCGAAGCAGAGCCGTCCGGAGCGTGAGATGCTGAGGAAGCGTACGGGGTGATTGCGGAAGCTGGTCACCTGCTGAGCGGTTTGCTCGCCGATGCGCTGCTTCCAGACGTTGAGCGAATTGCTTTTGCCTCGCTCGCTGATGAAGAAGATGCTTTGGTCATCAGGCCCGAAGACGGGTGAGAGGTCTTCGCCAGGCTCTAGTGTGCAGGCGGTGGTGGCTCCTGTCTTGGGGTCTACTATATAAATGTCTCGTGTGACGGAGCTGGTGTGGTGCTTGCGCCACTTATTCTCAAAGCCCTTGATGTCTTGCGCTACATAGCGGTCGCCACGATGGCTGAAGGTGACCTCCTCTAGAGGGCGAGCGTTGTAGAGCATAGGCGTGCCGCCATCGACAGGTATCATATAGAGCTGCGAGAGGATGCCCGTAGGATTGAGCGCACTGGTGGCAGGCTGCTGGAGCGATTCGGACATAATGATAAAACGACCGTCGGGTGTGTAGCACTCGACGGTATGGCTATTGCCCGAGTGGTGTGTGATGCGCTTGACATCGCCACCAAGGGCTGACATAGTGTAGATGGAGCGGTGCCCATCACGATTGCTCATGAAGGCGATACGCTTGCCATCGGGACTCCAGGTGGGGTGTGACTCGTACCCATCGGAGCCAGTCAGGAGACGCGCCTCGCCACCGATAGCATCGACAATGTAGATGTCGCCTTGGTAGCAAAAGGCTATCTGATTACCATCTGGTGAGATCTCGGCATAGCGTAGCCAGCGGGGTGTCTCCTGCGCTACAGCCCCCACGAGCCAGGTGGCTGAGAGGGCTAGTAGGAGTAGGAGACGCTTGCAAAGGGAAGTGTTCCTCTTCATAAAAACGGATATTCTTAGGGGTATTTACTTAGACGATAGAAGTTCGGTGGTGCGCTTGATGAAATCTTGTAGGGCAACGCCTCGTAGTTCACCAGCTGAGAGGAGAGCCAGCTCGACGATGTGACGTATCATAGGCTGCTTCTCGGCATACTGGTCGAAGGAACTTTGCATCTCACCGTGTAGCTCTTCTTGCTGCTTGTGGAGAGCCTCCTTCTTCTCTTGTAGTTCTTTCTTTTGCTCTTCGGTAGGCTCGGTCTGCTCCTTAGCCTCCTTGTCTAGCTCGGTGACTTGCTCTTGGAGCGTAGCGAGCTGAGAGCGCAGAGACGCCAGCTGTGGCTCTAGCTCCTTGCCCTCACCCTCTAGCAGGCTCTTGATGAGTGGGTGGTCGGCATTGAGTACGAGCGAATAGCTGTCGGGTAGTGAGTTGTAGAAGGAAGCTCCAGGCTGATACTGCGACATCTCCTTCATACGGCGCATCCACTCCATACGGGTGACCACTGCTGGCTGAGCCTCCGGACCCATATTGCGTAGGAAGACCTGATAGTTGGCCTCGCCCGTTGGGAGCGCCTTGGCAAAGAGACTACGCATGATCTCGGTCTCATGTGCGGAAGCGTCGGTCGTCGTGTCGTCACGCTGGATCAATTGGTCGACCGTGTCGCTGTCCACACGTACGAAGTGCGTGTTCTCCCACTTCTGCTCTAGATGGTTAAGTAGGGGCATGTCGAGCATGCCGTGCATATGGAGTACGTTGTACCCCTTAGCCTCGGCAGCCTGTATGTAGCTGTACTGTGCCTCAGGATCGGTAGCGTAGAGGTAGACGAGCTTGTCGTCCTTGTCGGTCTGATTGCTCTTGACCAGCTCACGATACTCCTCGGGTGTGTAGAACTTCCCAGACACATCTTCGAGTAGGAGTAGTGACTTGAGCGCACGCTCCTCCATCTTCTCATCGGTGAGGATACCATAATGTATGAAGACCGAGAGGTCGGGCCACTTAGCTTCGTAGGTGGGGCGGTCATTCTTCATGATCTCCTCCAGCTTGTCGGCCACCTTCTTTGTAATGTAGCTACTGATCTTCTTGACATTGCTGTCGGACTGTAGGTAAGAGCGCGACACATTGAGCGGTATGTCTGGTGAGTCGATCACACCGTGGAGCAAAGTCAAGTACATAGGCACGATGCTCTCCACCTCGTCAGTCACAAAGACCTGATTGCAGTAGAGCTTGATCTTGTTGCTCTGCAGATCTACCTTGTTGCTCACCTTGGGGAAGTAGAGTACGCCTGTCAAGGTGAAGGGGTAGTCTACATTAAGATGTATCCAAAAGAGTGGCTCGTCAGCTCCTGGGTAGAGCTTACGGTAGAACTCACGATAGTCCTCGTCCGTAAGGTCTTGTGGCTTGCGGAGCCAGAGCGGGTTGGTGTCGTTGATTACATTGTCCTCATCGGTGTCCTGCATCTTGCCGTCCTTCCACTCCTGCTTCTTACCAAAGATGATGGGGATCGGGAGGAAGCGACAATACTTCGTCAGTAGTTCCTCGATGCGTGCCTGCTCGAGGAACTCGTCGCTCTCTTCGTCCAGATGCATAATAATGTCGGTACCACGCTCGGTGCGACTACCCGTACTCATCTCGTAAGCAGGCGAACCGTCACAGCTCCAGTGAACTGGCTGCGCGTCTGGCTGGTAGGAGAGGGTGTCTATCTCGACACGCTCGGAGACCATAAAGGCTGAGTAAAAGCCTAGTCCGAAGTGCCCGATGATATTGCCCGAAGCGTCTTTGTACTTCTCTAGGAAGTCCTCTGCTCCAGAGAAAGCTATCTGATTGATGTAGCGCTCTACCTCATCGGCGGTCATACCGATACCGTAGTCTCTTACGGTAAGTGTACGCGCCTCCTTATCTAGTAGGACCTCTACACGGAGATCCTCAGTGCTGCCCACCTCCGTGCCACGAGCTATCAGCGCGCGTAGCTTGGTCGTCGCATCGACTGCGTTGGATACAATCTCACGGAGGAATATATCATGCTCACTATAGAGAAACTTCTTGATGACGGGGAATATGTTTTCACTCGTAACCCCGATTTGTCCTTTATTACTATTCATAAGCTTGGATTATTTGTCTGATTTGATTGGTTATCGCTCATCGCCCTTCTGGCTGGAAGAGGTAAACGAGGGTAGGGCGAAGCCTAGGGTCGCCTCATCGCTCTTTGCTTGCGACTCCTTTTGTGGCAGACGCTTGTCCACCTCCATAAGGAGTTCGCCCTCAGAGACACGCAGTCGCACCGTGTCGCCCACATTTGCCTCACCATCGAGGATGAGGTCCGTCAGCTTGTCTTCGATCCAGTGACGCAGAGCACGTCTCAGCGGTCTAGCACCGTACTCTATGTCAAAGCCCACATCAGCGAGCTTGTCCTTTGCCGAGGGAGTGACCACAAGGTTGTACCCCTGCTCGGAGATACGCGCCATGATAGGACGTAGCTCCACATCTACGATCTTGCGGATGTCCTCCTTCTCTAGGCTGGCGAAGTAGATCGTCTCATCAAGGCGGTTGAGGAACTCAGGGCTAAAGTGCTTCTTGAGCTGCTTGCTCAGCAAAGCCTCCTGCTCCGTCTGGGTGAGCTGCACCTCCTGACGGAAGCCGACACCAGCGCCAAAGTCCTTGAGCTGGCGCGTACCGATGTTGCTCGTCAAGATGATGACCGTATTCTTAAAGCTCACGTGCGTACCATCGGCAGCGGTGATAAAGCCATCGTCGAGGATCTGCAGGAGTATGTTGTAAACGTCTGGGTGAGCCTTCTCTAGCTCGTCAAAGAGTACGACCGAGTAAGGCTTGCGTCTCACCTGCTCCGTGAGCTGTCCGCCCTCGTCGTAGCCGACGTAGCCAGGGGCGGCGCCTACGAGACGAGATACATTGAACGACTCCATATACTCACTCATATCAATACGTATGAGTGCGTCCTCATCGTCAAAGAGTAGCTCGGCAAGCTTCTTAGCTAGATAGGTCTTACCGACACCTGTCGGTCCGAGGAAGAGGAAGCTCCCGATGGGTCGCTTGTCGCTACCCAAGCCGAGGCGGTTGCGCTGTATCGCTTTGACCACCTTGTCGATCGCATCGTCTTGTCCGATAACTATATCCTTCAGTGTCTGACGCATCTGGCGAAGCTTAGCATGCTCCTCCTGACTGATGTTGGAGATAGGCACACCACTCATCATAGAGACCGTCTTGGCGACCGCCTCCTCATCTACAGGTAGATAGGTGGCAGCCTCCTTGGCATGTGCTTTCTCTAGCTCCTCGTCCACCTCTTTTTGGACTAAGTCCTCCTGCACTTTGAGGGTCATAGCGGTGTCGTAGTTGCTCTCACGCACTGCCTTGTCACGAGAAGCGCGGTAGGTACGTAGTTGCTGTCGGAGCGAAGCAACCTTGTCGCTCTCACCCACCTTGCCCTTGAGGTGCATACTCGCTCCCACCTCGTCCAGGACGTCAATAGCCTTGTCGGGGAAGTAGCGGTCGTAGATATATCTATTGGTCAGGCGCACCATAGCGACCAAAGCTTCGTCGCTGTAGTGTACATGGTGAAACTCTTCATACCGTCCTCGCAACTGACGCAGTATCTCCAGCGTCTCCTCGGGCGTGTTTGGCTCGATCATCACCTTCTGAAAGCGACGCGCCAGGGCGCCGTTCTTCTCAATGCTCTTGCGATACTCATCCAGTGTGGTGGCTCCGATCACCTGTATCGTGCCACGCGCCAAAGCCGGCTTGAGCATGTTAGAGGCATCCATACTGCCCTCAGTCGAGCCAGCACCCATCAGCGTGTGGATCTCGTCAAAGAGCAGGATCGTATTGCCCAGCATCTCAGCCTCCTTGAGTAGCGCCTTAAACCGCTCCTCAAAGTCTCCTCTGTAGCGTGTCCCAGCTAGCATCTGTGCCAAGTCTACGCTGTAGAGTACCTTACCACGAAGCTTGTAGCTCACCTCATCGCGCGCTAAGAGCTGTGCCAAGCCCTCGGCGACGGCTGTTTTACCGACACCCGCCTCACCAATCAGCACGGGGTTGTTTTTCTGTCGGCGACAGAGTATATGCGTGATACGCTCTAGCTCCTTAGCACGTCCGATCATCGGGTCTAGCTTGCCCTCCTTAGCGAGCTGGTTAAGGTTGGTCGCAAAGGCATCCAGCGCAGGTGTCTTAGAGCGCTTGCTAGACTTGTTAGAGACCTTCTCCTCCTTATCATTGTCGTCATCAGCGTTTAGGTCGAAGGGGTTACTTCCCGAGTTTTGTGTCACCTTGCGCTGCTCGTGACGTATGATCGCCTTGATATGCTCTTGGATCTCTTCGGGGAGCTCCTCTAGAGGCACGGCGCGCATAGAGCTTTTGTCCGTCTCACCATTGGGATCGTTTTGAGACACGAAGACCTCTACCTGCTTTACAATGGGATTAGGGTCAAAGTCGCTAGCGGGCTTTTTCTCCTGGCTAGCGTCAGATCCTGCGATGGCTGAGAAAATCTTCTCAAAGGGAGCTTGCCATGCAGCGACATTGAGCTCCTGACGCATCTCCTCTGTCAATGCGTCAGGCATTCCCGCCATAGCGGTGGTGAGGATCGTCTGAAGCATCTGCTCCTCTGCCTCAGCACTAGCTATAGCCTGCACCTCGACAGAGGTTGCTTTAGCACTATGCTCTAGGCTGTTCTGTACATAGCTAGCTAGGATATCCTCCTTAGCAGGACGAGAGGTGATATATGGCCATGGGTATATATCTGGTCTCCCCTCATGTAGCAAGTAAGCGACAATACGAGGAGCATCAATCACGGGAAAGTCTTCATGATTGGGGAAGATCTCCCACGCCCCCTCTAGGATAGACTTTACCTGATCGTGGTAGTACCGTACGAGCTCTGCACTAGGCATCGCATAGTGACTCTGATCGATGATGCTCTGTATCTGCTTATAGTATCCAGTCATCATAGGCCCCTCAAAGAGCGTATATTGTAGTTGAGTGAGCGGTACATTCAGAGTACGCAAGATGAAGGCACCAGGGTAGGTGTCTTTACTGCGAGCTAAGTCGATAAAGAGCGGTCTAGAGATGTCTAGTTGCTTTCCCGAACGAAGTCCGATGGCGCAAGCTCTAGACAAGGCTCTGACCACTAGGTCACTTATTTGGTATGGCGTGAAATTCATGCGTTTGTAGTTATCTCTTGATAGTGAATTATGTAGTGCTTTGTACCATAGCAAGGGTATCAGCACTGGGCGATATATGCGGGTGCAAGGCATAGCTAGGCACCCTCGTGCAATGGTCTCGCTGTGTAAAGGTACTCAAAAACTGTACCACGACAAGGAATACGGCTGGCATTAGCCCTCTCCACACCTTAGATAGACGAAATAGACAGACTAGGTAGCCGATAGGACAAATTGACCCAACGATATAGGCAAAGATAGGGTAGGGCAAAAAGAGAGAGACCTACTGAAGCCTCATCTGCATAAGGTCATCCAATAGGTCTCTCTCGTGGTACGCAGGATGAGAGTCGAACTCACACACCATTGCTGGCACTACCCCCTCAAAGTAGCGTGTCTACCAATTCCACCACCTGCGCATACAATATATTATATAGTCTCTTACAGCAACCACTGCGCCTAGAGTAATCTTAGGTGCCCAAGACAGGAATCGAACCTGCACAAACTTGCGTTTACTAGTACCTGAAACTAGCGCGTCTACCAGTTCCGCCACTTGGGCTTGTAGCAGTGACTACCTGTGTACATATAATAAACTCTCCATAGTAGTAATGGGGAGTCTAAAAAGAGTGCTGCAATTAGGAGATCGCTATCTCCTTAAGACTAAGAATCCTCTTACTCCGTCACACTCGCTGACCATCTTGTCAGGAAATTGTGACCTCGTATGAGGAATCAGAGCGGTGCGGACGGGACTCGAACCCGTGACCCCCTGCGTGACAGGCAGGTATTCTAACCAGCTGAACTACCGCACCTCGGTTGTTTTGCTCTGCAAAGGTACAAAAAAATATCAACACTGCAATAGCTGAGACGATTTTTTTTTGCGAAGCTCCGAATGATACCCTTCAGATAGGCTCACTAGCCTATGCTTTGGGGAAGAGATCAACGCTCCTCTGCTCCTTAGCGGTGACAAAGGTACGACAATTTTTGAAACCGACAAGTGTTTTCGCGACAATTGTAGATTCAACTATCAAATGCAACTGAATTGGTTTCATCGATCTTCTGATAAAAAAGCTGTCCAGGAGTTAGGAAGTTGAGTTTCTTGCGAGGCCTG
>URDQ01000010.1 GCA_900546675.1 uncultured Porphyromonas sp. | reverse complement strand
TTAGGGTGCGATCCATTTTTTGTAGGTATGAGTTGCATTTACTAATTGAATATACGGAGTTTGCATTTCGTAGCTCGATGATCCGCACACTGTAAGGGGGGAGTTCGACGATCAGCGGAGCCCATGGCTGGAAGGCATAGAGCTGCTCTTGTGGGGCTGCTAGATAGGCGTGTGTCGTCACACGCATCAGTTGCTGCGGATCGTCGCACTCCTCCGAGATTGGGAGGAAGAGTGGGTAGCGCTGCGGATCGGCCGTAAAGTTGCCTAGGACAGCGATACCGATTGTGTCGCTGGTCTGTTGCTCTGCAGGATCTAGTAGTCGGAGGTAACCATAGGTGCGCTCAGCATTGAAGTCTCCCCACTGACGAGCCTGCTCCTGTATCGAGTGAAAAGCTCCCCTCAGTATGACTAGGTGCTGCGCCCATTGCATCAGACGAAGGTAGCTCTGATAGGTCGGGTCGGCAGGGTCACGATGACCCAGAGAGGGGATGGCCCAATAGTCAAAGATCGTAGTTCGTCCGTCATAACCACTATACCCCTCGGCATCGATACCTTTCTCTCCATACTCTTGTCCTGCGTAGAGGAGTAGAGGGCTAGGGGTAGCGAGCGCAAGCAGTGTCATAGCGGTGAGTCCTCGCTGAGGCGTGTCGGCAAAGTAAGGCGAAGCAAGACGTATCTCATCGTGATTCTCTAGGAAGTAGAGCAGCTCGTCGGGAGCGTACTCCTTATTATTACAGATGAGTCGCTCCTCGATAGCAGAGACTGAGCGCTCCTGAGTGATCACTTGGTAGAGCGTGTCGTAGAGTCCGCTTTTGTCGTAGAGTAGGTCGAAGGCTCCCTCCTCTAAGTACTTGTGGTAGTTGTCTATCTGGTAGATCTCTGCGACAAAGATGACGGGATACTTGTCCTGCACCTGCGGTATGACCCAGTGCCAAAACTCTACCGGCACCATCTCGACCATATCACAGCGAAAGCCGTTCACCCCCTCGGCAGCCCAGTAGCAGAGGATGTCTCGCATCTGGAGCCACGTGGCGGGTATAGGGTCAAAGTGTGAGACACGAGAGCCATCGGGGCGGTAGTCCACACCATAGTTCAGCTTGACCGTCTCGTACCAGTCGTTGGCAGAGGGAGTGGCAGACCAGCAGTCATTGCCCGTGACACGCGCTGGCTCTTCGTGATAACTGGAGGAGCGATTGGGTAGCTGGAGCGAGGTGCCTGGTAGGTAGTAGAAGTTGTTGTCTGGATCAAATGCTTTGCTCCGATCATCCTTAGCCCCTAGCGGTGTAGCTCCTTGGGGCGTGTGAGCGCCATCATATTGTCGTGACACATGGTTAGGAACAAAGTCTATGATCACCTTCAATCCATGACGATGGCAGCGCTCTATAAAAGAGCGAAAAGCTTCTCGTCGCCTCATCGGCTCTCGCACGATGGTCGGGTGTACGTCGTAGTAGTCGGTGATAGCATAAGGCGAGCCCGCCTGCCCCTTGACAATGTCTGGGTGCTGGTCTGGACAGTCAGTCCAGCTATGCAAAGGGGTCTGGGTGGCGTGGCGTATGATCCCGATAGGCCACAGATGAGAGACTCCTAGCGAAGCAAGGTGTTCGAGCGCTACTTCGTCAAAGTCTTCGAGCGTGCCAGTACCGTTTTGCTCTAGTGTACCATAAGGCGTCAGCTGATCGTGAGTCTTCTTATTACCCCATAGACGTACTAGTGTGGAGTAGATGATGGTGCGCATAGTCTATGCTTTGCCCTCTTGTGAGAGTAGATCGATGATCTCTCTAAACTGCTCCTCCTCTTCGTACGCCTTGCTGATGAGCTGGTAGCCAATGTCTGAGATGATGTCTACGGGAGAGACATCGTAGGCGCCAAAGTGCGAGAGTAGGGGCGACTGAAGCACGACATCGCATAGCTCTAGGTCGATAGTCACGTTGGCACGCATCATAACACGTATGAGGCGGTCGGAGAGGCGGAGCATGTTTTTCGTAGGCGTATTGTCCACCTCGGGGCTTAGGTTGATCCCTAGGAGGAAGTCACACGACTCACGGATAGGACGTGCGGGTAGATTCATAAAGACTCCACCGTCGACGTATTGCTCGCCATCGATGACGATCGGCTCGAAGAGGATCGGTATCGAGCAGGAGGCCACCACCGCAGAGGCTAGGTCTCCCTCTGTAAAATCACGCGCCTCGGCTCTATTGAGATTGGTTGCGATGATGTGCATAGGGATCGGTAGATCCTCAATGCGCTCGTGGCGTAGAGTCTCCTTGAGGAATTGTCGGTACTTATTGGTCTTGAGCAGAGAGAGCCTCGGAGTGGTCAGCGAGGTCATATTCATAAAGCCAAACTGTGACGACAGATCATAGATCTCCTCACTGCTGTAGCCGTCTGCGTAGAGAGCTCCCATGAGCGAACCGACGCTAGTACCAGCGATGATGTCAGGCCGCACATTATGCTCCTCTAGAAAGCGAAAGATCCCGATGTAGGCTAGCCCACGAGCGCTACCTCCACAGAGTGCTAGACCGAAGGTGGGTCGCTTGCCGTAGGTCCATGTGCGGACACGCTCTACCAGCTTGTCGAGCGAAGTGGATATGAGGGCAGAGCTACGCTCTATGAGACGCTCTCCCTGAGCTTTCAGATCGGAAGTGTTGAGTGCCATATCAGATTCATTTATATGGTTAAAGGTTTTCTGCCTAGGGGTAGCTCTGCTAAGAGTGTCGTCAGTGGGGGCTCCGTAAAGGCACGGCGGGAAGCGACTACTAGCTCCCACTCCTTGGCAAACTGTTGCTGTGTGAGCATATGGTTGCGATGTCCTGAGCGATCCATACGATCGAGGAGGTACCCCACGGTCAGCAAGTCGGGATCGACGGCTAGGTTGTAGTGTAGCTCCTTGTCACGAGAGCTGTAGACTACCTCGATGATCAGCTCCTCCTCAAGTAGCTTAGCGATGATCTCACTGGTCTGATTGATCGGCAAGTGACAGGCCTCTGAGAGCGAAGGTATATCATGAGGCTCTGGCTCGGTGTGATCGAGGAAGCGCTGCACGATGTGAGCCATCACCAAGACCGTTAGGAAGTCGGAGTAGCGAGGGGAGACATTGGTCGCATCCTTGGCATAGGTAAAGTTCACCACATTCTGTATAGAGAAGCAGAGCTTAGCACTAAAGAGGGTGATCGACCAGACCACTTGTAGCCATAGGAGCAAGAGCGGTATAGCTGCAAATCCACCATAGATAGCATTGTACTTAGAGATCCATAGGATACCGCTAACGTAGAGAGCTTGCAGGACTTGAAAGGCGCTACCAGCTATGGCTCCCGATATGAATGCTGGGAGAAACTTAACACGCGTGTTAGGTAGTGCCATGAATATACCCGCAAACATAAAGATCAGGATGACGTACGGGAAGAGCTTGAGCATAAACTCCCATACAGGAGTGAAGAGGATGTAGTCGTTGAACCAAGTATTCTTTATCGTCGCCATCATCACGGTCAGTCCCGACGAGAGCGTCATCAAGATAGGCAGTAGCACGACCATCGTGATGTAGTCCGTCAGCTTGCGCCCTATCGAGCGTCCTCGAGGCACTCCCCATATCACGTTGAAGGTCTGCTCGATCGTGTTCAAGAGTAGGAAGATCGTGTAGAGAAACAGTACCAAACCGACACCTAAGAAGAGCCCTCCCTGTACCTGCCCTAGATAGTTCTCCACAAAGCCCATCATCGTGTCTAGCTCGTTCTGATGCCCAGGCATATAGGTTATGAGGAAGTCATAGATTGTGTCTTGGAACCCAAAGCCCTTGGCAAAAGCTACTATAAGCGCCAGCATAGGTACGACAGACAGAAACGTCCTATAGGTCAGTGCAGAGGCATGACGACTCAGTCGCTGGTCCATATAGCCCTTGATAGCCATGTAGAGCGCCTTGAGCGTGTTGATGTAGAGCCGACGAAAGCCCCGCACCTCTTGTGGCTGTATGTGCCACATATCGCTCGTGACGAAGCGGACCGCCTTGTAGGCGCCCACTTTGAGCTTGCGTACCCAGGCAGGTGGCTTGCGAGAGCTGTGCTCAGCAGTTGTAGCCTGCTTAGAGTTTTCGTGCTTATGTTGTATAGAGCTGGAGTGCTGTGGCATGAAGTTAGCGATACTATATTATTATATATGTATAGGTACGAGCGGAGGAGGAGTTTTTGCTGGGCATCATCTCACCCTGCGCTTATGCAGCGAATCACGGAGAGGACAGTAGGTCTATAAGCCGGGTTCTGTGCCAGTCACGAGGAGTGGCGCTTGTCATTTATCTACGACACCCGTTGCCGAGTGCCTCTAGCAATCTACCCTCCGACTAGGACGAGTAGCCCTCATAGCGTCGGTATACTTGATCTTGCAACCCATAGTGTGTACAGCCAGTGGGTCACCCACACCGCTGGTGAGCTCTTACCTCACCTTCTCACCCTTACCTAGCGTGCCGTAGGCACCTCTAGGCGGTCATTCTCTTCTACACGTCACCTACCCTCGCGGATAGCTCTCTGTTAGGGAGTATGGTACTCTGCGTTGCCCGGACTTTCCTCTCTCGCTCGGGGACGGAGCCGAGGCTCTCACCCGCTTGCGACAGCGACAAGCCGACCTACTGCCATATCCATGATACGTCACTGGGAGGTCATCACGCTAGAGCAATAACCTCCGCAGGTGCAAAGATACAAAATGAAGCGATTAGCGGTGATGACCAGCTAAGTCCTCTATTGGAAAGTACTGAGAGGAGTCGCCACTGATCTAGTATCAATTAGGATCTCTCGTGAGCCTAGCTCCTTTTTGTCTCAAAATATGCTGATCCCCCACGTGGAAATTCGCCAATCTCCACGTGGAAAAAGAAAAATCCCTACGTAGGGACGAAATAAAACTTCGGAAGAATCAAATGAAACTTCCGAAGTTTTTTTTGTGCCTACGTGGAGAATAATAAATAGCCACGTGGGAAATGACAATTTCTCACGTGGCTATCGTTTTATAATCTCGTTTGCCTAAAATAGGATAGTCTAGACCTCCCCTAGCATCTCGAAGTGAGAATTAGCTATGGTTGACTTACAGTATAGAGTGTCCACTAGACCTAGGGTTAGCCTCTAATATTATTGTACCTTTGTGGCTAGCTATAATTACGACAAACTAGATGGGTATAGATACAGTGGCACTTATGAGTACTCTGATGCGGATCGGGCAGTTGCTCCTAGCGCTGAGTCTCTTGGTCTTTATACATGAGCTGGGGCACTTTCTCTTCGCGCGACTCTTTGGCGTGCGGGTGGATAAGTTTTACCTCTTCTTTGATGTCAAGGGTAAGGCACTCTGGCGCTATCGTCCTAAGGGTAGCGATACGGAGTATGGTATCGGCTGGCTCCCCCTCGGGGGGTACTGCAAGATCCACGGCATGATCGACGAGAGCCTCGACACGGAGCAGGTTAAGGAGCCGATGCGTGGCGATGAGTTTCGCAGTAAACCAGCATGGCAACGCTTTTTCATTTTAATCGGTGGGGTGCTCTTTAACTTTGTCCTAGCGCTCCTGATCTATGCGGGCATATCGTACCACTGGGGCGATGTGGAGATGTCTTCACGGTCGGTCACAGCGGGGATGGTCTTCAGTCCAGCGGCTCAGGAGGTGGGCTTCCACGATGGAGACATTATATGGTCTATCGATGGCAAGGAGCGGGATATACTGCGTCCTGACTTCATGCGGGGGGTGATCGAGGCGAAGGTGGTGACCGTGCAGCGTGATGGCGAGCTGATCGATATAGCGATCCCAGACGATATGATGCAGCGTATCTTGCGGGGCAATGAGGGGCTGATGACGATGCAGGTACCCTTTATTGCGGACAGTGTCGTGGCTGGTAGTGCGGCTGCCGAGGCGGGCGTGCTGCGTGGCGACAAGTTGCTTGCATTGGATAGTATTCCGATGCCTCACTTGGCAAGTGGGCGTCGCTACTTTTACACTCATGCGGGTGAGTGGATTAGCTCCGAGTGGCTCCGTGGCGAAGATACGGTGCAGCTAGCGATACGTCCCGATACGACAGGTCTAGTCGGGGTAATGCTCCGTCCGCTGCAAGGTATTTACGAGGTGCAGCAGGTGCACTACTCGCTGCCACAGAGCTTTGTCGTGGGGTGGCATAAGGGTATTGGCACGCTCTCGGGTTATGCGCAGGATATGAAGTATGTCTTCACGCCAGAGGGGGCCTCTTCATTAGGGGGCTTGGTCTCGATGGGTAAGCTTTTCCCCGCACATTGGGACTGGTTTACCTTCTGGCAAATATGCGCTCTCCTCTCGATCATCTTTGCCTTTATGAATATCATCCCTATACCAGGACTGGACGGGGGACACCTGCTCTTCGTCCTCTGGGAGATGATCACTGGGCGCAAGGTAAAAGACGAAGTGCTGATACGTGCGCAGATGGTGGGGATGCTGATCCTGATAGCTCTGGTGATCTATGCTAATGCCAATGACCTTTTCAAGCTCTTCTGATACGATGCCTAGCGATATAACCTATCCCTCGGACTATTTCGACAAAGTAGGCTACTACGACCTGCTAGATCTAATCGCCTCGGAGTGTCACAGCTCTATGGGGCGGGAGATGGTGGGTGCGTTGACTGCCTCGACTCGTCCTGACGCTATCCGCCACCGCCTGGAGCGTGTGCGGGAGATGAGACACTTGCTGAGCGTCTCGATGGAGCTACCCACACGACGTGTTGCTGACCTGCGGACTACGCTCGGCACGCTACGTGCTGAGGGTAGCTACCTGACAGAGGAGGAGCTAGCGCAGGTGGCTCAGGCGATCGTAAGCTATGAGGCGTGGTCGAGGCTCCTGACCAAAGTGCAGGACAATGGGGCGGGTGACGTCTCACCGCTCTATCCCAGTCTGTCTCGCCTTGTGGTGGGTAGTGAGGGTCTGCAGGAGATAGCGCAAACGATCTTGCGCAAGCTCGACCCGCACGGACGACTCGTGGACAACGCTTCGCCACGGCTTGCCGAGCTACGCCTCGCTCTACAGCGTGAGGAACGTGCTATTGCGAAGTTGATGCGAGGGTTGCTCACGGCAGCGCAGGCGGCTGGCTATGTCGAGGAAGATGCGCAGGCAACGATGCGCTCGGGGCGTCCCGTACTGCCTGTGACCGCTATGCACAAGCGTCAGATACCAGGTATCGTTCACGATGAGAGTGCCACGGGAAAGACATTATACATAGAGCCTCTCGAGGTAGTCGAGGCAAACAACCGTATCCGTGAACTGGAAAGCGAGGAGCATCGTGAGGTGATCGAGATCTTGCGGCAGCTTACGGCACCTATTCGGGAGCGTCGTGAGACGTTGTCCCAACTTTACCTCTCTATGGGGCGCATCGATGCGGTCTGTGCGATAGCACGCTTTGCCGATGAGATGCACTGCTCTATCCCTGAGGTGCGCAACAAGCCAACCATTCAGTGGTACCAAGCGGTCAACCCGATACTCCAGCACACCCTTAGCCAAGAGGGCAAGAGTGTCGTGCCGCAAGACATCTTACTACGCTATCCCAACGAACGTATCCTCGTCATCTCGGGTCCTAATGCTGGCGGTAAGTCGGTCTGTCTCAAGACGGTCGGACTCCTTCAGTATATGCTCCAGAGTGGCATCCCGATCCCCGTACACCCCGACTCGGTGGCGGGCGTCTTCAAGCACCTAGCGATAGAGATCGGCGACAACCAGTCTATGGAGGACGATCTGAGTACCTACTCCTCACATTTGAAGCATATGCGGGCCATGTCGGCTGCTTGTGGAGCTAATAGTTTGCTTCTGATCGATGAGTTTGGAGCTGGCACGGAACCAGAGCTAGGTGGTGCCATTGCGGAGGGACTTTTGGCACTTTTTAATGAGCAGCGGGCGTGGGGCGTCATCACGACGCACTACCGCAATCTCAAGGAGTATGCGACTACGCACAAGGGCATCGTCAATGGTGCTATGCTCTATGACCAGAAGGAGATGAAGCCGCTCTATGAACTTTCCATCGGTCAGCCAGGTAGCTCCTTTGCCCTTGAGATAGCACGTCAGCAAGGATTACCACGCCAAGTGCTAGAGTACGCCACCGAGCTGGTCGGCGAGGAGGTGATCCAGAGCGAGCGTTACGTGCAGGACATCGTACGTGACAAGCAGTACTGGCAGCGCAAGCGCACCGAGATAGAGCATCGTGAGCAGAAGCTCGAGCGTCTTCTTGCAGACTACGAGGCGCGTCTGTCGAAGCTCAAGGAGCAGCGTCAGGACCTCTTGACGCAGGCACAGCAAGAAGCGGCCGATCTACTAGACCAGAGCCGTGCTCAGATCGAGCGCACGATCCGTGAGATCAAGGAGAGCCAAGCGGAGCGGCAGCAGACGAAGGAGGCTCGCCAAGCGCTTAGTGCCTATGGTGAGCAGTTGGCGCAGGCTGAGACGATAGAGCAGTCGGGCAGTGTGGAGCGTGAATTGGAGCGACTCAAGCGTCGCAAAGAGCGTAAGGAACGCAAGCGCAAGCAGGGTGGCGCTTCAGAGCGTGGTGCGCAAAGTCAGTCGCCAGTCAAGCTCTCTGTGCCGAAGCCTCCCAAGGAGGGTGACGAGGTGCGGGTCACGACGATGAATGTGGTGGGTGTCCTCTCTGAACTCTCGACCAATAGTGCCACGGTGGTGGTGAATGGTCGTATACGTATCACCTGCAAGCCTAATGAGATCGTACGGCTCGGCAGTGAGCGTAAGGAGGAGCAGGCGCAGGCTACTTCGCAACCAGCTCGTACGACCAATGTGGTGGAGCATCTGCACGAGCGTCGGCTGGACTTCTCCGATCGACTCGACGTGCGGGGTATGCGAGCCGCTGAGGCGATCCAAGCGGTTCAGTACTTCCTCGACGATGCGATCAGTCTAGGCTTCAATCGTGTGGAGATACTGCACGGCACGGGGACGGGTGCGCTACGGGTCTCTATCCGCGAACTGCTCGACCATTACCCTGGGGTGAGCCACTATCATGATGAAGATGTGCGGTTTGGCGGTGCAGGCATTACGATCGTTCATCTGCAGGGGTAGGGGGCTTCTCTATTTAGCTTTCTTGCTCCTCTTACCGCTAACGGGGTGGGCGCAAACGGACTCGCTCGTAACGGGCGAGCTGCCCCTCGAGTGGCTCGTGGAGCGCTTGCCGAGTGTCGATCTCGCCGAGCTAGAGGAGGATGACTTGCTCGAGCTATTTCCACAAAAGCCAGAGAGGCAAGAGACAAAGGAGCTACTCGACCTGAACCGTGCCACCCAGCAGGAGCTGCAGGAGCGTTTCCCCTTTCTCACCAGTTACCAGATCTATCAGCTCAGACGCTACCGTGATGAGTGCGGAGGCGAGCTGCAGTCTGTTTATGACCTCAAGTGGGTCACGGGATGGGATCGTGAGACGATAGCTCGTGTGGCACCCTATGTGACGGTGCACCCTTTCGCTGGGGAGCCTTACGCAAAGCCCAAGGCGCCACTCACTGGCGAAGCTTACGTAGCGATGAGTTACCACAAAAGTTCAGAAGCATTCTCTGATGCGTGGTACGATCCGCTTAAGTTGCGCTCAGCTATATCGCTCAGGCAGAAAGGGCAGTGGCAAGTCGCAACTCAGTATCAGAGATACCCACAGGAACTGGTGAAAGATGGCACCTGGCGTTACTTCGCTATGTATGAGCCTCGTCTGGCTTACCTTGACAAGGTGGTAGTCGGACACTTTAAGGTGGGGTGGGGCGCAGGTCTCCTCGTAGCTCGATCCGTTTGGGCGAGTGCTAGTGCGCTGCCACAGCTCGCTCGTCCTAAGTCGATGCTCTCGCCTTCGCTCAGTGCGATGCGTGAGCGTACCTTGCGGGGCATTGCGAGTGAAGGGCATTGGGGCGCATGGCGTTACTCCGCTTTCTACTCATATAGTCGGCTCGATGGCTCGATCGATGAGCGACAAGGCTTGATCGAGTCTATCAGACCCAATATGCGCTACGACACGCCCGAGCGACGAGCCCAGCGTGCAGCTATCCCGATGCAGACGGTGGGGGCGCAACTTGCTTACACGATGCCACGAGCTCTGCTTTCGCTACAAATGCTCTATGCCGACTGGATGGGGTATGACTTAGCTTTTATGCCTGGTTACAAAGCTCTGGAGAGCGACACCCCGCTGCAGTCGCATTGGCTCACATCGCTTGCCTACCAGTGGCAGAGCCAGTCGCATCGCTTGGAGCTGCAGGGCGAGCTAGCTACTGAGCGGCTAGAGCATATGGGCTTCATACAGCACCTGCGCTACCACACCCCTCGGCAGCGAGACCTTGGCGTGACACTATATTATATCTCTCCCCGCTTCACTTCTTATTATGGTCGCAGCGAAAGCCACTATGCCCGTCTGGGCAACGATATGGGACTACGTCTCTACGGCACCACGCGCCTGCTGAAGCACTCCACCCTGCGTGCTATGCTGGAGCTATACGAAAGCCTCGAGCCGCGCTACCGCAAGCTAGAGCGTAGTCGTGGACTCCTGACAAGTCTCTACCTCACCACCCGCTACAACAGTCAGCTCGAGCAACTCTGGTACGGACAGCTGGGACGCTCCAATGAAGAGGCTCTACGCTGGCGACTCAGCAGTACGTTACGTTATAGCTTGGAGCCCATCTCCCTGCAGCTTGTCGGCACCATACAGCAGCGTCGCCTTGAGGGGCAAGACGAAGCGCAATGGGGTAGGTCGCTCACGTTCGTGGGGCGCTATCGTATGGGTGTGCGCTGTCCGCTGAGCATAGCGCTCTCGGGTCATTACTACCATGCCGATCACGTACGGGTCGCAAGCTACGCTTACCTACCCACCACTCGCTATGCCTTCGGACTATACAGTGCCACGGGTCAAGGCATAGCCACAGCACTGCTCCTGCAGTGGCAGCTAGCACCGCACTGGACACTCTCAGCCTCCGTGCGTTACGATCGCAACCTAGACGACGGCGTGCCTCGCTGGCGCGCCGACAGCTACCTCGCCTACCGCTTCTAAGGTTTTGAGGTGTCTGGGGTGATCCTCTCCGAGACCTTTTTTGTACCTTTGTGGCGAATCTATGGTGGTCACTAAGGCGAACCCCTTAATTTGGCTTCCGCAGACTACAGATTGGGAAGGGTAGTGCCCTTCTCGTGAACTATTTGCTCCTACTATATTCATCTATTCCATAGAGTGATATGATCAATCGGTCTATCGTACGCATCCGCGTCTTTCAGCAACTTTACCAGTCTATCTCTAGCGGTCGTCTAGATGTGGCACTTGCGGACCAGTCGCTCACGACCTCCCTACGTCACACCTACTACCTCTATTACTATTTATTAGATCTGATACGTGCGCTCGCAGCTTATCAGAGGGAGCTACTAGAGATACGTGAGCGACGCTTCCTCAAGTCATCGGACGAGGTGACTCCTCGTAGGCTCTCCGATATGACCCTTGTCAAGGAGATCGCTCGCTGTACGGAGATACAGAATCCGCTCGACGAGCTGCAGAAGCGCTGGGAGCTAGACGAGCAGTTGCTTCGCACACTCTACACGATGGTCGAGGAAGACCCCTCGTATAGTGCGCTGCCTGAAGATGTCTCTACACTCTCTATGCAGGAGCAGTGTGACTACTGGAGCAATATCCTCAAGCAACTCTTTCGCACTGTGGAGCTCAATGAGCATCTTGCGGCAAGCTCTTTCTACTGGGCCGATGCGACCGCTATCTGCGAGCGTCTAGAGGTCGAGGAGATGCCTACTGTAGAGCAGGTGGAGGCGACGGTAGAGCGTCTTAAGGGGTCGGACGATTATCGTGTCATCCCCTTTACCAATCAGCCAGTGGTGACGATACAGGACTTTGCGCTGAAGACTTTGCGCCGAGGCGCTAAGGATGGCTTAGAGCTACCTGGCGATCTGCTCCCTATGTTTCACAGTGATCGGGATCGCCTCTATGCACATCAGCTCCTCTCGGAGACGCTCTTACATCGTGAGGAGTATGATGAGATGCTGACGCCACGACTAGATAACTGGGAGCAGGATCGTGTCGCTTTGGTCGATATGATCTTGATGGAGATGGCGGTGGCGGAGGCTCTCAACTGCCCTGATATAGCACTCGTCGTGACGATCAATGAGTATATCGAACTGGCCAAAGTGTACGACAACTCTAAGAGTGCCTCCTTTATCAATGCCGTGCTAGATAGACTCTTCACTGACTTAAAGAGTGAGGGCAAGCTCTTCAAGTAAAGCTTACTCGAACCCAATCCTACGATCGTGCAAGTAAGAGGTATGCGTCTGCGGCCGAAGATCATGTACGTCTTTATGGTGAGGTCTTTCTTGCCTCTCCTATTGATGACCCTGCTGATCTGCTGGTTTGTCGTCTTGATGCAGTTCCTCTGGCAGCATGTCGATGACTTGGTCGGCAAGGGTATGGACGTGGGGGTGCTACTAGAGGTAATCTTCTACGCCGGACTCTACGTACTGCCTACGGCTGTACCGCTAGGTGTCTTGCTAGCATCGCTGATGACCTTTGGCAACCTCGGCGAGCGACTAGAGCTGCTGGCGATGAAGTCGGCTGGAGTGCCTCTGAGCAAGATTATGAAGCCTCTGGTGATCCTTGTGACCTGTATCGCTCTAGGGCTCTTCGTCTATCTAGATAGGGGGGTGCAGAAGGCTAGTGTGCGAGTTTATCAGATACTCTTCTCCGCACGCTATGCGCGTCCTGAGCTGGAGATACCGAAGGGGATCTTTTTCAATGGGATCGATGGTTATAGTATCTATGTAGGAGACAAAGATGCTGCGACAAGTACCCTATATAATGTAATGATCTATGACCTCTCTGAGCAGCGCATGCCCCGCATCATACTGGCCGACACGGGACGCTTGCTGATGGACGAGAGCAAGCTCTATCTCATTATGTCGCTCAGGAGTGGCGAGAGCTTTGAGCAGCTCAGCAGTCAGACGACACTGATCCCAGGCAGTCAAGCTTCGGATGAGCGCCCCGCCTCCTATATCAAGGAGCACTTTACGGAGAAGGTGATCTTCATCCCCTTTGATGCCAACTTTGAGATGATGGGCGATGACTACCTCAAGTCTCAGTTCGTCGGTAAGAACCTCCGAGAACTTATTGTTTACAGCGACAGTACCCGTATGGTGGCAGACAGCGTGGGGCGTCAGGTGGGGAGCAACGTACTCTTTGAGATACATACCAAGCTACCGCCGCCTGTCTCTCCAGAGGTTGGCGCGACAATGCCAGGTGCTAATCTACAGGCTGCTACTTGGTTAAAGCAAGATCAACTCTCGCATCGTCCCTTTGCGACAGTTACGGCTCGTCGGCTGAGTCGTGATGAGCTGCTAGGGGCTACGTCTAGTCACGCTTCGCCACCACCCTATACGCTAGTCACGCTGATGGATAGAGCGACCGATCAGGATAAGTTGCTAGGCTACAAGCAGGCCATAGAGTGGCTCGAGAGTCTCTCCTCGTCTGTGCAGATAGCTGACACTTACTATGACGATGCCGCCTCGGACTACCGCGTCAATGCGCAGGAGATGCACCGTAAGTTTACCTTTCCGGTAGCTTGTCTGCTCTTCTTCTTCGTGGGTGCTCCGCTGGGAGCTATCGTACGCAAGGGAGGTGTGGGTACGCCAATGGTCTTGGCGGTGCTTATCTTCATTATCTACTACGTCATTGACACCTTCGGTCTCAAGATGATCAATAGCGGACAGATCCCCGTCTGGGCGGGTATGTGGCTGTCGAGTGCCGTGATCCTACCGCTGGGAGCCTTCCTTACCTACAAGGCTTCGCGAGACTCAGCTACGCTCAATGCTGATGCCTACGTGGTCTTCTTCCGTCGCATCTTCCACCCAAGCTACTCAAGACAGCTGGAGTACAAGGAGATTATTATGCAGCCCGCCACCTCTGAGGAGGTGCTACGTGAGATAGGGCAGCTACAAAGTCAGATGGACGCACTGCTCGGTATGACTTATGCTCAGAGTAGGGGGCTGAGACTGGATCGCCTGCCCGACTTTGCCACAGCGTATCAGCAACTCTACCAGCAGCTAGAAGAGACTGTTGAGACGCTGCACAACTATCCCGACAAGTATGTCTTTGCGCAGCTCCTGAACTTACCTATGCTAGGCAAGACCTTTGCAAATCCTCTTTGGCAAAATAGGTTATGTGTCTGGATTTGCATACCTTTGTTACCAGTCTCTCTGCCTGCGATGCTATACCTAGGCATTGCCCTACGGCGCAACAAGAGACAGATGCACCAGATGCCACCCATATTGAACCATATTGTCAAGCAGATCGAGTCACAGACAGAGTGATCTGTACCTTATATATAGTATTCCTAGAATATGAACCAAGACTTCAAACTAAACTCCATCGAGGAGGCTATCGAAGATTTCAAAGCGGGCAAATTCGTCATTGTCGTCGATGACGAAGATCGTGAGAACGAAGGAGACTTCATCACGGCCGCCGAACTGATAACACCCGAGAAGGTCAACTTTATGATGCGCTACGGGCGTGGTGTACTCTGTACGCCTATCTCCGAGGAGCGTGCAGCCCAGCTCGAACTCAATATGCAGGTGCATGAAAATACATCGCTACACGAGACCCCCTTTACCGTGACGGTAGACCTCATCGGTCACGGCTGTACGACTGGAGTCTCGATGTATGATCGTGCTATGACGATCAAGGCGCTAGCAGATCCTAATACCAAGCCTACAGACCTAGCTCGCCCAGGCCACGTCAACCCTCTGCGGGCGCGCAATCGTGGCGTCTTGCGTCGTGCAGGTCACACGGAGGCGGCTATTGATCTAGCGCGTCTCGCTGGTCTCCAGCCTGTCGGTGCGCTCATCGAGATCATTAATGAGGATGGTACCATGGCGCGTCTCCCTCAGCTTGTGGAGATCGCTAAGCAGTGGAATATGAAGATCATCTCCATCGAGGATCTAATTGCTTACCGCCTCAAGACAGACTGCATCGTCGAGGAGGGCGTGAGAGCCAAGCTTCCGACCGAGTGGGGTATGTTTGACATCATACCATTCCGCCAGAAGAGCAATGGTCTAGAGCACATTGCCCTCATCAAGGGCGACATCTCTGCCCATAAACCCACCCTCGTACGTATGCACAGCAGTTGCGCCACGGGAGATATCTTCGGTAGTCTGCGCTGCGAGTGCGGAGAGCAGCTCCACAAAGCTATGGAGATCATCGAGCAGGAGGGTACAGGTGTCGTCGTCTACCTCAATCAAGAGGGTCGTGGCATCGGTCTGATGGACAAGATCAAGGCATACAAGCTTCAAGACGAGGGGCTCGACACGGTCGATGCTAATCTGCACCTTGGACACAAGGTCGACGAGCGTGACTACGGTGTCGGTGCTCAGATACTCCGTGCTATTGGTGTGACCGAGATGCGACTGATGACCAATAATCCAGTCAAGCGTGTCGGCCTCGAGGCTTACGGGCTGAAGGTCGTGGAGACTGTGCCTCTAGAGATCAAGCCCAACCAATACAATGCTCACTACCTGCATACCAAGAAGGTGCGTATGGGGCATGACCTGCACAATGTCAAGTAAACAACGTATAATCAAACCACAATAAAACTATGAAGAAACTCATCCTATCCACCCTGCTACTACTTGGTGTGATGACATCAGTCTTCGCACAGGAGAAGTATGATCTGCGTCTGAACCTCAAGAAGGGACAGACCTTCACCTATCAGGTGACAGCCAACAATCCTATGACCATCTCTATGATGGGTCAGCAGATGGAGCTCAAGCAAGCCCAAACTGTCACCTATACCTATAAGGTCCTTGACGTCAAGGATGGCAACTACCTAATGGAGATCAACATCGATCGTGTCCAAGTCTCCTCTAGCTCTATGGGTGAGGAGATGAATGCGGATACAGACTCCGATGCTAAGGACGAAATAACGACTCAGATGCGTAAGATGGTCAATCAGAAGGTCACTCAGTGGGTGGACGCTAAGTTTCAGCCCCAAGGTGAGCCTGAAGGAGAGAATGTAGATGACCTTGTCAAGCAGGGAATAGCCTCGATGGCAATGGTTCCAGCATTCTTCCCTGCAGAGCCTATAGCACAGGGGGAGTCCTTTACGGTCAATAAACCTCTTTTCACTGGCGAAGATGCTAGTACAAAGTACGAAGGTGTCGTCACACTGGTAGCTGTATCTGATACAGACTATACATTTCGTGCTAATGGTGAGACGACAGCTTCTTTCGAGGGCTTGGTCATCGGGGGTAATGGCATAGACAACATCGTCCTGGACCGCAAGACAGGTATGATCAAAAACACCTTCGGTACGATGGCTCTCAAGGGTAGTGGCAACGTACAAGGCACCCAGGCTGAGATCTCTTCCAATACGATCACCACGATTCGCCTACTCTAGTGTTGCGCCCACGCTGCGGGCATCTACGCCTCTCGTGTGTACATAATATAATAAGGAAGGCATCTGCTCCTCGTCTGGGGCAGGTGCCTTCTCTGTTATAGCTATTTTTGATTTTGAGGAGCTTGAGCGGATATAGGTCAAGTACTCTAGTCTGATGAGACTATAGCGAGACCGTTGACTTTTACAATAGTCTCACGACACGATAGCTACGTGGAAAATGTTAATTCTCCACCGAGCTATTTCCCATTTTCCACGTAGGCGAGAAACATTTCCTCGGACATATCATTTGATTCCTCCGAAGTTTTATTTCGCGCCTACGTGGAGATTTTTTACTTTCCACGTGGAGGTTGGCGAATTCCCACGTGGGGATCTGCCTCTTCTAAGGCAAAATCGTGTCGGTTTATGAGAGATGCTAAGTCATAATGAGTCCGTGACGAATCACCCCAGCACCTCAAGATGGGAGTCGGTCATCGTTACACTTTGTAAGTCTAAAGAAAACATTACCTTTGCAATACCATATGGAGCTGTCTATGTCAACAGCTTCACAAGATTGCAAGCGATGCCTGCATGCAGATAGATTTAAGAGACGAGATATGCAATTTAACTACTATTCGGACAGCGACGTGTTGATGCCACCCATTAGGCGACAAATCGCCAATCGTTGGATGCGTCGCGTATGTGACGAGATGAATCGTACAGTCGGGGAGATCAACTTTCAGTACACTGATGATGAGGGTATCCTGAGGGCGAATAAAGCATTTCTCCAGCATGACTACTACACGGACGTTATCACCTTCCCTAGAGAGAGTGAGCGGGAGGGTGACGATGCAATCTATGGTGACATACTCATCAGCATCGACACTGTTGCGACCAATGCGCAGGAGCTGGGCGTGCCGTTTGAGCAGGAGCTATACCGTGTGATGATACATGGTATCCTGCACCTCTTGGGCATAGATGATCAGACCGACTCGGAGCGGGAGCTGATGCATATGGCCGAAGACAGAGCGCTCATGCAGCTCGTCGAGATGCTGGAGGGACGAGACTTTTTCCTTAGTCAAGGGGGGGCGAAGTTCTTCAAATATGTCGACAAGGTGTGCGCTGACTACCAGGCTGCCAACTAATCTCACCACACAGCATCATGACATCTACATCTTCTCTCATCTTAGGTATCGAGAGCTCGTGCGACGATACCTCGGCAGCCGTGCTACGGGGTGGGCTACTCTGTAGCAATGTGATCGCAAGCCAAGAGGTACACAGCAAGTATGGAGGCGTGGTGCCCGAGCTGGCTTCACGCGCTCACCTGCAAAACATCGTCCCCGTCGTACAGCAGGCGGTAGCACGGGCTGGCGTCACGCTAGCTGATCTAGATGCGATCGCCTACACACGAGGTCCAGGACTCCTCGGGTCGCTCATCGTCGGGACCAACTTTGCCAAGGGGCTGAGCTTAGCGCTCCAGATTCCACTCGTCGAGGTCAATCACCTGCAGGCACACGTCCTCGCACACTTTATCACCAAGCCTGAGGAGCCACACACGCCGCCCCCATTTCCCTATCTCTGTCTACTCGTCTCGGGCGGTAACTCACAGATCGTACAGGTCAATGCGCCTGATGATATGCGCATACTGGGTCAGACGATCGATGATGCGGCTGGCGAAGCCTTTGACAAGTGCGCCAAGGTGATGGGACTCGGCTACCCTGGGGGACCAATAGTCAATAAGCTCGCCAATGAGGGCGACGCTGAGCGATTTCACTTTAGCAAGCCACAGGTTCCAGGGCTGGACTACAGCTTTAGCGGTCTGAAAACCTCTTTCCTCTACACGCTAAGAGATGAGCTAGCCAAGGATGCTGACTTTGTTGCGAAAAACAAAGCAGATCTCTGCGCCTCACTCCAGAAGACGGTCATCGATATCCTCATGAGCAAGCTACTACGTGCCAGCAAGGAGACAGGCATCAAGCACATTGCTGTGGCTGGTGGTGTCTCGGCCAATACGGGTCTGCGTGACGCTTACCACGCTTATGCCGAGCGATACGGCTGGCAGGTCTACATACCGCCCTTTGCCTTTACGACAGACAATGCCGCTATGGTTGCCATGGCGGGAACCTTTGCCTATGAGCGAGGAGCCTACGGATCGATAGAGGCTGTCCCCTTTGCCAAGACAACAATCTAACCCACGTCTTATGCCTACTCCTCAGACGACAGAAGAGCAGCTACAGCGTCTCATAGCACATTGGCTAGAGCAGCACGAGAGTGTCTCGACCTGCGAGAGCTGTACGGGTGGCTACATAGCAAGTCAGCTGACATCGCATGCGGGTAGTTCGCACTGGTTCCAAGGAGCCCTCGTGACTTATCAGATAGAGCTCAAGGAGCGACTAGCCTACGTACCAGCTGCCACCATCGATCGGTATGGCGTCGTGAGCCGAGAGGTCGCTGAGGCGATGGCTAGTGGAGTGCGTCAGGCTTGTCGTAGTACCATCGGCATAGCGACCACAGGCGTGGCAGGACCAGCTGGCGGTACGACCGAAACACCCGTCGGGACTGTATGCATCGCTATAGCGACAGCTCGGGGCATCTACTCGGCACGCTTGCAGCTCGCAGGCTCTCGACAAGAGATCATACGGCAGACTTATGGCGAAGTAATCAATCGGTTCTACCATTGGACACTAAACTAACCCTTTTCACCAACACACGCAACGAATAGACTACAATGAAGCGACTATACCACACCACTTTGCTAGTTATCCTAGCACTCTGCTCCTTTGCCCTGACTATGCAAGCTCAGAAAGCTTACGTCGGTCTAGAGTACCAGTTGAGCTACAACGACAATTGGGGAGCCAATCGCCCTGTCATCCTAACCGTCTACCCCAATAGTCCCGCAGCGCAGGCTGGACTACGTGGGGGCGACATCATCGAGGCGATCAATGGACGAGAGACCCACACGATGCCCGAGGAAGAGATGATCCGCCTACTGCAAGGCGAGGGAGGAGCCTCCGTCGACTTGCTCGTCTCTAACTTCGCCTATCATCGTGTGGAGCGTCATCTCAAGCCAATCGCTCAGCCTGCCGATGCACTCACGGAGCGGGACATTGCTCGCGCCTTTGGTATGTACAGCCTGGAGGACGAGTCCGATATATTGATCTCTTACCCCATCAGCACAGGCACGGAGGGCAAGACGGATCTGATCAACTATGAGACCTTTGGCTTCGTACGCACCAACAAGCAGCACACCAATCGAGACGCACTCATCGAGCAGCAGCTCACCGAGGCGCTACAGGCTCTAGGGCTAACCTACGATCAGAAGAATCCCGACCTCCTCATCGATACCTATTATAGTATCACCGAAAACAGTACCTACGATGCCGCTGCCACTCGTCGCTCAGCTGCCGTGCAAACGTCGCTACGCATCGACCCCAAGGCGCATAAGCTTGTCGAGCTGCCGATCCTACCGATGGGGAGCGACAAGACGCTGGCGCGCTTCTATCTAAAGTTTGGCATTACCATATATAGTGGTGTCAACGAGCACAAGATGCTATGGACGAGCGAAGCTGAGGAGCTACTCTCTGACGACTATACGCTGACCGACTACACCGCTCTGACGGTCCCAGTGATGCTTATGCAATTTCCTTTCACCCGCTACTTCAACTCGCTCGTTGTGCGCTTCGCTACCCATAGGCATCTGTCGCTAGGGATTAACTATCAGGCTAAGAACATCTCGGCCATCCATTCGCTATCGCTACACTCACCAGCTGCCGAGGCAGGGCTACGTGCTGGCGATGAGATTGTAGCCATCAATGGTCGCCCTCTAAGCACTGCCGACGAACTCTCCAAGGGTTATCTAGCCTTTGTCAAGAAGAGTATGGCTTGCCGCACTCATGAGCATCCCTTTGCGATCAAAGATGGACCAACCAATTGTCGCTATTGGGACTCGGAGGACTACGCTCGAGTCGCTAAGCTCCTGGACAAGGATAAGTACTTCGGAGGCTTTAGCTACCTCTTTGCCTTCAACCCTTGGATTACGACAACGCCCCGCACGGGTGTTACCATCGACTATCTGCGTGACGGCGTGATGCAGCGTGTCGTCGTAGAGCCTAAGCTGCAGGAGTCTTGCTACGTAACGCTGGAGTAGTACCGCAGACTAATCAGAAGGTCGAGAGTATGTGTGACAAGCCTCATACGCAGCACTGGGTCGATATAGACATCAACGACTACGACTACCCGCTCCCTGACGAGCGTATCGCAGAGCATCCGCTGGCGGAGCGTGACCGGTGCCGACTCCTCCTGAGCGATGCTACGGGGAGGCTGGAGGACCATACCTTTGCCGAGCTTCCACAGCTACTCCCGCCTCATGCGCTCCTCATTCGCAATAATACGCGGGTCATCAAGGCGCGCATCTTCTTTGTCAAAGCAACGGGTGCCCGCATCGAGATACTCTGTCTAGACCCCTACAAACCTGTTAGCTACGAGGAGAGCCTAGCCTCGCTCGGCTCATGCTCCTGGCATTGCCTTGTGGGCAACTCGAAGAAGTGGCGCCCCGAGCAAACCATCTCCTGCACGCTCCCATTAGCTGATGGGCAAAGTATCACGCTACAAGCGAGTAGGGCTACGGAGACGCCAGACGTGGTCACCTTCAGCTGGAGCGATGAGACCAAGACCTTTGGCGAGATACTAGAGCTGTGCGGTCAGCTACCCATTCCCCCTTACCTCAATCGAGAGACCGAGCGTAGCGACCTCACCGACTATCAGACCGTTTACGCACGCATCGAGGGCTCTGTGGCGGCACCGACAGCGGGACTACACTTCACGCCAGAGCTAGATGATAGACTACTCGCCGAAGGGCACTGCATCACCGAGCTAACCCTCCATGTTGGTGCGGGTACCTTCCTACCAGTCAAGGGGCGTCAGGTCGCTGAGCATCAGATGCACAGCGAGTATTGCAGCGTGCCGACAGCAACGCTGGAGACGCTCCTAGAGCATATCGACAGCCCCTTTGTACCCGTTGGGACCACCTCTGTACGCACTTTGGAGAGTCTCTATTGGTTTGCCGTTGCGCTACAGCAAGCAGAGCAGGAGGGAGGGGATGTGGCAGAGCCCTTTCACCTAGATCAGTGGTATAGCTATCGTATGCGTCAGAGCTGTGGGGCAACCTTGCCGTCACGTCGTGAGGCTCTGGAACTATTGCTCCGCTATGCTCGCCATAGGGGGCTTGATCGGCTCACTTTCTCCACGGCGCTACTCATTGCCCCAGGCTATCAATATCATATGGTAGACATCTTAGTGACCAACTTTCATCAGCCGAAGAGTACGCTCCTGCTGCTCGTCTCGGCACTGATCGGTCCCCACTGGCGCTCGCTCTATGAGCATGCCCTCGCTGATGCGCACTACCGCTTCCTCAGCTATGGCGACGCCTGCCTGCTCTACCGACAAGACCTATAATATAGAAATCAAATCATACACACCCTTTCAGTACATCATACGCTATGAAAGTCATTACAACGGTTGCTGCGCTACAGCAGGAACTCTCTAAGCTACGCCAAGAGAACCCCACAGCCCATGTCGGGCTAGTGCCTACAATGGGTGCCCTACATGCGGGACACCTGAGCCTAGTGGCAGCAGCTAGAAAGCAGTACGACATCGTCGTCGTATCCGTATTTGTCAACCCTACGCAGTTCAACAATCCCGAAGACCTGCGCACCTATCCCCGCAAGCCTGAGGAAGATCTAGCGCGTCTGCGTGACGCTCAGGTAGATATCGCCTTCCTGCCTACTGTCGAGGAGATGTACCCCGAGGCGGACACCCGTCAGTTTGACTTCGGCTTCCTCGGAGAGACGATGGAGGGAGCGCATCGCCCAGGGCACTTCAACGGCGTAGCGCAAATCGTGAGCAAGCTCTTTATGCTCGTGCAGCCCGATGGAGCCTTCTTTGGCGAGAAAGACTTCCAGCAGATAGCCATCGTACGGGAGATGGTTCGACAGCTCGCTCTGCCCGTAGAGATACACAGCTGTCCCATCATCCGCGAGGCTGACGGACTAGCTCTGAGCAGCCGTAACCTCCTCCTGACCAGTGAGCAGCGTGACGTAGCGCCCCGTATCCACGATACGCTCGTGGCGAGCCAAGAGCTCGTTCCTGCGCATACCCCACGTGAGGTCGTCGACTTCGTCATCACACGACTTGCAGAGCATCCGCTACTGCGCCCCGAGTACTACCAGATTGTCGATGGCAAGACCCTTCGCCCCCTCGAGTCGTGGAGCGATAGCAGCGACCCCGTCGGCTGCATCGTCTGCTACTGTGGCGAGGTTCGTCTCATCGACAATATCCACTACGAGACATCAGCCAAGTAGCTGACCAATCCTCCAATATCTAGTTAGGGGCGAACCTCACGGGGTTCGCCCCTTTTTCAATGCTTTTTGAGCTAACTGTCAGTGCCACTAGGGTGAAACTCTAGTGCCATAGGGGTTTGGCACTGCAGTTCCATAGGGGTGAAACTCTAGTGCCATAGGGGTTTGGCACTCCAGTTTCATAGGGGTGAAACTCCAGTTCCATGCGGGTGAAACTCTAGTTTCATAGGGGTGAAACTGCAGTTCCATAGGGGAGAAACTGATTTGCCTCCCGAAGGAGTGAGGCAGCAGGGTTTCGCAGGTAAAGCTTAGCGTAGGGGGGGGAGAAACAAACGAGGCATCCACACCATAACGTGTAGATGCCTCGCATTGTATGTTGTATGATCCTGTTACGGACGCTTTATCGTGTAGAGACGATTACCTTGACGCTGTAGTCCTTGTTGCCTAGTCGATAGACAAGTAGATAACTGCCACTAGCGAGTGGCAACTCGGTGCGACCTGCCTGTAGCGTGCCTTGGTAGTGGCAGACGCCTGAGAGGTCGTAGAGCGCATAGGGGAGTGCCTCCTGAGCTGTCAGTGAGATACTGGCGCTCTCGGATACTATTTGTAGCGGGTGGTCGCTGACAATAGGAGCGCAGACGCTGGTACCCTGAGTGATAACGAGAGGCTTCGTCTGATACGCCTTCTCTCCAGTAAAGGCTGGGAAAGCTGGGGTCGTAATGGTGAAGAAGACTCCGTCAGTATGTGGAGCCAGTATCTGGAAGACTCCTTCGCGGAGTACCTTGTAGTCGCTGTCCTCTTGTAGCTGCTTCTTGCTCTTGGCATCAAAGCAGGCGTAGACCGAAGTGATAGGGCCAGCTAGCACCCCTCGTAGCTGAGTGAGGTGAGAGAGATCTATCGCATCATCTGTGCTGTAGGAGTCTTTGCTCCAGCTCATCGGAGATTGTGGTGCATAGACATATGCTGGTCCATCGATAGCTAGTGTGGGTAGCTTGTCGAGAGAGAGCATATTGTCGCTACAGTAGAGTGTCGTCAGTCGTGTGGACTGAGATAGGTCTAGCTCGGTGAGCATATTGCTCGTCACATTGAGTGTCTCAAGGTTCGGGGCATGGAGGAGTAGTTCGGTGAGCTTATTCTTGTCTACTTGCAGCTCGGTGAGTGCGGTCAACTTAGCGGTCTCGACCTTCTCCAGGTTATTGTTTGTGAGGAGTAGCCGCTGTAGTCGGGTCAGGTCTGCTACGTTGAGCTGAGATGATCCCGTATTAGTTAGGTCTAGCACCTCTAGGTTAGGACAGACCTCTACGGGCAGATTAGCACACTGAGTATTGTATGCCAAGAGATGTGTTAGACTCGGTATCTGTGCTAGGTCGAGTGTCTTGAGCTTAGGTAGGTTGCTCACGTTGAGCCAGCGTAGAGAGCCTAGTCCTGTGAGGTCGACCTGCTCGAGCTGCTCATTTCCATCTAGGTAAAGCTCCTCTAGATTAGATGCTTTGGAGAGGTCTATGCTAGAGAGTTGTTGATACTTGAGCGTCAGTCTCTTCAGCTGTGGGCAGTCGGTTAGCTCTACCTCTGAGATGCCCGTGTCCTGAGCTGCAAAGGAGTACATCTGGTCACAAATGATCTCCATCTTCATCTGCTTAGGGTCAGCGACCTTGTCCGTATCTATAAGATGGGCAAAGCGTGCTATGCCGTACTCATCATCGCCTGTCGCTTGGAGCGTGATGCCATCAGCCGTTCGTACAGATACTGTCCCGTTAGGAGTCGTCTTTACGGAGAAGTTTTGCTTAGCCTGTGAGGTGTAGTAGGTAAAGTTTGCAGCTACAATAGGCTCTGTGATGGCGATGCTCGTCGTCTTATAGCTGTTCTTGCCCGTAAACTTGGGGAAAGCTTTGCTCTTGACCTGACAGTAGACCGAGTCAGCAAAAGAACGTAGGAAAGCAAATTGCCCAGCGCCCTTTGTCTCGTAGTCGGTACCCTCTGTGAGGAGGTTGCCCTCATGGTCGTACCAGCTAAACGTTGAGGCAGCGGGCTGTGCCAGCACACCCTGTAGAGAAGCTATCGCAGAGAGATCTAGCACCTCGCCCTGAGCAATCGTCTGGGGCAACTGGTGCTTCGCCTGCGGAGCGTAGATGTAGGCAGAGATGACGGACCCCTTCACGGGTAGCTTGTCTAGCGTGAAGTTGTTGTCATTGCAATAGAGTGCTCCGATCTTTGTGACCTGTGAGAGGTCTAGAGAGGAGAGGTGGTTATGCTCTACGTTAAGCTCGTCAAAGGTAGTCGAGGGGAGCGTTAGCTCGGTGAGCTGGTTATTGCCTACTCGTAGGGTCGAGATAGCGGTCAGCCCTGTGAGGTCTATGGTGGTGAGCTTATTGTCCGAGAGATCTAGTGTGCGTAGCAGCGTCAGTCCTGTGAGTGTCACCTGAGAGAGTCCTACACTCGCTAGGTCTAGCTCTTCGAGAGCGGGGTAGGAGGTGAGAGTCAAGGTGCCTACAGTCGTATTGGGTAGCTGCAAGGACTTAAGCTGTGGTGCTGTCGTGGGTAGTGTCAGTGAGGTTAGCTTGCTACACCCACCTAGATTGACCAAGGTCAGGCTAGACAGTTGTGAGAGGTCTAGTGCGGTCAGCTCGCTCTCGAAGCGTAGTGTCAGCTCTTGTAGAGGAAGCTCACGCATGAAGGTGCAGGCGGTCAGACCAGTCCCTTGCGTTGTCAAGCGAATAGCCTTAGGAGCAGAGATCAGTATGCGCTTCTCATCAGCTACTTTGCTTTGATCCATCGTATGAGAGAAGGCTAGGGTCAGGGCTCCGTCAGCTCCTACCTTGGTCTCTTGGGAACCATCGGGGTAGTGCACCGTGACAGCATCGCCCTCGGCGCCTACTGAGATGGAGAAGGCTGCGCTCGTAGTCACAGTCATGGATAGATCTGCCTCAAAGGGCTTCGGTATCGGTAGGATCGCATAGAAAGCTTTCCAAGAGTCACTCTGCTTGAAGGCTTCTACAAGCTCCTCCTGCACGTAGAGTGTACACTGAGCATAGATCTCGTCACTAGTTAGCTCATCACCCCAGCCTTCGATGGTTGGGACAACAGCTGTGGGGCAGGTGAGCTTCGTTAGAGCTTTAAGCCCAAAAAGTGTCCCGTCGGTGCTCTTCGTAATGGAAGAGGGTAGGATCAGCTCTTGCAGGCTTGTCATCTTGCCGTTTAGCCCTACAGGAAAGCAGTCTGCCGATGAACCACTGTAGGGATCATAGGGGTCGATGTACTCTTTAAAAGTGACCTTCTCTAGATCTAGTCGTAAGAGATCGGGCAGAGCCTTGGCAATGGCTGCGAGGTCGGTCGCATCCATAACGCCCTCGATGGTTAGGTCGGTTACGCCCTCTAGATCAGTGAGCTTGCTACTGAGCGAGCCAGCCTTATTATTGACTATCGTCTGGCTACTCTGCGCTGATAGCGTACCCGTCATAGCTCCTATTAGGGAGAGCCATACGAGTAGTGTGTAAAGAACTCTATGTCGGTTCATAGTAAAACGGGGGGGATTATTGGTTATGGTATAAGCAGTTTGTGGGGAATGTTGCAACCACTGTGTACTATTAGATAGATCCCAGTAGCGAGTGGGTAGGTGACCAGCTCTTGAGGGTGTGTCGTAGCTTGATGTAGGCATATCCCTTGAGGCGTATAGATGGACAGCGTCTCACCTTGATGCGTAGATAGTGTCAAGCCTGGAGCTCCATAGGAGTATTGTAGTGTGCAGCGCTTGTCCTGTCCCATCGTTGAGGCTATGCTTGTGTCTAGCTGTACTCTCATAGCACTAGAGCGAGGTGAGAGCAGTAGCATATCATCTACTAGACGGTAAGCGATGACTTCGTACTCGTAGACTTTGTCTTGGGGCAGATCCCTCAGTGTGTAGTAGTTTGTCTGCCCTGACTGGATAGGTAGCATATTGTGAAGTAGGGTGCGGTACTCTGTCCCTGCCTCCAGCTCTTGCTCTATAGAGATCTCATCTAGAAAGAATATCTCTCCAGCCGAAGTGTAGAAGCGTATCGCAGTCGAGTCGCATCCCCCTGTTAGGTCAAAGGTATGCTCTCGTAGACCAGTGTCGGTAAAGGATAAGGTGACACGCTGGTCGCTTTCCTCTCCATATTCGATGATGAGGTCTGTGTCCTTTTTAGCCCATGCAGATAAGGTCAGTCTGAAGTTGCCCCCATTGTGGGATAAGGAGAGTGAAGGAGTCTGCAAAGAGCTACCCCATCCCCAGCACCCGAGCATACCCTCTGCTAGGCGTACTCGCTTGCCAAGCCATCCTGGCAAGTCTGTGTAGTCATCCAGTATCAGTGCATCGTCAGGTAGCTCTTCGGGCGCCTCTGGCGTTGCTGCTGTTTCATAGCGACTGAAGGTGTCGTGTAGGAGTGTAGCCGAGCCACTCTGAGCTACCGTAGTGACAGTGTAGTTGTAGAGGAGGTAGCCATCAGCTTTAGGTACGACTTGCCAGCGAGCGGTGTAGCTCTCTTTGTGTAGATCATCTGGCGAGGGTTGTGTCAGCTGCGGAGTCAGCAAGTCACTCACCCACACCTCTTGAGAAGGTGTCGAGCTGATCTCTCCCTTTTGGCTCGAGACGGTATAGTAGTAGTCTTTATTGGGGTCTATGCTAGTGACCGCTAGGTGCGTCTCGGACGTATGACGCCCTTGCAGGTGATAGACCTTTTGCCCCTCATAGATCGTCGTAATATCTCGTAGTGTTAAGTCTCCGCTCCCCTTGACAAAGGAGAGCTTGACTCTAGTGGTATGATAGGGTAGGTGCTTCTGGAGCGATAGATACTTGCCACCAGTTAGCTTGTCGAGCGTTACCTCTCCGAGTTCACGCCACTCTCCTTGTGCAAGAGCTGATATAGCTATCGCCCCTTTACTATCGCTAGAGGAGGCTGCTGGCAGACCATACAGGGTTAAGTCTTTGATGATGCGCTCACCCTCAGGTGTAATCCACGAATCACCAGTTTGAGTCCAAGTCAGCGGATCTGATGCGGGATGCTCTATAATGGTGTCTTGCTGGGAACTCTCTTTGGTATAAACGTCTACTAAATACCCCGTAGCATCGGTCGTCGGAGACCACTCTGCCGTAAAGGAGGTAGCCGTAAAGTCTCTGTAGGTGACCTTCTCGGGTGGTGCTAGTAGAGCTTTGCGGTAGACCTGTATATCATCAATGAGGACAGAGGCAAGCCCTTCGGTAGAGAACTGAATGTAGCTATTGTACTCAGCCTCTGGACGCATTATTCGTAGGGTCGTTGTAATCGTTTGCCACTGATCTGATAGCGTGGCTGTGTAGCCTCCGAGGTCTTGCGTGAGACGAGCCACATTGATATGTAGCTTGCCTTGAGAGGCTGTGTGTGCCTTGGCTCTCAAGGTGATTGTGATCTCTCCGTAGAGGTTGGTACGAGGTGTGTTTAGGTATCCATCTAGAGACCCGTCCACCTCATCGTAGTAAGGAGCTATCAGGCAACTGCCTCCTGCCGAGTAGATGCCAGCGCCACTCCAACCTGGCTGCTGGGTGAGTGCATCAGCAATCATCCCAGTACTGCTGCTTGTCAAGTCTTTTGTGTCAGGGATCGCTTCGCTCCCTTTGGTAAAGAGGTCGAAGGTCTCGCTAATCACTAGACTACCCGAACTGCTCCCCTCCTGAGCTAGCAAAGCGCTAGCCGTGCAGAAGAGGAGCAGTAGATGGTATAGATGCTTCGCTTGAATCATAGTATGATGCGCTCGGTGCGGGTGCCGTGAGCTGAGGTACTACGGAGTAGGTAGACGCCTGCTGTGGGTAGCGTGAGCTGTGCGGTAGCGTGTGGCGCTAGCTCTAGCGTGGCAAGGCTGGCTCCGTCTGTGCTGTAGAGTGTCACCTGCATAGTTACTGCGCTCTGGCTCTCGATATGTAACGTGCCATCGGGCTGATAGCTCCAGCTGAACTCTGCGGTCTGCTGCTCAGGCGTTGCGATAGCTCTTGGCTCTTCGCCCGTGAGGTCGTCACCATGTAGTATGAGCTGCCAGTAGGGAGCATTCATATACTTTTGCATAGCTACTGGGTAAACGTGTAGACGTACGGAGGGTAGATCGAGACCCATAAGAGACTCCTCAGATAGGACGGGTGGCTCTATGGCGTAGCTAGAGATGTCCTTAAGCTCCTTGCAGTCGCTGAGTACGAAGGCTCCCATACCGAGGAGCGTCGAGGGCAGACGTAGTGAGCTAATCTTGTGACACCCTGCGAGTGCGTAGTCAGATACGTAGCTGGTGCCGTAGGTGATAATTGCCTCGCCCTCGGCCTCTGAGGGGTGTGCCATAAAGACGATCTGCTCGCCATCTTTGGTGGTCATTTTGTAGTAAAGCGAACCCTCCTCGAGCCAATACTTCTCATTGCCTGGGAAAGTAAACTGACGCATTCCATTGTTTACAAGAGCAGCGATGCCGATGCGCTTGATGGTCTGTGGTATGGTGATGCCCTGAACCTCGGGACACTCGTAGAAGGCGTAGTGGTAGATGGTCTCTGTCTCTGCGGGCACCGTGTAGTCCTCGCTCTTGAGCTTGGCGGGAGCCTCGTAGAGTGTCTTCAGATCGGCTGAGTAGAGTACGCCCTCACGAGAGACGAAGTGCTTGCTCCCAGAGGCGACGGAGATAGTCGTTAACTCGGGGCAACGACGGAAGAGCTTAGCGCCCACACGCTCTAGACTGGCTGGTAGGGTGACGGTCTCGAGGTTTTCGCAGCGCATGAAGGCGCTATCAGCGATCGAGCGTACCCCCTCGGGGATGGTTAGGGTGAGCAGTCCGAGGTTCTTGTAGAATGCTTTTGTTGCAATGGAGTCGAGGGTGGTCGGGAGCTTCACCTGCATCAAGTTTTCGCAGCCTGCGAATGCGTTCTCAGCGATGACCTTCATACCCTCGGGTAGGCTCATCTTACGCAGTGCAGTACAGCTTTGGAAGCAGTACTTGGGTAGCGTGTCGAGGGTCGTGGGGAGTGTGACCTGCTTGAGCGACTCGTTGAGCCAAAAGGTGCGTACGCCCATTCGCTGGAGACCCTCAGGGAATGCTATCTCGGTCAACTTAGGGCAGTCGGAGAAAACATCGTCTCCGATGCGCTCTAGCTTGGAGCCTGTGGCAAAGGTGACGTGCTCGAGGTTCATACAGTTTTGAAAGGCTGAGTTGCTGATCTCCTGAACATTCTTGCCGATTACCACTTCGGTGACGGACGAGGAGAAGAATGCGAAGTTGTCGATCTTGGTCACTTCGTCAGGTACGACATATCGTCCCGAGAGACCCATACAGCCAGATAATACGCCATCCACGAGGGTCTGAGCTGAGAGGGAGAGGGGTAAGAGTAGCACGCTAATGAGTGCGAGCAGGTAGTAATGTTTCATGCGCAATTGTTTGTTATATGTGAAGTTTTGAACTGCCAACAAAGATAAGCTTTTGCGTTCAATTGGCACTACAAAGGGTGAACAGAGTAGACCCATCGGACATCTTAGGGGGTATCGCCGTGCAACAAATGCTGTGCTAAGCGATAGCTTAGAAGCGATAAATGCAACGCTCTGAGCTGTTTTCCAAAGACTTTCCAGCCTTGGAAAAATAAATTTCCAAGGCTGGAAAATAAGTTTTCCAAGGGAGGAAATTTAAATTTCCAAGGGAGGAAAACTATCCTAACTGGGGCAAAGAGCTTCTCTCGAGGGGCGAAGAGAATAGGAAAAGGGTGGGGCGACTAGATACAGAGAGGGCTGAGCCCGTTGTGACGGACCCAGCCCTCGGAGGTGTGGTTGGCGACTTAGCGTCTGTGGCTAGAAGCGGTCGTTTAGTCGCTTATGGCTAGAAGCGGTTGCGCACGGAGCGTGTGGAGCTACTCTTGGATTGCTTCGGGTGCTCTGTCTTGGCTGCCTTTTGAGTGGCCTTCTTAGCACGCTTTTTGTCAGCACGGCTCTTCTTCTTTGCCTTGGTGGCTTTGGTAGCTTTGCGCTGGTTGCTCTTGCCCTCGCGCAGCTCTTGTGAGCGACGGGCTCGGGCGGTGTCGAGTTGATCGATGTCCTCGTTGTCACGCTCCTTCTGGAGGTCGTCATCGCTTGTGGCAGAGGTGGTGTACTCGGTGCCGTAGAGACTCTCCTCAAACTGCTTGAGCTCGCCCTCGATCTGGTTGCTGAAGGCTTGACGAGCAGCTGTGGCTGTCGAGTCGCTCATCTCGCTATTGAGCTCAGCGGTCTCACCGCCTAGCGTCATCGAAATCTGTCCGCGGTATAGGTTGAGACTGAAGAAGTCGTCCATCGTGGCGGTCGTAGCGTTGTTCTTGGTCGAGAGCATAACGGGCTGCTGCGAGAGGTAAGGCTGCAGGTCGGAGTACTTGACCCAGAAGAGCGGTATGCGCACACTACCCTCCATAGATATCTCATCGTCCATCACGGGGCAGATCGCTACGATCTGACTGCTCACATCGCTGGTCTTGACATCGTAGTAGTACTCCTCCTTGACGTAGTAGCTACGGATGGATTGCGTGGGGATGTCTACGGGGAGGATCTTGAAGGCGCGGTTGCCTGTCTGGCTCGGGTCTTTGTCATATACGATGCCAAAGCGGTCGAGGAAGTCCTCGAAGCGTAGCTGTCGCTCTGGAGTTAGGTTTTCGTAGCCTAGGTCTTCGTACTCATAGACGGTGATGCTCCCCTCGTTGAAGCGGTTGAAGAGGAGCGAGAAGAGACTCTGCAACTGTCCCGATGGACGTACAGGACGGAAGATCGGAGCATTGGCAAGGCTGTCTATCGAGAGCTGTCGGTAGACGACTCGGCGCCAGGGGGCTGCCTCGGTATCCTTGACCTGCTGGTCGGCATAGTTCTTGGCGCGCATGGAGATGCCATTGGCCTGTGTCTCCTGCTCCTGCTCTCGCTGAGCGCGTCGCTGACGTGCCGTGGGGCGCTGGCGTGGCAGCTCTGTGGCGACTTGTGTCGAGTCGGTCGGAGTGGCGGAGAGCGGGTCGAAGTTTTGCGCCTCAGCGGTCAATGTGAGCGTGAGGGCAAGGAGTACTATGAGTAGAGACTGAATGCGTTGCATAGTATAGTGAGATGGGTCTATTCTTAAAGCTGTGAAGACTATCGTACGATTACTTCGATGGCTGGTATCTGTCGCTCGATGCCGTCGGGACCACGAGCGATCACTTCGCTCACGAAGAAGCGCTTACCCTTTGCCATATTGCGGATCTTGTCTCGCTGTCTAGTGGAGAAGGTGGAGCCGTTGGACACCTCAGGGATAACGCCACCTACTGAGTCAAAGAAGAGGAGCTGGAAGCGCACCACTTGGTAGGGTACGTCTAGCAGATCGTCGTCGATAGCTGCTCCGATACCGTTGGCCGTGAGGAGGTCGCGCTTGGCGATACGTCCGCCCTTAAAGCGCTTGGTCGCACCGTTGGCATCGGTGTACTGTATATAAGGTAGCGGGTCGGGGAGTGCTCGTACCCGTAGGGAGGTTTCGGCCATCTTGGTGGTTCGTCCGTCCGCCTGCTTGGCCATGACGGTGATGACGGCGGGAGTACCGATCTTAGCGGGCTTAGCTATCCAGCCATTGCCTTGGCGGGTGAGCGTGCCATTGGTCATCGTGGCGGTCACGTTTTGCGAGGGGACACCAGGCACAGCGATGCTGATCGGGTTGTTGATGCCCGCATAGAGGACGTTCATCAGCGTAGGAGCGACCGTCGCAAAAGGCTCGGTGACGTAGTACTCCGACTGGAAAGGCTGCTTGACAGCGGTGCCGTCGGGCAGCTCCGTCTCGATATAGCCCGAGATGGGGAAGGTGCCGGCTTTGGTTGCCGTGACACGATAGATGCCCTCAGCACTCTCGGGGAGTGTCGAGCCATTGACCACGATCTTGGGAACGCGTGTCGAGTCGTAGCTGGAGAGGACGATGCTCGCCTCGTACTGGCTACCCTGCATGACGAGCTGGCTGCGTGGGATCACTTGCGCAGCAATCTTATTGACGCGGAGGTCGCCACTGTCGATGTTCTGGACAAGGTCACTCAGCACGTCTCCCTCGACGGAGCGTATGTCGCTCTGGAGCTTCGTGAGCATCGTGAGTGAGGCGATGGTGGGGATGTTCTCAAAGATCTGTTGCTCCCAGCTGAGTCCGCCAGCGCCCTCCGTGCTGAGCATCTCTGAGATATGCTCACGACGGCTGTCGCTACGAACCATCTGTGTGGTGTACGTGCGGAAGGCGTCGATTGACTCCCTTAGCTTAGCACCACGCCGTGTGAGCGGGTTGAGCATGACGGTCGTGGGGGCATTCATATCGTCCTTGCGTGCCACATCGTTGGGATTGGCATCCTTACCATCTGCCTTTTGTGCTATGAGGAGGCGTAGCTGGTCTATCTCGTTGTAGAGTGAGTCGGCATAGGCGGTGAGCTCTAGCCCCTTGTGGTACGAGGACTCAGCCTTGCTGGGGTTATTGGCATAAGCAGTCGAGAGGCTCTTCATAATGTTGTCATTGCTCTGCTGCGACCCCTCGATGGTGTGCGTGAGACTGCGCTCTACGAGGACAAAGCCCGAGAGCACCTCCGAGGAGACATTGAGTGCTACCATCGCAATGAAGACGAGATACATCAGATTGATCATCTTCTGCCTATTGCGGTTGCCACTGCTTCCTGCTGCCATAATGCCTAGATTGTGTTAGTTGAATAGCTATCGAGTAGATGAGGTGAGAAAAGCGCTCTACTCTTGTGGCTCTTGTGGTGCGCCCGCATTACGTGGTGCTTGATAGGGCTGTGATGCGTAGTAGTCGGGGCGTGCCGAGGGGTACTCCTGCCGTGGAGCGTAGTAGCTAGGCTCGTAGCCTCCCTGATAAGGACGACCAGCCATACCAGGGGCACCCATATTGACCGTCAGCGCCTCTAGGATGCGAGCGTAGACACGGTTTAGCTCAGAGAGCTGCATCGTCAAGCGCTCATTTTGCGTGCGGAAGGTGGTACTATCTATGGCGGAGTCTTGGTACATATTCTTAATATGCTCCAGTCCTTGGTTGATCTGGTCAATGGTAGCGACCTGTCCTGTGATGCTTGCTAGCTGTGACTCGTAAATCTGGTTGAGACGCGCCAGATGCTGCGAGGTGGTATCCATCTGCGTCTGATACTCGACGGCACTCTCACCGAGGGTGCGACCGTCTTGCTGCATAGCGACCCACTGATCGGTCATCTGCTGAGACAGCTCGCCTAGTCGGCTGAGCTGCGAAGCTGCATTGGCTAGCTGATCAATGGCAGAGGAGAGACGCTCCACCTGAACCTCCGAAGCTGACGCACCGTAGCTACCCTCAGGAGCAACATAACCTGCCTGAGCTTGAGGCTGTGCAGCGTAAGCTCTCGTCGGCTCGTGATGCTCACCCTCAGGATAGGCATAAGAGGGGGCAGGCGCTGCGGCTGCTTCTTGAGCTTTGCGGAGGAGGTACTGTCGGCGAGCCTCCATCTCCTGCTTGTCCATCGGGTTCTTAGAGTCTAGCTCGGGGAAAACCTGCTCCCACTGGTAATGCTCCTCAGGCTGCTCAAAGCCTGAGATAAAGAAGACGAAGAACTCGGTGATCATACCGATGAAAAGCATCTCATTGCCAAAGGGGAAGTGGAGCAACTTAAAGAGCGCTCCGAGGATCACCACTGCGGCACCCCAGCTGTATGCGAAGTTGAGCACTCTGCGCCCTTTTTTACTGGAGAGGTACATCTCCAGTCCATTCTTGTAGCGTCTATATTTCTTTGCCATGAGTCGATCTATCTGAAGGATTAAGCCGTCGTTAGGGCTGTCTGTTGCGTTGCTTATTTGGAGTTGTTGATGATGCTACGTACACAGCGGAAGCCAATGTAAGAGTGCGCCTCATCTTGTGGTGCGTAGATGCGTTGTGTGGATCTGATGAAGCGGAGGACGTCCTTCCACGAGCCTCCCTTGGCAACTTTGCGCCGTAGCATCGTGTTATCTTCGCGAGCAGCGTTGTAGTGCATCTGCGGATTGACATCGTCCATCATCTCGTAGCTTGAGACGAAGTAGCTCGAGCTGGTCCACTCCGCTACGTTGCCCGCCATATCGTAGAGCCCGTAGTCATTGGGCGAGAAGGTGCTTACCTGTGACGTGATCACTTGCCCATCGGCAGCGTAGTCTCCCTCGAAGGGCTTGAAGTTTGCCAAGAAGCAGACATCTTCTGAGTCTAGGTCTTCGCTATTCCACGGGAACTTCGTGTTCGTTCGTCCAGCACGCGCTGCGTACTCCCACTCCGCCTCGGTGGGTAGTCTAAACTCGGGCACGATCGCTCCCTCGGGGAGGTTTAGCCCCTTGCGGTAGTTGTCTGTGCGCCAGTGGCAGAAAGCGGTCGCTTGCTCCCACGAGATACCCACCACGGGGTGGTTGTCGTAGCGAGGGTGGTTGAAGTAAGTGCGGGTGTAGATTTCATTCTTAGAGTTGGGGTAGTCGTTGACCCAGACCGTCTCGTCGGGGTAGATCGCTACGATGTAGGTGTTGAGGAAGTCGTACTCACTAGCGAGCTGACGTGTGATGGTCTCACGAATCACCTCGCCACGATCGTTGACATAAGCCGTGTCCTTAGAGATCATCACTGGCTCCTGAACGCCCTTGCTAGCGCGTACCTCCTGCTGTAGGTTGTTGCGGTAGAGCGCTGCTGCGTGGTAGTCGTAGACCTCATACTTGTAGAGCATCTGCTTAGGATCGAGCTTGCGCTCGCCCGTCACGGGGTTCGTGTAGTAGACGCTCTCCATCGCCTCCAGCTCCTGCTCTAGCGCACGCTTAGGAGTGGGCATTGGCTGAGACCAGTCGAGGTACGGCTTGACAGGATCACCATACTTGTCCGTGGTAATCTTGTAAAGCGGGTTACCCCCGTATAGCGGGTCTGCAAGACGCTCACGAACGATCGAGTCACGCACATAGTAGACGAACTGTCGCCACTGCGCATTGGTTACCTCCGTCTGATCCATCCAGAAAGCATCTACCGAGATCGCCCGGTACTCTGCGGGTAGTCCCCATACGGTGTCCGCCTCACGCTCGCCCAGCACGATGTGTCCTTGTGGTATCTGCACCATACCATAGGGAGCAGGCTCACTCCACGAGGCGAGTCCTACACCCACCAGCTCGGCACTTACGCCAGAGCCACGCTTGGGCGCGCAGCTTACCATGCTCAGCACGGAGATAAAGAGTAAGAGCAGTGCCAAAGCACCTAGTAGGGGTAAGGCTCCCGCTCTGATTCTAGTCCTAAGCCTTTGTACGGAACGGGCGTCATGTGCGCTCTCGGACGGACTGCGGTATGTCGGCAAAGCTTCTTTCATAGCTTCTAAGTTGTTTCAGAGGTCTTCTGATTAAGTTCTATTATATGTAGAGATGTACGGGCTAGAGGAGTCGGATGCTCTTGTAGCTGTTGGTCCCTTTCTTGTGGCTAGACATCGGGAGCGCATAGGTGACCACTAGCTCGTGACTGCCCCAGTTGCCTCTCGCCAGCTGACTCGTAGGCATCTCAAAGAGATAGCCCACGTGACACTTGCCAAAGAGCGCTCCCAGCCGTAGCCCCGCCGCTTGCAAAGGTCGGTACATCAGACCAGCCTCCCATCGCTGCGCAAGGCGCACATCTAGGTTGACATCCACCCGCCACGACGTCAAGTTGGTCGAGGCAAATAGTGAGGGGTGCCACGATAATAACGCACCCGGAGGTGTAATATTGTACCCACAGACCGCATTGATATGTATCGGCACCTTCTGATAGTAAAGCCTATCGAGGGTGATGCGCGGCACCGTGAGGTGACGCCCCGAGACACCGATGAAGTAGCGAGGCGTGTGCCACAAGACTCCCGCAGAGAGGTCAAAGTTGCGTCCCGACACAGGCGTCTGTGGCAGCGAAGGATCGTTTGGCGTCATAGCCCCTCCGTCTGGTATGTGTGCCTTGGTGCCGTCGTATAGAAGGTTGATCATGCCCAGCCCCGTACCGATGGAGAGGATTTTGTCTCCCTTCCACCTAAGCTGAAAGGCATACTCCGCCTGCGCCTCTGTGCGAGTGAAGAGTCCCGCACGCTGCGCTACGACCACCAGCCCCACACCATGGTAGCTCTTGCCCCACCGCTGCTCCGTATGAGCCGAGACAAAAAGATTGGCAGGAGCTCCCTCTATACCGATCCACTGCTGATGATATGCGGCCGTCAAGAGCAGATCTTTCTGCAGACCGATAGCTGCTGGATTGTAGTAGTTCTGTAGCCGTCGGTAGTCTGAGAAGAGCGGATCCACCTGCGCCAGCGAACGCATCGGAAGCCAGCAGGTCACGATGAGCAGACATAGCAAGAGCCTCCCAAGAGACTTGCGTCTCCACCTTTCCGTAGCGCATACGCCCCCCTCCGACTGGTGCTCATCTAGCGCAAGCCGTATAGCGCAGGTCCGAAGTGGGCGCATCTGTATCATCCTAGGTGGCGTATAGTCATAAGCTAATAGCTATGCAGAGAGTCACACTGACTATGAATCAGTGCCTTGTGTCTCTAGAGCAGCGGGCTAGTACTCCTCCTCGTTGAAGAAGAAGTCCTCCTTGCTAGGGTAGTCTGGCCATATATCCTCGATGGTCTCATACTCCTCGCCCTCGTCCTCGATCTCCTCGAGGTTTTCGATCACCTCGATGGGCGCACCTGAGCGCTGAGCATAGTCGATGAGCTCATCTTTGGTAGCAGGCCAGGGAGCATCCTCCAGTTTGGAGGCCAATTCTAACGTCCAGTACATAGTTAATCTATATCAGTGGTTATATAATAAGGAGTATCCTATCGGAGAGAACGGCAGTGTCGCTAGATTATTGCACACCTCGACCGACTCTTCCCAATAGGGAGTCTCCTACGAGCGTGCAAATATAGACAACTTAGCTCACATTTACAACTAGTGGGCTAGCCTAGATAGGGCAAGGCTCACTAGCAGCGATTTGTCGGAGGGTGGCAAAGTGAGACGTGTAACGATATTGTAGGAACGATAGATTACCCTTTGGTTGCTGTCCTTACCTTACTACAACAAAGGTAAGAACAACCCGTTCAACTGAC
>URDQ01000009.1 GCA_900546675.1 uncultured Porphyromonas sp. | reverse complement strand
CTTTCATAGTTGTTGGGGGTGGCTTCCCAACTGTGTACTATTTCAGGAGAGGACAGAATGTTTTTTCTCCACGTGGATATTTCCGATTTCCTACGTGGAGAACACGATTTTATCGCCATAGCTCGCAAGTCTCATTGTTTTTGTACTTTTGTACGAACCAATTATGCAAAGCAAAAGTCCTATGACACAACGACTACACTATTTACTACTTATGCTGACCGCCCTACTCCTCGGGCAGGCGGTCTGTACCGCTCAGGCTCCCGCTGGGACCGCCGAGATCGAGCTGATCGTACCTAAGGGTACGCAGTATGTCAACTTCCAGGTGACCTACCTCGAGGGTGCCGAGGCAAGCAACATCGACTTTGGCGATGGCACCATAGAGCCATACAAAGGACGCTATCAGGGTGTCAATCACAAGTATGACCCTGCGACAACGGAGGAGGTGGTCATCAAGATTGATGCCACTCAGCTTACGCAGCTACGCAATGCCTCGGTAACACCAAGCTTCTCAGGCTTTGGCAAGATTGTGGCTCCCGAGCTACAAATCTTGGCCTTCCGACTAGACAACTACACGCTCCGGGACAGTCGTGAGCAGATGGTAGACCTATCTGAGTGCCCTAAGCTCGAAGAGGTTTACCTACGCAATGTGCCAAACATTAAGCTCCCCAACGAGCGCACCAATCTCAAGAAGGTGACTCTATATACCTCCAACTCCGACTCCGATCGCAACTATACCAAACTCTCTAGTAAGCATCTAGACTTATCAGGCTACACAGCGCTAGAAGAAATCGACATACAGCGTCAGCCCAACCTAGAGACGGTGAACCTGACAGGTCTGACCGTCCTAACCAAGCTCACACTCAAGCAGTGCAACCTCTACAAGATCGAAGGCATCAAAGAGCTAGCAGCACTCACGGAGGTAGACCTCTCGCGCAACTACCTCCCCTACTCTTCGCTACCGCTCCAGCGCCCTGGGCTAACCTCCTTCAAGTATGGTCAGGAGGGGATACACCTAGCTCCTGAGTGCGTAGACAAAAACACAATCCACCTAGCCGATATGCTCGAGGTAAAAGATGCCGATGGCACAGCACAGCCTAGTACGATCACGCAGGTCAAGCAGCTCAACACGCCACGTACGCTCAAGGAGGGACAGGACTACACCATCAAGGGGAGCGACCTCATCATCCTCGAGCGAGGCTTCGGAGGCTTTGGCGGTGACAATCCGCTAGACTCTATCCTGCTAAGCATCAAGGTCACCAACGAATACTACCCCGACTACGGTAAGAGCAGGTATGAAGATCCTGAGCTCAAGCTAGACATAGCTCGCGAGGGCGCTGTCTATCCTGGGGAGAAGCAGCCGCTCACCTTCTCTGCTAGTGAGGGGGGCTCTATCAAGGCTATGGCAGGCGACACAGAGCTCACCTCGGGTGACAAGGTCGAGCCTGGCACACCTCTCACCTTCACTGCAACGCCTGACGAGGGGTACATCATCACCGAGTGGCGTGTCAATGATGTCGTCCAGATGACCCCAGGGATTAATAAGAAGCCCATCACGGATGCTACCTTCCAGATAGACATGTACAGCGAGCCGATGACGGTCACCGTTGCTTTTGCCAAGGCGGAGGACAACTATGCTGTCACCTTCTCCAAGGAGGGTGAGGGCAAGTTGACGGTCACGGTCGATGGCAAGCCACTTACCTCAGGGACCTTCGTTGCCAAGGGTACGAAGGTGCTCTTCGAGGCAGAAGCCTTCACCGATTACATTGTCAAAGAGTGGCAAGTCAATGGTGAAGTTATCTCCGCTGGCGAAGAGCAAGCGAGCTATACGCTGACTGTCGACAAGACATCGGAGGTCAAGGTGATCTTCGCCAAGCATGACGCTATCGATGCAGTCAGTGCCACACGCTATCAGATCGCTCAGACCGACCAAACGCTCACCGTACTGGGTGTCACGGCAGACGAGACGATCCGTCTCTACACGCTCACGGGTACTCCAGTCGCTACGGCAACGGGAGACACCACGCTCTCCATCGCACAGCTCCCCGCTGGCGTCTACCTCCTACAGATCGGCAGCGACTGGTTCAAGGTAACACTCTAACGTGTAACAACTTGACGTGCGTCCCTACAGTGGGTTACTCGTCTCATCAAGCTACACGGCTTCATCTAGAAAAAGTCTCGAGGGCGAAGATTCAGATATTTATTGTACCTTTGCCCCTCGAAGTTTGTCTCCCAAGTGTGAGCAGCTCACCGATTGCTACTTGATCGAGGCAAGCCCTTGCGGTATCCACGTGGTGCTAGACGATAGGAAGATCCTTCGCTAGCCCTCTTTCGCCACTATTGAGGAGGAAGGAGAGCCACGCCCCTGCAAGATTATTAACTACTTAAACGCAACAAAGCAATGAAAAAGGATCTACATCCTGAGAATTACCGTCCAGTGGCATTCAAAGATATGTCCAACGACGAAGTCTTCATCACGAAGAGTACAGCCAACGCTAAGGAGACCATCGAGATCGATGGCGAGACCTATCCGCTCATCAAGATAGAGATCTCCAACACGTCTCACCCCTTCTACACGGGCAAGGCTAAGCTCGTTGATACGGCAGGACGTGTCGATAAGTTCATGAGCCGCTACGGCAATCGTGGTAAGAAGGCTGACAAGTAAGCCACACATCGGAGTCTGAGAGCGCCGATCTGCGTCTCTCGTCCCCTAACAAATGACAAAGCACGCTACGAACCCTCACGAGGGTCTGTAGCGTGCTTTTCGTATATAGCCACTTTTGCCAATAAGCGCATCAAGCTACTGCCGTGCTCTCCTTCATCTTCGTCTCAAGACTGTTGCAAGTCAACAGTCTCACAATCTTGCGTGCAAGATTGTCCTGACTTTGCAGAAAGGATGAAGCGCAAGGCGCTGAGGGTGAGGTCTGAAGGGAGCATACCTCCGTATGTGACCGAAGCCGAATCCCGAAAGCAACACAGCGATTCGCCTTTATGCAATAGTCTCATCCCACTCATCGCAGCCATAGCGGACGGATAATAAAAAAAGACGCACCCCGAAGGAGGGTGCGTCTATCGTTAGTTGCGGAGACAGGACTCGAACCTGTGACCTTTGGGTTATGAGCCCAACGAGCTACCACTGCTCCACTCCGCGGCCGTTTGTACCTGCAAAGGTACGAAGAATATCTGAGACTGCCAAACTTCTGTCCAATGGACTACTTGGTGCTACTCGCTAAAGGGAAGGACTCAGAGTGAGGGAGCCACTCAAGCTCAGCCATATAACGCAATCACTACTGATAATAGGCACTAGGCGTAAACCCCTCTTTACTGACTGGAATACGCATTGCCACAAGAGTCCCTCGAACGCCTATCGTATGGGGCAGTCCTATGATGCGCTCTTCTTTAGGATTGCTCACAAAAAGCGCATTGCCTGAATATATTAAATACTCCCCACCAAGACCATTGACCAGCATCTCCCTTGATGTGCGAATGCCAAAGCCTCGGTTTTCTGCTCCAGGAAGGTTTTTCGTAGAGACTTGATAGTTTATGACAGCTTCCATAGCGTCTATGTCATCATTTGTCTCATCCATATGCCTAGACTCTCTAAAGCTTCCTATCAGTGAGATACCACTATCAAAGATACAGAGGTCTATATATCCCAACTTTGGATAGGCCTGACAACTTATATATCCGCACTTAGAGCATGCGTGTTCCAGTATATTGTCTATAGTCTCTGAGATTAGATATGATATAGCTGTATGTGTCTCTACAGGTAGGCTCGCTCGTTTCCGCAGAAACTTGGCTACGCTGGAGCCTAAGTTAGCACTATTCTGTCCGTCTGCCCCCTTCGTCGAGAAACAAAGTATGGGGAGGTATGTCTTATTTTCGAATGCTCTAAAGCAATCACTTATAGCTTCGGGAGAATCTAAATGTAGACCATAACTGCCGAAGTGAACTGTGCTTAGATAGTTGTTTGCTGTTATGAAGACCTTTTTGTTTACAGATAGAAGCTTAATCAATACAGCACTCATAAAGAGTGGAGTCACAAAGACTCCCTCTCCAAAGCAAAGGGAAATTTCCTCATCAGAGCTTTGCTCTATCTGCGCAATGACCTTAACCGCCTCCTCTAGTCCGTTGAGAAACACTTCGGAGACACGCTTGACGCAATTAATCTGCATCAAAAGGTGTAAGCCAGCTGATTAAGCACACTTTCGACAGCCTGAACGCTTTCGAGGGTAGTCGTTTCGACCTTGCACAGAGGTCTCTTAGCTGTCTTGCTCTGTGTTTGCTTTACAGCACTCCAAACTTCTAAAAGAGCTGGAGCTAAATTGATGTATTGCACCCGATTGTTGTCTAAGGTCTTTGAGTTGTACAGCTCGTCCATAAAACTACGACTAGCAAACGTAACTCTAGAAAAATCCAAGACAACAGCCCCATCACCTTGCCTAGTAGCCTCCTGCTCTAAGAGACTTACGCTCTTACGAGACACAAGGGTTGTCCCCAATGCTGTAGCCACTGATATAATCGTTTGAGATGTTTTCATAAAGTCTTGTCGTCTGAGTTATGTCGCCTCAGTTTGTAGTTTGTCTTTGTTACGACAAAGGTAGACAAACAAATAGTGAAATGCAAATGGAAAGGCTAGAGGTCTTGGAGAGCTAAGGACAAGCTCTTGGGACGAATCTCTTTTTTCTGTACCTTTGTGATACACATGGTGACAAAATGACGCACGACGAGCAACTACAGCTGGATGCACTCTACCAAAATGCTCTACGACTCATCGAGCAGCGTGATGCGCTGCAACAAGAGATAGAGACGCAGCGCAGGGAGATAGCAGACCTCAGGACACGGCTCAGTGAGCAGTGTGATGAGCTGGAGGGGCTAGAGAGTCGCAACCGGCAACTCTTGATGGCGCGCGCACTTATCGTCAGTGGTACTGATATGGGCATCGCTAAGGAGCGACTGTCCCAAATGATCAAACGAATGGACCAAAGCATAGCTCTCCTAGAGCTACAACATAGTACAGCTACAACTTAGCCACTCTAATGGCACAGAAGGATCTGCATAGCACTAAATCAGAGCATCGTCAAGACGAGACGCAGAGCATCACGCTACTTGTCGACGGGATTGCTATCCCCATTGAGGTGCCGCGTAGCGAGGAGCCTTACTATCGTCGTGCACAGCATACGATATCGGCACTCGTCAAGAAGTATCGTGCTGCTTACCCACAGCCCGCAGAGAGTGATGAGCAGCTTCACTGGCTTATGGCGGCCGTGGATATTGCCGTGCAGTGTGAGGTACTCAAAGAGAGCAAAGACACGACAGAGCTGCTGAAGCGTCTCTCTGAGGTAAATAGTCTGCTAGAGCGACAGCTGTAGTCTGCGGGAGCGACTCTCTAGCCTTTCTTCAGAAAGGTTTAGATGTATAGCTAGAATCCATACGTTTGACCACTGGGACTTCTCTCAGTAGGGTGTGTCTGTATCTTTACCGATCATATTAGAGACATTGTGACAGATTAGATATACACACTTTAGTGATAACGATTTATGGAGATTAGCATATACCTACTGATTCTATTCATATTACTAGCCCTCATCGTAGGCGGTGGAGCCGTATGGCTTGCCGTGATGCACCTCTACAAGCAGCGAGCGGAGCGCATTCTAACGGAGGCTCAGGAGAGTGCTGACAAGGTGATCCTCGAGGCTCATAAGGCTAAAAAGAAAGAGCTACGTGAGGCTGACAGCATACTAGAGAAAGCGCAGCAAGATGCCGAGATACTCAAGCAGCAGAAGATGATCGAAGCTAAGGAGTACGCCTTGCAACTCAAGGGAGAGCTGGAGGAGCGTCTCGCTGATCGCACGGCACAGGTGCAGAGCCGAGAGACTACCCTACAGCAGCTCGAGCAGACGCTCACAGCACGTACCAAGCAACTAGAAGAGGCCTCGTCTGATCTAGACCGTCAGCGCAAGCAGATGGCTCAGCAGGAGCAGCTAGTCGCTCAGGAGCAAGAAGAGCTAAGCCAAGCCCTCCTCACACAGCAAGCTAAGCTGGAGGAGATAGGCGGACTATCTGCTACCCAAGCTCGCGAGCAGCTCATCGAGTCCCTGCGCTTAGAAGCTCGTGATCAGGCGGCTGCCTACACAGCAGAGGTGATCGAAGAGGCTAAGATGAATGCTTCGCAAGAGGCTAGACGACTCATCGTCGCGACGATACAGCGCATCGCCACGGAGACTTCAGTTGAGAACTCTGTATCAGTCTTTCACATAGACAATGACGAGGTCAAGGGACGCATCATTGGCCGTGAGGGTCGTAACATTCGCGCCCTAGAGGCTGCCACGGGTGTGGAGATCATCGTAGACGATACGCCAGAGGCTATCGTACTCTCAGCCTTTGATCCCGTACGTCGTGAGATAGCTCGCCTAGCTCTGCATCAGCTGGTACAGGACGGACGTATCCACCCAGCTCGCATTGAGGAGGTAGTAGATCGCGTGAGCAAGCAAATCGAGGAGGAGATCATCGAGACGGGTAAGCGGACAATCATCGACCTTGGCATACATGGTATGCACCCTGAGCTGGTGCGTCTGGTGGGTAAGATGAAGTATCGCTCGTCTTATGGACAGAACCTCCTGCAGCATGCTCGTGAGACAGCCAATCTCTGTGCGGCGATGGCATCTGAGCTGGGACTCAATGCTAAGAAAGCGCGTCGTGCGGGCTTGCTACACGACATCGGTAAGGTGTCTGACGAGGAGCCTGAGCTACCACACGCTATCCTCGGTATGAAGATCTGTGAGAAGTACAAGGAGAAGCCCGACATCTGCAACGCTGTCGGTGCGCACCATGAGGAGATAGAGATGGAGACGCTCCTAGCACCTATCGTGCAGATATGTGACTCCATAAGCGGTGCTAGACCAGGGGCTCGTCATGAGATCGTCGAGGCGTACATCAAGCGTCTCAAAGACCTCGAGCAGCTGGCGCTCTCCTATCCAGGCGTGGTCAAGACCTATGCAATCCAGGCGGGTCGTGAGCTACGTGTCATCGTTGGTGCTGACGAGATAGACGATCAGGCTACCGAAACGCTCTCGGCAGACATTGCTCACAAGATACAGACCGAGATGACCTACCCAGGGCAGGTCAAGATCACGGTGATCCGTGAGACTCGTGCCGTGAGCTATGCTAAGTAGTAGACTTATGGTTAGCTCTAGCGCAGACCTATACCAATGCAAAAACCCTCGGGAGGAGCTTCTTCCGAGGGTGCAGGCTACTATATAAAGGAGTCAAAACGTCTAACGAGTCCGATGCGTCGCAAGGTAATCTCTACGGTCGATAGGTACATCTTTACCCAGTTCTTGGCGACCTATTTCTTCTCCATTGTCCTGATCTTGGCAGTGGCGATAGCCTTCGACGTGACCGAAAAGCTAGACAAGCTCCTACAGCCAGAGGTGCCGCTACGAGCTATCATATGGGACTACTACGCTAACTTCGTCCCTTACTATGCGAACCTCTTTAGTCCGCTCTTTGTCTTCATAGCGGTCATCTATGTCACCTCGCGTCTAGCAGAGAATAGTGAGATCATCGCCATCCTAAGTTGCGGGGTAAGCTTCCGTAGGCTCCTCAAGCCGTATATGCTGGGCGCTGCCGTAATCGCCATACTCACATTCTTCTTGAGTAGCTTCGTCATACCTCCAGGCAATCGCATCAGGATAGACTTTCAAAATAGATATATCAAAGACAAGCGCATCACCTACGCCAATGCGATCCAAATGCAGGTGGCGCCCGAGACCTTTATGTTTATGTCTTATTACAATGATGAGAGCAAGGTCGGGTATACCTTTTCGATGGATCGCTTTGAGGGCAAAGATCTACAGAGCCGTATGATAGCGAATAGTATTGTCTACGATACGCTCCACAACTGGCAGCTGCAAGACTATACGATCACCTACTTCGGCGAGAGACAAGACTCACTCCGTAGGGGCAATCAGCTAGACACGATCATACCGATCACACCTAAGGACTTCCTCGTCACAGAGGGTGATGTCGAGATGCTCACCACGCCACAACTGTACCGATCCATCGAGCAGCAACGTATGAGAGGCGCAGCGACCCAGCTCTACGCTATCGAGCTACACAAGCGCATAGCGATGATCCCCGCCTCCTTTATACTAACGCTTATGGGCGTATCGCTCTCGGCTCGCAAGCGCAAGGGCGGCATGGGGCTAGCCCTCGCTGTGGGACTGTCACTCAGCTTCCTCTATATCCTCTTCATGACGGTCACCTCCTCCTTTGCGGTCACGGGAGCTATGTCGCCTATGCTTGCAGCTTGGTTGCCAAACTTAGTTTACCTCGCCATCACCTTCGTACTCTACCGTCTTGCGCCACGCTAACCTGCGCTTTGCGAAGCACTTCGTAGAGCGCTTTGCGAAGCGTTTCGTAGGGGGAGCATTTGTGTTATGGACTTCGTGTCCTATACGCTTGAACTAGTCGCTGTATCGCTCTTCTTTGTGGACTATTGAGCCAGTAGCAGGCTACAGACGGATCTTGAGTACACTAGAGAGCTGTCTCTATGGGCACCCCATATTACCTTTGCATAGTCTATCTGCTAGGCGCTCTCAAGTAACCACAACCATTTGACTCGAGTGACGATTATCTCCTCCTTAAAGTGTCGATGCGAAGAGGCTAGCGACGCCAGAAAGCTGGAGCGAAGAGACTCAGCACAGTAAAAAGCTCAAGACGACCTGCCAACATGAGGAAGCTCAGCACAAGCAGGTCAAAAGAAGAAGCGCTCGAAAAGTTGAAAACATAGTCCCCAAAGGCTGGTCCTACGTTGCCGATGGCCGATACAGCAGCCGTGCCAGCGGAGATAAAGTCGTTTCCCGTGAAGGTGAGACAGAAAGTGCCTAGGAAGATCAGAGCAATGTAACCAAAGAAGAAGCCCATCACCTTGTAGACCGCTTCATCAGGGACGCTCTTACCATTGATCCGCAGTGGAGCCACAAGGCTTGGCGAGATGCGGTGAGCGATCTCCTTGGGGAGTGTCTTGGACATAATGACGATGCGGATCACCTTGAAGCCTCCCGCTGTAGATCCCGCACAACCACAGACGAACATGACGAAGAGTCCGCACAGCATAAAGAAGGGTCCCCAGCTGGCATAGTCCGCATAGATATATCCCGTGGTGGAGATGAGCGAGACAATCTGAAAGAAGGAGTCGCGGAGCGCTTTCCCTATATGAGGCTGTATCTGGTTGATGACAAGATGCAGGGTCACGAGCGTAGCTGTGATGAAGATGATGCCAAGAAACCAGCGCGTCTGCTCGTCCCTGAAGAGTTGCTTGACCTGCCCCTTGAAGGCAAAGTAGATGAGCGTCATATTAAGACTGCCGATCACCATAAAGATCATCAAGATCGTCTCAAAGTACGGACTATTGATCACCTCAAAGGGCTGATCGTAGATGGAGAAACCACCGGTCGAGATACAAGTCAGAGCCACGCAAGAAGCGTCAAAGAGCGGTATCGGCGTGAGCCGTAGGAGTATGATGAGTACCAGCGTTAGGAGCGTATAGACAGCCGCTAGTCGTATGGCAACCTCCTTGATGCGTGGCATAAAGCGGTCATGATCTACGCCTGTCACCTCAGCTTGGTAGAGAAGTCCGATGTCTTTGCCTAGCACAGGACTCAGCGCCAGCGAGAAGACGACGACCCCGATACCTCCCTGCCACTGCATGATAGAGCGCCAGAAGAGGATCCCCTTGGGGAGATGCTCCACAGAGGTAAAGGTCGAGGCGCCCGTAGTGGTAAAGCCCGAGACCGACTCAAAGAGCGCATTACTAAAGCGTGGCAGGTAGCCCCCGACTAAGAAGGGAATCATACCAATCAGCGCCACCACCAGCCATGTCATCGTCACAGCGAGCATAGCCTCCCGACGCCCGAGCTTGTCGCTATGCTTGCGCCGTCCGAACCATAGGAAGCCTAGACCGACCAGTAGCGCACAGCCTAGAGTGACTAGGAGTGGCACTACGGCATAGTCTTGCATCAAGAGTGACACACCGATGCTGAGGCAGAGGAAGGAACACTCGATCAGACAGATAACCCCCACGATGCTCCCCACGAAGGGTAGATTGATACGTCTCATGAGCTTGATTGGATCAAAAAAGGGAATAGAGGAATTAGGGAGTCGAGGAGCTTCAGTCAAAGAGCTTAGAGAGTTGCTCCATAGGTGTATTGGTACAGAAGACCACGACGCTGTCGTAGGGCTGTATCTCCATATTACCGTCGATCAGCATCGGCACGCCATTGCGCACCAGACCTCCGAGGGTGACACCCTGCGGGAGATTCAGATCTTTGACCAGACGCTCCGTGATGGCAGATCCGCTCTTAGCCTGTAGCTCCGCCACATCGGTGTGAGCGATGGTGAGCGACTTGACAGTCTTCGTGTCGGAGCCGAGGAGGGCGTGAAAGATGTTACCCGCAGCGATCACCTTCTTATTGATGATCGTACCGATGTCAAGCTTCTCCGCAAGGGGAATGTAGTCGATGTTCTCCTCTTTAGCGATCGTCTTAGCCACCTGAAAGCGCTTAGCCGCAAGACAAGCGAGTATGTTTGTCTCCGAGTTTTCCGTTAGCGCCACAAAGATGCTCTCTTCGTCTAGTCCTATCTCTGAGATGAGCGTAAGGTCACGTCCATCGCCATCGTAAAGCTTGACATTGGAGGGGATCTCATCTTCGATCTCCTTGATGCGCTCCAGATCACGCTCGATAAGGTGAAAGTCTATATTGCTCGGCGCCTTGGAGACGGTGCGAAGCGCTATGAGGCTCCCCCCGAGTATGACCACCCGCTTGACGGGGCGCTGATCCTTGTCGCAGTACTGACGGACGAGGTCTATGTCCTTGTTGAGACAGGTGAAGAAGACGATGTCACCATGCTCTATGACGGTCTGACCATCAGGTATGAGCGTCTCCTCGCCACGCTTGATAGAGACCACGTGAAAGGCTTTGTCGTCCAGACCTTTCGTCCAGCTCAGCGGACGCCCCACGAGGATGCTCCCCTGTCGCACCTTGACACCCACGAGGACGAAAGCCCCGTTGAGTAGCTCCACATAGACTCTCGCCCAGGGGTGCTTGAAGCTGTTGGCTATCTCCTCAGCCGCTAGCTCCTCAGGGTAGATAAGCTGGTCTATACCGAGACTCCCGAAGAAGCGTCGGTAGTGCTCCGCCAGATAGCGGTGGTTATTGATACGAGCTATGGTACGCTTGGCACCCAGCTGCGCAGCGAGCATACAGGCGAGCAGATTCTCCGCTTCGCCAGGCATCACGCTGACAAAGAGATCGCAGTCATGCACCTCCGTCAGCTGTAGATCCTCCAGCTTCGTCGGGTCACCTACGATCGTGTAGGCATCAAACTTGCGCTGTACACGACGCAGCAACTCCTTGTCAGAGTCGATAAGTGTCGTGGACTGCTGCTCTTCGCCCGATAGCTTATAGGCTAAGTGGGTACCCACCTCGCCCGCACCAGCAATTACTATTCGCATAGCTCAGCTTTGATCCTATTATATATTGTGTCGGCATCGATACCGCAGTAGCGGCGCTGCTCGGCGACAGAGCCTTGCTCGATAAAGGTGTCGGGCAGCCCAAAGTGAATGATCTGCCCTCGGAAGCCCTGACGCTGAGCCAAGGCTGCGATGCGCTCGCCTACGCCACCGATGAGCGTTCCCTCCTCGAGGGTGACTATCTGGTCGTAACGCTCTAGGGCGGTCGTAATCAACTCTTCGTCTAGAGGCTTCGCAAAGATCAAGTCGTAGTGCGCCGCCTCAATACCCTCAGCGAGCAGACGCTCACGCACCTCCTCAGCGGTCACGCCGATGGTGCCGATAGAGAGCAGAGCGATACGTCCGCCCTCGTGCAGTACACGCCCCTTGCCTATCGGGAGAAGCTCCGCCGGACAGTGCCAGTCCACTAGCGACCCCTCACCCCGTGGGTAGCGGATTGCCATCGGGCCCTCCTGCCCCTCGTAAGCGGTCCGCATCAGGTGACGCAGGTAGTGCTCATTCATCGGAGCTGCCACCGTCATATTAGGTATCGTACAGAGATAAGCGAGGTCAAAGGCGCCCTGATGGGTCGCTCCGTCTTGACCAACCAAGCCCGCACGATCGATGCAAAGGACTACATGATAGCCAGGCAAGGCTACATCATGTATCAGCTGATCGTAAGCACGCTGTAAGAAGGAGGAGTAGATGACACAAAACGGAATCATCTCCTCCCGTGCCATACCAGCGCTAAAGGTCACCGCATGTGCCTCTGCAATACCCACATCGTAGCTCCGCTCAGGGAAAGCTTGCATCATCACACTCAGCGAACTGCCCGACGGCATAGCTGGTGTAACCCCCACGATTCGCTTGTCCTCGGCAGCGAACTCAGAGACCGTCTGCCCGAAGACCTCTTGAAACTTCGGTGGGTGCACTCCTCGCTCGCTCTTGATACGCTCTCCCGTCTTCACATCAAAGCATCCAGGAGCATGCCATATGGTCGCATTTTCCTCAGCCGGCTTGTAGCCTTTGCCCTTGACCGTCCTGAGGTGTAGGATCTTCGGTCCTCGCATCGGGAGGATACGTCGTAGCGTCTCCACGAGATGCTCTACATTATGCCCATCGACGGGACCGAAGTAGCGAATCCCTAGACCATCAAAGAAGGAGGAGTGGTTTTGCGTCAAGAGTGACTTGACACTGTTGTTGATCCGCTGGATGTTTTTCTTGCGACGATCATTCATCAGATTCATCTGTCGCAAGCCTCGGTAGAGGTCGTAGCGGATTGTGTTGTAAGCGTGGCTGGTATTGAGATCGACGAGGTATTTGTTTAGCCCACCCACATTAGCGTCGATCGACATATTGTTGTCATTGACCACCACAAGCAAGTCATTGGGATAAGAACTCGCATTGTTTAGCCCCTCGAAGGCGAGTCCGCCCGTCATCGACCCATCGCCGATGACCGCTACGACGTGACGCTCCTCCTGCTTGAGCTTAGCTGCGATCGCCATACCCAGAGCTGCGGAGATAGAGTTCGAGGCGTGGCCCGCAGGGAAGGTGTCGTACTCACTCTCACTCGGTAGCGGGAAACCCGAGAGTCCACCCCACTGGCGTAGCGTCTCAAAGCGATCCCGTCGCCCAGTCAAGATCTTATGCCCATAAGCTTGATGCCCCACATCCCATACGATGCGATCGTAGGGTGTGCGACAGACGTAGTGTAGAGCTACCGTGAGCTCTACCGCACCTAGACTAGAGCCTAGGTGACCTGGTACGTGTGAGAGCACCTCCAGCTCATAGCGGCGCAACTCACGGCACAGCTCGGGGAGCTGAGAGAGAGGGAGTTGACGTAACTGATGAGGTGTATCAATCTGCGAGAGTATAGGGTAGTCGCTAGCGTTCATGATGTCGTGTGTATCTATATGAAGAGTGGCGCCTCAGCATCGGCAGTCGCTGACTTATATAGCAGACTACCGTCACACGCCCACTCCTCTTATCTTATGCAAAGATACTAATATGCGATGATACCTCATAGCCCCCCTTCAAGCATCTCATTTGAGACTGTTGCAAAAGTCAACAGTCTCACAATCTTGCTAGCAAGATTGTCCTGACTTTGCAGAAAGGATGAAGCGCAAGGCGCTGAGGGTGAGGTCTGAAGGGAGCATACCTCCGTATGTGACCGAAGTCGAATCCCGAAAGCAACACAGCGATTCGCCTTTATGCAACGGTCTCCTGTAGAGAGTAGTCTCTAGGCACCACACTGCGCCAGCTCGAGTAGGTGCTGTATCATCTCTTGATGATGCGTGGAGCGTCTCGCTTGTGCGGCGTCGTCTAGCGCCTGAGAGAGCTCTGTGGGTGTGAGATAGGGTAGTCGTATATCCATAGTCGTCTAGTCATGTGATAAGGGGGGAGCGGAGCTGTCAGTCCTATGGGCTACAGCTTGCGAGATCCCCTTTGACACAGACTAAACGCTTAGACGGGCGCAATATTGCGTTCTCGTACCATCTTGCGTAGATTGATCAGCGCATAGCGCATACGTCCGAGGGCTGTGCTGATACTTACCTCGGTGCGCTCAGCGATCTCCTTAAAGGGTATATCCTCGTAGATCCTCATCTTGAGCACCTCTCGCTGCGCTTCGGGTAGATCCTCTACGCAGAGCGATATTTGGTGGTACAGAGCTTCCTGATCATCAAAGAAGTCCTCTGGGAGTTCACTCGCAGGTGTTAAGTCTAGGATCTGTTGGTTGGCATCGTAGTCAGTCACGTAGAGAGCTCGCTTCTCTCGGCGGAAGTGATCCATCATCATATTATGCGTCAGGCGTAGGAGCCACGCTTTGAACTTACCTTTGGCATGGTACTTACCATCCTTTAGGGTACGCATCACCTTGATGAAGACCTCCTGAAAGAGGTCATCAGCGACATCGCCATCAGCGACAGTCAGATAGATATAGTTATGTATGTCAGTCTCGTACCGACGGAGGAGCTCGGCAAAAGCTCTATCACAGCCCTCACAATATTGGCAGACGAGCTCATCGTCGCTGCACGTACGGAGTGTGGTCATATAGAGAGTGTCCTTTATGTTTGTAAAAGGTAGCTGTCTATCCTATAGGCTGTGATTGTTTTCTGATTGTTATTACACCGCAAAGTAACCAAATCTCCACGAGATATGCAAATCCTCACGTGTGACGACCAGTGCGTCCGAATGGTGTCTAATGGAGATGTCTTCTCCCCGTGGGCCGTTCGGGGCTTTGTCCCTTCGACCCACGGCTATGATTCGTCGGATCTCTCAAGAGGTCCTATCCATCGAAGTAATCGGAGGACTTAGAGACTATAGACTAGAACGAGACAAGTAAGCCGTGTAGGGACGCTCGGATAGTGTCTAGCGGGAGGGCGTCCGTTGTGTCACAGGTTACAACGTTGTGGTTTTAACGGGGACGGACGCTCAGACCGAGCGTCCCTATAGATCGGGGTTACAGCGTTTGATGAGTGAAATTGTCGTGCTGACGTAGCTTGTGTAGGGGCGGACCTACGTGTCCGCCCGCAGAATAGACTGCGCTCAGGTGAGGACGGGCGGACACACAGGTCCGCCCCTACGGTGGGAGCTTCCACCCCGCCGAGCGGTTCCCCCGAAGAGAAGTCGACCGAGCTCGCGAAACGAGAAAAAACTTCGCATTTTACTTGCATATGAACTTAGAAAGCAAGTCGTTACTCGTCAAGTTGTCGAGCTTGTCCTCTAGTTTATTCAGATTTAAGTAGATAGTATTATGAGCGATAAGGAGTTACTAATACCCTACATGCGGTTACCCCGCTCGGAGTGGCCTGCAGTGTACGAGCAACTCGAGGAGGCTGCCGTAGAGGCTACACGCCGGTCGTATGCCCCGTACAGTCACTTTCACGTAGGTGCTGCAGCACTGCTGGAAGACGGACAGATCGTGCTGGGATGCAATCAGGAGAATGCCTCCTTCTCGCCCACGCTCTGTGCAGAGCGAACGGCACTCTACGCCATCGGGGCGCATCACCCAGGAGCTGTCGTGGAGCGGATGATGATCGTCGCTGAGACAGAGAGCAAGCGTGTCGAGGCGATCTCCCCCTGCGGTGTGTGCCGACAGGTGATGATGGAGACGGTAAAGCGACAGGGCAAGCCCTTTGAGGTAATCCTCTGTGGCACAGACGATGCTATCGTTATTAGCGACTGTCGGCTTCTCTTGCCCTTTGCGTTTGACGGTTCAGATATTCCTTCGTAGCGCTGAGCGCACCCACCATTTGTAGAGACCTATTTCCCATTAGTATATGGCTTATCGCATCATTACGATCAGTAGACAGTATGGCTGCGGAGCTCGCACCATAGGGCGTCAGCTCTCGGAGCAACTCGGCTTGACCTACTACGACAAGGAGCTCATCCGTATGATCGCCGAGGAGAGCGGCTACGCTGCCGACTATGTCGAGGAGCAGAGCGAGTATGCCTCGACGTCGGGGCTGGACTTTATGCCGATGTCTCACGGATCGCTTTTCTCCGTACCTATGACGGGACTCGTCGAGACGCCCTCGGTGACCCGCTATCTCAACGACTTTATCCTCAAGATAGCTGAAGAGAGTCCCTGCGTCATCATCGGGCGCAGTGCCGACTACATCTTACGAGACCGAGACGACGTGCTCAACGTATTCCTCTATGCTGATGTCGAGGCGCGTATCCAAACGCTCCTACAGCGAGGCGATGAGGAGACGGAAGACGCAGCACGCAAGCGCATTGACCACTCAGACCGCGCCCGCCGCAAGAACTACAAGCAGATGACCAATAGGGAGTGGGGCGAGTCGACCAACTACCACCTCTGTCTCAATACGGGAGCCTTCGGCACGCCCTGCTGTACCGACATCATCGCTCACGCTTACCAGCTCCCTTGCGCTGGCGTGACCATTGGCAAAAAGTAAACCCACTATGCGACTGACGGACAATTGGTTCAACGGCTTGGCCGAGAGCGAAGCTGGCCAGACGGCTCACCTGCATGTACGTGATGAGCTGGAGGAGTTTCGCACTACAGGCAAGTACCGCTTTGTGATCGAGATCGCTTACCTCTTTGACAGCGAGGGCATAGAGCCATCGAATACGGACACAGAGCAGATAGAGACGGTCGACGAACTGCTACAGACCGCTATGGAGCGAGACAAGATGGCGATCCTTGCAGCCTCTATCCTAGAGCCAGGGCGCAAAGTGTGGCTCTATGTGAGTCGCACATACGACCCCTTCTTCGATCGTCTCGAGGAGGTACTAGCTGAGCTACCTCTCCTGCCGCTACAGTTTGAAGTAGTCCAAGACTCCGACTGGAGCTACTACCAGGAGCTACTAGACAAGCTACAGCCGTAGCTTGCTCCTAGGCTACACGACTATAGGGACGCACGGGACGAGTAGCGACTGTGATTGAAGTCCATAGATGCTGATCATCTGTTGTGTCGCTTTTCTTTAGAATCGATTGAGACCTTTGCAAGCGTTAGACAGACATTGACCACACTCGAGAGCTGACTCCTATAGTCTGCTATATTATCTTTGCCGTGTCTAGCTGATACTAAGCTTTGCCGTGAAACTTGAGTCTTACATACCCACAAATGTAAAAGAAGAGCATCACGCTAGGTGAAGCTCTCCTTTTATTTTGTCTCGTCGACTTGCTAGGTTACTTCGTATGGCTCAGCAAAGACCAAATAGCATCGTCCTCAGGGTATGGCGCAACGACCTCTATTTGCTCATGCGTGACGGGATGCTCGAAGCTTAAGATACGCGCATGGAGCGAGATGCCGCCATCCTTGTTGCTCCGTGGAGCGCCATACTTGAGATCCCCCTTGATCGGGTAGCCCATATGGCTCAGCTGCGTACGTATCTGATGATGCCGTCCCGTGTGTAGCGTCACGGCCAGCAAACTGTAGCGGTCGCCCACAGCGAGACGCTCGTAGGTGAGCCAGGCGCGCTTAGCCTCAGCGTGAGGCTCCGTCACAACGTAGCTCTTGTTTTGCTTGCGATTGCGATAGAGCAGATCCTTAGCCTCGCCCGCTTTCTGGGGAAATGCGCCACAGACCACAGCGTGGTAGACCTTGTGGATCTCTCGTCGCTGAAACATAGCGTTGAGCCGTGACAAAGCCTTCGAAGTCTTGGCAAAAAGCACAGCTCCCGACGTTGGTCTATCGATACGATGCGTGACCCCAACGAACGCCCGCCCAGGCTTGTCGTACTTATCGATGAGATAGCGCTCGACAAGCTCCGAGAGCGGTGTATCACCCGTGCTGTCACCCTGTACGAGCATCCCCGCCGGCTTATTGACGATGAGGAGATGATTGTCCTCGTAGAGGATCTGTAGGTCAGCCATCGGTCTGCTTACTAAGGCATTACATATTCATACCACCGCAGCAGGAGAGCACCTGTCCTGTCATATAGGAGGAGAGGTCGCTCGCGAGGAAGAGAGCCACATTGGCCACATCCTCAGGCTTGCCACCACGACGTAGCGGGATCTGCTTAGCCCACTCCTTGCGCACCTCCTCGCTGAGGACAGCCGTCATATCGCTCTCGATGAAGCCCGGTGCAATGCTGTTGGCACGGATACCACGTGAGCCGAGCTCCTTGGCAACGCTCTTAGCCAGTGCGATCATACCAGCCTTAGAAGCCGAGTAGTTCACCTGACCCGCATTGCCCGATACACCGACGACACTCGCCATATTGATGATGCTACCCTGACGCTGCTTCATCATGACGGGAGCCACGGCGTGAGTCATATTGAAGGCGGACTTTAAGTTGACATTGATCACCGCATCCCACTGCTGCTCGCTCATACGTAGGAGCAGACCATCACGGGTGATGCCAGCATTATTGACTAGAACGTCTAGCTTGCCAAAGTCAGCAACGATCTGCTCCACGAGCTGATGTGCTGCCTCAAAGTCTGCCGCATTGCTCTCGTAGGTGCGTATCGTGACACCGCACTCCTTAGCCAGCTGAGTATAGTAATCCTTTGCTTCGTCGGCAACCTTGAGGTCACTGATAGCTACATGGCATCCAGCCTCTGCATACTTCGTGGCGATCGCCTTGCCGATACCACGTGCTGCTCCGGTGATCAGAGCCACTTTGTCCTGAAGTAGTTTCATAGATTCTATTGAGTTATAGGTTTTGTATTTGCATGATTGGTCAGTCCCTGCCTGAGCAGCTGCTTCATCGCAGCGATGATGCGTAGGTAGTCCTCCTTGCCGTACTCATGGTGGTAGCGATTGATGTAAGGTGCCTCTAGACTCTTGAAGCTCTTGAGGAGCAGGTAAGCTGTCGAGTTGATATCTGGGACCACCAGCTCTCCTCGATCGTGTCCCTCCTGTAGGATCCGCTTGAGCATATCGTACTCGCTCTGGTCATACTTGAGGCGAAGGCGCTCGATGTTGAAGCTATCGCTAAAGAAGCTCGCATTATGCTCACCCTGTCTCTGCACCGTCTTCTGTATCAGTTGCAGATGATTGTCCAGCAGCACCATCAGCTTAGTGATCGCATCGGCAGGACGAGACAGCACCTCGCTCAGCGACTGGCTCATCAGACTGATCTCCCGCTCTATGACCGCCATAAGTAGCGCCTGCTTGTCCTTATAATAACTGTAGACCGTGCGCCGACTGCACCCCACAGCCTCAGCAATAGCGACCATAGTCGTCTCCTCGACTCCTTGCTGCACAAAGAGCGTATGAGCCATTTGGACGATGCGCTGACGCATATGTTGTATTGAGGTCATAGGTTGGTGAACGATAATAAAAGCGTGAGATATTCGTTACAAAGATACAGCTTTGCGCCGAATGTACCCTTTGGGATCGAGCGCTCGCCATTCTAATCCTCACCCATATGTCACCCTCTAGGAGATTACTAGGCTCGTTACCTACCAACATACTACTTGTCGTGCTGGCGCTCGTTGTGGCACTCCTACCGCTCATCCTCTCGGAGCCTCTCGTGAGACGTATGGCCGACGAGGAGCGACTCAAGATGCAGACCTGGGCCGAGGCAACCGAGTGCATAGCCAGCCAAAGCGACGAGCAGCTCAATGCCCTGGCCCTCCAGATCTTAGAGTCAAACACCACCATACCGCTCATCCTCACAGACAGCCTCGGGAACATCCTAGGATACAAAAACATCGACCCCGAAGCGGTCGCTCGTGACTCGACCTATCTGGAGAAGCGGCTCACAGCTTTTCGCTCTGGCTACGCACCTATCGAGATAGACCTAGGCACCGCTGGGCGCCAATACCTCTACTACAGCGACAGCAGTAACTTGAGGCGCTTGCTACACTTCCCCTATCTGCAGACAGGTATCTTCATCCTCTACATCATCATCCTCGTCCTCACCATTCGCAGTCTACTACACTGGGAGCAGGACCGTATATGGGTCGGACTCAGCAAGGAGACTGCCCACCAGCTCGGCACGCCCATCTCCTCGCTTATGGCGTGGACCGAACTGCTCAAGAGCTACGACCTACCCCCCGAGATCATCGAGAGCATAAGCCAAGATGTCAATCGCCTCGAGCTGATCGCCCACCGCTTCCAAAAGGTCGGCAGCCTACCCGAACTCACCCCCATAGAGCTCAACGGACTGGTCACCACCTCCGTGCAATACCTCTCGCGGCGCATCTCTAGACAGGTGAAGATCCTCTTCGAGCCAGCACCTGAAGAGCTCTACTGCCTCATCACGCCCGACCTTATGAGCTGGGTCATCGAGAACATCGTCAAGAACGGCGTCGACGCTATGGACGGCAAAGGCAAGATCACCATCACCACAGAGGCACACGGCAAGAACGCCTACCTCGATATCACCGACACGGGTCGAGGTATGACACGCGCCACACAACGCATGATCTTCAAGCCAGGCTTCACCACCAAGGAGCGAGGCTGGGGACTCGGCTTATCGCTCGCACGTCGCATCATACGGCACTACTTCCGCGGGCGCATCTACGTCAAGCACTCTGAGTTACAAGTCGGCACCACCTTCCGCATCACCCTCCCCCTGCAGCCGCTCCCCTAACCACCCCACTCCCCTTTCCTTCCTCCAAAGGTCTGAAAACAGCACGCGCCTCCGTGAAGAACAAAATATCCACGGGTGAAATCAACTTCTCCCGTGGATATCTAAAGTGAGGGCTACTTGGTCAAGAAGCGGCCTATAAAGTTTGTGACCTCTAGATCGTTATGACATAATATGCATCCTCTATAGAAAGCAAGAAAGTGCCTTCATAAGGAAGGGTGATGTAATCCCCTTTAGTTTCAGATATCAGAACTCCTGATATGGTATAGAGACGAACGATGTCTTGGCTCTCCTTTTCTACCCAAACGGTCGTACCCTCTACCTTAATCTGAGGTTTAGCAGGTGTAATCTGTGATATGTGATTTGGTTCACCAAGATAAGGATTCCTTCCCTTGTTCTCTCCGTTTTTCCAATCATAGACTAGCCAGTTTTTACTAGACACAAGCGACACGGTCTCTACGGTCCAGACATTTTGCTCGCTCTCATCAATCGTATTCACAGCTACGATGATACCCTGCTCCTGTAGATCAGATCGATCACACAAGGCGGTTGCCACCACCTTTGTCTCCTCTTGGGATAACTTATTGTTGTGACAATTCACTATGCGGAGCTGATTATGCTCTGGCAGGCTCAGCGAGGAGAGGTTGTTGTAAGCGCAGTTGACTCGCCCGAGGAGACTGTTCTTAGAGAGATCCAAGGTAGTCAACTGATTGTGGTGACAGTAAAGCTCTTCTAGCTTGTCATTAGCATTGAAATTGAGAGCTGTGATTTGGTTCTTCTCACAGTCCAAACGAATTAGATCTTTATTCTGGGAGACGTCTAGTGTGGTGAGTTTATTTCCATAGCAAAAGAGCTCTAAGAGCTGCTTGTTATGGCTCACGTCTAGCTCCTGCAGGAGATTATCTCGACAAGATAGCTGTGCCAATTTGGGAAGCTGAGAGCAATCTATCTTTGTAAGATTGTTGGACATACAGTAGAGCTTCTCCATATTGCCATATATCGTAAGCTCGGTCGTAGTGCGTGGTAGTGTAAACTCACGATCCCAATCTTTGATCTCCTCTCCTTGCTGATAGACACCATCGTTATTCCTATCTATCCAGGCTCTACTTCTGACCTCTTGAGAGGCATCTAGACGGAGCGTCCATTTCCCCGTAGACTCTTGAGAGGTCAGTATAGCTTTCGGCTGATCTGTAGTGTATATATCTTTGTCCAATGCGCCCTCATAGGGATTGACACCCTCGTTTTTTCCCTGACGGTAGTCATATACCTGCCAATGCTTAGCAAGCGCACTCTTCACATTTTCTTTAGTACAGAAGTTTCCATCTGCTGGACTACAGTCTGTATCTATAATGTATAGCTTGCCAGCCTCTGCCTCCTTATCGCGGTTTGGGAGCTGAGTCACTAGAGAGGTCACAGCATCATCTTTGAGCTGGTTGATAGGGCAAAAGATATCCCTGATGAGCGGGCAGTGTGAGATGTCCAAAGAGTGAAGTTGATTCATCCCAATACTCAAGTACATCAGTGCAGGACAACTAGAGAGATCTATAGCCTGCAACTTATTATCATACACATACATCTCCTCTAGGAGAGGGTGATTCGCAAGAGTGATCGTCTCCAGTTTGTTCTCATACAGCGAGACGTTTTTCAGCTCTTTGCATGCGCTTAGATCTATCTGCGTCAATTGATTCGTATGAGCCATAAGAGCGGAAAGCTTTGCTTGCTGAGTAAGGTCTAGCGAGGTAAGCTTATTTTCGTCACAACCCAAAGTCGTAAGTTCAGGACACTTTGAGAGATCTAGGGAGGTTAAGTTATTCCCATAGCACTTTAAGATCCGCAAGAGACTATTTGAAGTGACATCTAGAGAGTTTAGTCCCATATGAAAGATTTCAAGTTTCTCCAGCGCTTTACAAGAGGATAAGTCTATAGCCGTGAGTTTATTCTTACCACAATTCAACTCTTTAAGAAATGGATTCTTAGACAAGTCAATGTCGGTAATTTCATTTTCTTGGCACTCTAAGACCGTAACTTTGCCGTAAATCGTCAGATCCTTAGCTGCCACAGATTTAATAACAAAACCTCCGAAATCGCGGTCAGCTAGCTGCTCTCCAGCATCGCAAGTCCCGTTGCCATTCAGATCCAACCACACTTCACTACGGTCTTTCTTATCAGCATCTATGACCAATATCCAAGACCCTGAGGTACGATTAGAGGAGAGTGTCATTGAGGGGACACTCTCGGAGCTTTCAGAGCCTTCGTAAGGGATTCCTTTGCGATTATTAGCTCCTGCAGCCCAATCCAGTACTTGGAAGTTCTTCCCCTTGAGAATAGCCACCTGCTCTTTAGTGCACACATTTTGTTCGTTTGCATCCTTCGTGTCGATCACCCAGATCTTCACTTCGCCTGTTTCTGCACTTTGATCGTGGAGCGACTCAAGTGTTTTGGTCATACCTTCGCCACTGATGCGATTACGATCAATGCTTACGATGCGCATCTTCGTATTTCCAGAGAAGTCAAGCGATGTAAATCGGTTATTATGACCATCGAAGGTAGCCAAGTAGCCACTCTTCGTAAGGTCTATCTGTTCCAATTCATTGTTGGCACAGAAAAGACTCCGTAGATAAGTATTCCCCGATAGGTCAATACTCGTAAGATGGTTATCATCCACATTTAGATATGTCACGTCTCCCTCGATGGTAATCTCTTGAGATGTGATGGTGTAGTAGTTTGGCTCTCCATCTAGGTATTCGTCATCAAGGAGCGTCGCTCCCGTGACCCAGATACGCCCCGATGTCGTCTGAGGCCAAATACAGATGGTGTTATCGCCATTTGGCTCCAGCGAAGTCTTCAGTTTGATCACAGAGCTCGTCTGAGCACAAAGAGGTAGTGCCGAGAGAGCTAAGAGAAGAGTCCAAAAGAGGAGGTTCAGTTTCTTCATACGTAATTATGTCTAGTGTTTTTGTGATTCATTGAAAATATACATATCCTAAAGTAGGTCAACCTTCTTTGCGGTCATTATAGCTCTTACAGGGAGTAGCATACTTGTCTCGTAGAGACTCTTTCAAGCACCTCTCACTCTTGATACACAAAGGTGTGTAATTATTTTGACATCTGCAATACCCTGAAGGACCCTTCCGTCACCATACGGCCAAAAGTGGAAACGAAACACAGCCAACTTTGGAAACGAAGGAATTGGTCGGATAGCTAGTCGAGCGTAACCCACGCTATATAACTAGAAATAGTTACCTTTGCCACATCTTAGTGTAAAATATAGTACAGTATGAAACGAATCTCTTGGACTCTCGGTATCCTACTCACCTTGTCTCTCCTCATTGCGGCAGGTTGTAGTGGCGAAGACCCTATCAAGGCTAAGCGTATCGCTATCGAAAACGGGACTTACAAGCCCAATCCGGGCCCTAATCCCAACCCTAATCCAAATCCTAACCCTGAGCCAAATCCTAACCCTGAGCCAGAGCCTAATCCACTAGGCAAGATGGAGACTAAAGAGATCACTTTCACCTTTGACGACTGGGCACAGCCTAATGATAAGGCAGCCTTTATGCTTCCCGTAGAGAAGGCCCTTCCTAAGCTTCTAGCAGGCGATCCCTATTGGGCTTGTGCTAGCAACTTAGGTGCAGCTTTCGGAGGCACGAGTCAAATTGAGGACTTCCCCATTCACCCTCTAGTTAAGGGTCGTACAGGTCAAGCTCTCGAAGTGATGACCAACAAGGGGGTAGCACTCTTTGGCAAGGGTATCATCGCTGGGGCGCTCTACGCTGGCACCCTAGATGCAGGCAATATGGTGATGAAGCCTCTAGAGTCTACGAAGTTTGGTCAGCCTGTCTTTGCCATACCGCTTGCTATCAAGGGATACTATCAGTGGCTCCCAGGAGATAAATTGGTCGATGGTACAAAGGGGAATAAGGCGATTGACGGACAGGACGAGGCTACGATTGCTTGCGTCTTTTACGATACGACAAGTGATGACACCCCGCTCAACGGGACCAACCTCTACACCGATCCTCGCATTTTGGCAAAGGTACAGCTACATCCTAAGCCTACCAAGGAGGGAGCTTGGACATCCTTCGAGACAAAGCTAGAGATCGTTGATGAGACCGCATACAAGCAGATAGACCTCCAGAAGGGCAAGTACCATATGGCTCTCATCTTCTCGTCTAGTGCTCGTGGCGACGAATTCATCGGAGCTATCGGCAGTTGCCTGCGCATTGACGACTTAGTCGTGACACTAGGTATACCTACCAAGAAGTAACCCGCTACAGATATGACTACACAGCAACTATACAGAGGGGCGCTCGGCCTCTTGCTCGCACTCATCACGGCCCCACTCCTATGGGGACAGAGTAGCAATGAAGATCTAGAGTATGGCATCAAGGCTGGACTAAATATCGGAGCCACTACCCCACTACCTAAGCCTAAGGCGATCGATAAGATCTACACGTGGAATCCTCATATGAATATAGCCCTCAAGGGATGGCTCTCCTACCAGCTCCCCGACACCAAAGGGTGGCACCTAGACACGGGTCTAGAGATGGAGCGCAAGGGTATGTACGTCTGCACCCATGCGACCAATCTGAGGGTCAATATGGGCGATGGTAAAGACGCTGCTTGGGGATTCTTTACAGGCAATAACAGCACCGAGTTCATCAACTATTACCTCACGCTCCCGATGCTGGTCGCCTACCATACGAGCCAAGACAAGTTTCGTATGCAGGTGGGCTTCTACCTCTCCTACCTGATGCAGCAAAGCTTTAAGGTGACTCTCGATGGGGATGGTACGCTCAATGACTTGCCACTATCTCCTGGACATCTCGTCGATTACGACTTCTCAGATCACTTTAACAAGCTAGACATGGGCGTCCGGGTAGGCTTCGACTACTTCTTTCATCAGCGTCTCGGTGTGACTGCACAGCTCAATATGAGCTTCGAGCCTGCTCTAGATCGGAGCTTTACGATGATGCCCTTCCCGCTTTACAACATCTACGCCTTTGCGGGCTTTGCTTATCGTATCTAAGTGAGACCGACCCAGGACTCTGTTACTTCAGGTCGCGCAGAGAGCTGACGCATGATACCTGAAGAGAGTTTTTTACTACCTTTGTAGTGCAGTGGCAGGGGGCATCTGACAGCGTTCCCTACCCTATGCATTACCACTCACAGAGACCCATCACGCTATGCACGCTAGCCTTGTCATCATACCCACCTACAACGAGCAAGAGAATGTCGCTGAGATGATTCGAGCCGTCTTGGCACTGCCCGAAGCTTTCGACCTGCTGATTCTGGATGACAACTCGCCTGACGGCACCGCTGAGATCGTGCGTACGCTACAACAGGAGACGGACTACACCGACCGCCTGCACCTCATCGTGCGTCCAGGCAAGATGGGGCTAGGCACCGCTTATCTCACAGGCTTCGAATGGGCACTGGAGCATGGCTACGACTACATCTTCGAGATGGATTGCGACTTTAGCCATCCCCTATCAGCGTTGCCACACCTCCTACGTGCGGTCTCGGAGGAGGGCTACGATGTGGCTGTGGGCTCGCGCTACGTACGGGGTGGAGGGGTCAAGGATTGGCCTCTGAACCGTATCTTGATGAGCTACCTCGCATCGGTCTACGTTCGCATCATCACTTGGCTACCCGTACGAGACACCACGGCCGGCTTCGTCTGCTACAGGCGTGAGGTGCTGGAGACGATGAGACTAGATGAGGTACACTTCAAGGGCTACGCCTTCCAGATTGAGATGAAGTACACAGCGCATTGTCTAGGCTTCAAGATCAAGGAGGTGCCCATCACCTTTGTCAATCGTAAGCTTGGTAGCTCGAAGATGAATGGCTCGATTTTTGGAGAAGCCTTCACGGGCGTCCTCAAGCTACGCTACTGGCGGATCTTCAAGGGCTTTCCCAAGCGTCGTAATCCTGCTGAATAATATGCGACAGATCATACTCGGAGCGACCATTATCAATGAAGGTCGACAGGTCGTCGGCTCCGTATGCCTCTCCGACGAGCGTATTGAGTCTATATATATAGGTATCGACAAGGCGTCTGACCTCCCAGACGAACTGCTCCAAGGAGCGGAGATCGTGGAGGCGCACGGGCTTTGGCTACTACCTGGCTGCATCGATGATCAGGTACACTTTAGAGAGCCTGGACTAACCCACAAGGGAGACATAGCACACGAGAGTCGTGCTGCCGTAGCGGGTGGTGTCACCTCCTATATGGATATGCCGAATGTGAAGCCCCCGACGGTTACTCTCGAGGCGCTCCTCGACAAGCGTCAACGCGCTCAGGAGACGAGCTGGGCAAACTACGCCTTCTACTTCGGCGGGACCAATGACAACGCACCCGAAGCGTGCGCCATTGACCCAGCCCTCATCCCAGGGTACAAGCTCTTCCTAGGAGCCTCCACGGGGAATATGCTGGTGGACAGTGAGGAGGCGCTCGACTACTTCTTCGCCCATGCGCCCAAACTCATCGCCACGCACTGCGAGAGCGAGGAGATCATCACACGCAATAAGGAGATCTACCGCCAGCGCTACGACGGGCACCCACCCATCGAGACACACCCACTGATACGCTCTCGTGAAGCGTGCTACGAGTCTTCGCATAGTGCCATAGAGCGTGCCAAGCGTCTCGGTGCTAGACTGCACGTACTACACCTATCCACAGCAGAGGAGATGAATCTCCTTTCGGTAGCTCCGCTTTCGCCTGAGAAGCGCATCACCGCTGAGGTGTGCGTCCACCACTTATGGTTTACTGATGAGGACTACAGTCGCCTAGGCAACCGCATCAAGTGGAATCCCGCTGTCAAGACGGCTCACGACCGTGAGGCACTGCGCCAAGCGCTCGTAGATGGGCGCATCGATGTAGTTGCCACCGATCATGCGCCCCACACGCTAGCCGACAAGGAGGGCGATGCTCTCACGGCTACCTCTGGCGGTCCACTCGTACAGCACAGTCTCCTGATGATGCTAGAGCTAGCTCACGAGGGGCTTTGGTCGCCCGAGCTGGTGGTTGAGAAGATGGCACACGCTCCTGCCCAGCTCTTTGGGGTTCGTGAGCGAGGCTACATACGCACAGGCTACTACGCTGACCTAGTCCTCGTAGATCCTCATCAAGAGACTATGGTCACTACGGAAAGCCTCTACAGCAAGTGTGGTTGGTCGCCTCTGGAGGGCTACACCTTCTCGCATCGCATCGTAGCTACTTGGGTCAATGGACAGGTCGCTTACCGTGACGGTCAACTGACCAGTCGCCCACTCGTCCATGCGCTCACCTTCGCCTGAACTAGCTTCCCCGAGAGAGCAAATCGACATTTGGGCGTCAAACCCTTTCGCTACGTGAGCGATTATTATTATATTTGCAGTCGGTGATAGTCTCTAGAGAGATTATCCCCGTTTGGAGGGCGCAGTCCCTTCTTCCTTTGAATAGACACACAAATCAAAAAACAATATCGCGTATGAATCTGTCACACATCGAGCATCTTGGGATAGCAGTCAAGAGCATAGAGGAGGCTCTCCCCTTCTTCGAGGGAGTCCTCGGACTAACCTGCTACAACATTGAGGAGGTCGCCGACCAAAAGGTGCGTACCGCATTCCTCAAGATAGGCGAGGTCAAGCTAGAGCTCCTAGAGCCTACGAGCGATGAGAGCACCATAGCCAAGTTTATCGAGAAGCGTGGCGAAGGTATCCACCACCTAGCACTCTCGTCAGACGATGTAGCACCAGCCCTCGAGGAGCTCAAGAGCAAGGGCATACGCCTCATCGATGAGAAGCCTCGCAAAGGTGCCGAGGGTCTCAACATTGCCTTCGTACACCCCAAGAGTGCACACGGCATACTCCTAGAGATCTGCGACTGCAAGGATGTCGCTAAGTAATATCGTCCAATCAAACAAACGCTACATAGTATAATGAGTGTACAACAAGAGAAGATAAAGCAACTCCTTGCCAAGCGTGGGGAGGCTCGTCTCGGTGGAGGCGAGGCACGCATTGAGAAGCAACACGCCAAGGGCAAGTACACAGCTCGTGAGCGTATAGCTATGCTCCTCGATGAGGGTTCCTTTGAGGAGATTGATATGTTCGTCCAGCATCGCTGCACGAACTTTGGTATGGAGAAGAAGAAGTTCCTCGGCGATGGTGTCGTCGTAGGTAGTGGTACCATCGACGGACGTCTCGTCTACGTCTTCGCTCAGGACTTCACCGTCATAGGTGGCGCACTCGGTGAGATGCTTGCGGCTAAGATCTGCAAGGTGATGGATCTAGCCATGACTATGGGCGCACCTTGTATCGGTCTCAACGATTCGGGTGGTGCTCGTATCCAAGAGGCGGTCAACGCACTCTGTGGCTACGGTGAGATATTCGAGCGCAACATCCTCGCTTCGGGCGTCATACCTCAGATCTCTGGTATCTTCGGCCCCTGCGCTGGTGGCGCTGTCTATTCGCCCGCACTGACCGACTTCAACATTATGGTACGCAACTCCAGCTATATGTTCCTCACAGGTCCTAAGGTGGTCAAGACGGTCACTGGCGAGGACGTCACCCAGGAGGAGCTAGGCGGTGCCGACGTACACGCTTCTAAGAGTGGTGTGGCACACTTCGCCGTAGACAACGACGAGGCTGGTCTTCAGCTCATTCGTCAGCTACTCTCCTTCCTGCCGCAAAACAACATGGAGGAGCCACCCTTCGTCGCTTGCGACGACCCCGCAGACCGCTGCGAGGAGCTACTCAACGAGATTATCCCTGACTCGCCAAACCGTGCTTACGATATGTACGAGGTAATCGGAGCAATCGTAGACCACGGCGAGTTCCTCGAGGTACATCGTGACTACGCACGCAACATCATCGTCGGCTTCGCACGCTTCAACGGGCAGAGCGTCGGTATCGTAGCCAACCAGCCGAAGGTAATGGCTGGTAGCCTCGACTGCAACTCCTCTCGCAAGGCAGCACGTTTCGTACGCTTCTGCGACTCTTTCAATATCCCCATCGTAACACTCGTCGACGTACCAGGCTTCCTTCCAGGCACTGGTCAGGAGTACAATGCCGTCATCACGCACGGTGCTAAGCTTCTCTACGCTTACGGCGAGGCTACCGTACCTAAGATCACAGTCGTCCTACGCAAGGCGTACGGCGGTGCCTACATCGTGATGGGCTCTAAGCACCTTCGCGCAGACATCAACTACGCTTGGCCTACTGCTGAGATTGCCGTTATGGGTCCGTCAGGAGCCGTTGAGGTAGTCTTTGCTAAGGAGGTTAAGGCGAGCGATGATCCTGCCAAGACAGCTCTAGAGAAGGAAGAGGAGTATCGTGAGGCTTTTGCCAATCCATACAATGCTGCTTCCTATGGTTACATCGATGATGTCATCGAGCCGAGGAACACCCGCTTCCGCATCATCCGCGCGCTACAGCAGCTACGCACGAAGCGTCAGACGCTCCCCGCTAAGAAGCATGACAACGTACCTCTCTAACCCCTCCTACCGATGGCTACCAAGAAGATAGAAAAGGGTAAGAAGGCACCCGCTCGGAAAGCTAAGAAGGCCGCTACAGCACCCTCTCCCGAAGAGGTTGCTATAGCACTCGCCTTAGCGCAGGCGCTAGGCACCCCTCACGACGAGGAGTCTTATCAGCTCACGATACGGCACAAGGAGTTCGACCCCTGGTCGTTCAAACTACAGAACATGCGTGTCACACCACAGAAGCAGTATTACATCTAATCCTAAACGGCAGTACCTTAGCAGGCTAGCAGGCTAGCTTGCTAAGCACCCATATCAAACCCCTTATGAAAGAATATAAGTATAAGATCGATGGCAAAGAGTACGCCGTCAAGATTGACAAGATCGAGGGTGACCAAGCTCAGCTAGAGGTCAACGGCACCCCATACAGCGTCGAGATCATACAGGAGAAGAAGGAGACCCCGAAAGTCGCCAAGTCTGCTCCTGCAGCAGCACCCGCTGCCACTGCAGCTCCTGCGCCTGCTGCGGCTCCAGCCTCCACAGGCAAGGGCAAAGCAGTCAAGGCTCCCCTACCAGGCGTCATCATTTCTGTAGACGTACAGGTCGGTCAGCAGGTCAAGCGTGGTCAGCAAGTCGCTGTGCTCGAAGCTATGAAGATGGAGAACGGCATCAACGCTGAGTGCGACGGCACCATCACAGAGATCAAAGTCAAGGCTGGAGACTCTATCCTAGAGGGTACAGACATTGTTATCATCGGATAGACAAGGACAGTTTGACAACCGACTATAGAGCGAGTTGGGGTTAAGGCGTGGACGGCAAGAGAGCTTAGTAAGATCAGGGGGCACGGCTCCGTTACCTCTTACTATCTCTTATGCTAGTTGTCCACTGCTTATCCCCAACTCGTCTGCATTACTCGTAATTCACTACACATAGACTCATCATTATGAAAAACTTACAGTATCTCATAGCAGCACTCACCGCAATCGTCTGCGTGACCCTTGCGATGAGTAGTTGCGACCCCAAACAAGAGCCCACCCCTGGACCCGATACGACAGGTGTCGACACAACGGGTGTGACACCACAACCAGATCCACAGCCCTTCCAGTCCATCCTAGAGCTAGATGACAATGGCGAGCTCACCGCCATCCCCTTCCCCTGCGTCGACTGGCTCGGAGGCGAGAAGGCAGTCCAAGCCTTTGAGCAGAGCAAGGGTGCTACCTTCGAAGGCTCCGTAGATAACAAAGGCAAGAAGATCCTCCGCTACAAGACAAATGACCCCAAGGGACAGCAGCCCTCACGACTCTATGTCATCAACCCCAAGGAGTCTCTCCTTGAGACCTCTTCCATACAGATTGCAACCAAGCTAGTCGCCGAGGGAGACGACATCAATGACAATATGGAGATCCTCCTCAGCGATGCTGGCTATCAGAAGGTCCCCGAAGTCAAGGGCATCGCCTACTCCAACGGCACCTACCTACTCGTCTTCTCTAAGGTCAACGAAAGCTCATGGGCCATCGCCTACCAGTCTGCTGGCGACCCCTCCCAGCTCGCAGGTATCCTACAGATCAAAGACTTCCCTTACCTCAAGAAGGAGACCAAGATGAGTACCTACACCTTTGAGGAGATCGAGGCTTACGAGAAGAAGCTCGGGCTACGCAAGCAGACCAAAAAGACTGATACTTATGTCATCTATCAGGCGATCGACCCCAGCAAGGTGAACCTCTCCTATGTTCGCTACGACATCAATCCCGATGACGAAAAGACGTCTGGTCCTATAGTACGCACCGACCGCTTCTCAATGGCAATGTACAGACAACCCGAGCTACGCTCTTACTTCGAGCTCAACGGCTTCACTTACGAGGGCGCTTTCCAAAACTATGCCGAGAAGTTTGTCAACAAAGACCTCGCTGTACGTCTTCGTCTTTCCGACAAGAGACCAGGAGCCTTCATCACATTTGAGGACGCTCCCGACCTCTATCACAAGGAGCCAGAACCAGAGAAGCCTACCTTTCAAGCACTCTACCTACCACTGCTAGATGTCTTCGGGCAGAAGATCAGCAAGGACAGCCCCATCATCGCCCGTGAGAAAGAGGCACATCCCGACTGCTACATCGAGTTCAAACCAGCCAATCCAGATGCTGGATATAAACACGATGCCATCAAGGTAAACATGCCTCTCTCGTACAAGCTCGATCCCGCTGATCGGACCAAGCCCCGTACGGTAAGCTATGCCTACGAGTCTCTAAGTGGCTCGACTATAGAGCAGATTTCTTACAACTTCTCTCCCGAGTGGGAAAATGCTAAGATCGATGGCGACAATGCCATCATCAAGGACTTTATGACGAAAAACGGCTTTGCCTACAAGGGCGATCAGATACTTGAAAACGAGCAAGGGCAGCTCCACCTCTATCAGTATTACAATGCATCTCTAGGTATCTACTTTGAGTATGTACGCTTTATAAAGCCCTCCTTTATGACCCTCCCCATAGGGATCTACACCAAGACTCCGACAGTACAGCTATAAGACTATACACAGAGCCTTATATACACACAGAGCCAGCTCCCCGACGCTTATAGTCAGAGAGCTGGCTCGCTGTTTGATCAAGCCAAGCAGAGCTCCTTTTTTGCGCAAAGTCGAGACACCGAGAGTTAGTAGATGCTGCAAAGGTAATAAGAGAGTCCCCTAGAGACTGCAGCGCAGTGCACCCAGCATCGGCCTATCACCTGCAAGCGCCTCAAGAAGCCCTCGTCTAGAGCGATACTAATCAACCGTCACGACACGCCCTCCCGCAAAGCTTAAGCTAAGTGACTAGCCCTAAAAGTATGTGTTTACTGCGAACATGAACTGGTCTATAAATATCTTCTTGAATGCCGAGATATTGTTTTGCTCATAAAACATCAGCATCGCCTTCTTGTAGTCTATCGAGTCCACACTGCGAAATGAGATTGGACAGTAACCATCTGCAATCAAGATCCCATTGTTCACAATTCGAGCCGTACGCTTATTGCCATCTGCAAAAGGCTGTATATACGATAGCAGGAGCAGAGCTAAAAGCGCCTTTTCAAACACCTCACACCTACTATTAATCAGCAGACAACTCCCCTCAAGAGCTTCCCTGATTTGGAACTCATTGTCGAGCGGTTGGTAGTTTGTACCAGTGATACCGACTCGGCGACGACGGATATTGCGGGGTACCCCTAGCTCCTTAGTAAGCAGTGAGTGGATATTCTCTATACGACTCAGGGAGAGCTCTTTCAAGTAGTCTGGGTTGTCGAGGATGAAGTCAAGAGCTTCCTTATGGTTGAGAAGCATGACAGCCTCCTCTTTTGTCTTTCCACTAGCTGTTTGTCGCTCCTTCAGCAAGTACTCTGTCTCAAGCAGCGTGTAAGTATTTCCCTCTATTTGCGAAGACTTCCACGACAAGTCAATGCCTAGACGCTCCATCTCCTTTTGGTACTCTAGCTCTGTCATCTCTGACAGGTGCTGTCGAAACTTAGACTGAGCCTCATTGAGTGTAGCCAGCTCACGCTCCTCAAATAAAGTCACCTTGGGCAAGATCTCACCTATTAAGTCAAAGCTAAAGTGCTCCTGAACCTTACGATCATCTATATCCCGAAGGAAATAGGTGTCAAGATCTAGAGGCATAGTCACGAGAGCTTGAGGAGCGAGCTTATAGCGAGTTGCTGGCCCTTTGCCAATCACATCTACATACCCCTTCTCTACACAGTCGGCGATGATGCGCTTTAGGGTGCGATCACTCATCTCCTCAGTAATCGCACTCTTTATGTCAACCCGCTTGGATAGCGGATGATAATGCAAGTACTGCAATATTTCTACCTCTGTCGTCATACTAAATGAACCTTTTATCGGGACAAAGATACCATCTTTTTGCGCAAAATCGGGTCACATTGTCCCGATTTTGCGCTTTTATCTCGTTATTTTGACCCGATCTGATGCCGTTGCCGACCGTTATCGTAGTATGTGCTTTTGGTGATGTCGGGACTTTTGTCTATCTTAGAGGGCGATTTTAACGAGTATAATAGATGAAGCAAATACAATTCATACAGAAGTCTCTCCTGCTCATCGCTGCGCTACTCACGCTCAGTGTCGCCTGCACGGCTCAGAGCAAGGAGCAGCAAGAGACCGCCAAAGCCGAGATACTGCACATCAATGCTAACTATATGCGCGAGCATATCTACGACTTCGAGGCGCATCCCGACACCTTCGTATACAAGGGGGACAAGCCCGCTATCATCGACTTTTACGCCGATTGGTGCCGTCCTTGTCGCCAACTGGCACCCAAACTACAGCAGGTGGCCGACCGATATGCTGACCAGCTCGTCGTCTACAAAGTCAATGTGGACGAGAACCCGCAGCTGGCTGCACTCTTTGGTGTCCAAAGCATCCCGATGGTACTCTTCGTACCACTCAACGATCTACCCTATCAGAGTCTCGGAGACCTTCCTATGGACCATATCGAGGGGCTTCTCGGCAAGATAGGGGTCAAAACCGACAACCAGTAAAACACTCAATACACAGTAACTATAAAACCAAACAAACAGTATGTCTACAGTAAAATTTCAAGATAAGATCACTGTCACCCTCGCAGGTGAGCAACCTAAGGTAGGGACGATGGCGCCCAACTTCGAGCTAGTCCGCAAGGATCTCTCCACGGCCAAGCTCTCAGACTATCGTGGCAAGCGTGTCGTCCTCAACATCTTCCCCAGCATCGACACTGGTGTCTGCGCAGCATCAGTACGCCGCTTCAACGCTGAGGCTGCTAAGCTCGACAACACGGTCGTCCTCTGCATCTCTCAGGATCTACCCTTCGCACAGGCTCGCTTCTGTGGCGCTGAGGGGCTAGACAATGTCGAGACGCTCTCTACATTCCGTTGCTGCACGGTACCTTCTTCAGAGACTGCCTTCTGCAAGGGCTACGGACTGCTTATGCAGGACGGACCTCTCGCTGGGCTACAGGCTCGCTGCGTCATCGTCATCGATGCTGAGGGCAAGGTCATCTACGAGGAGCTAGTTCCCGAGATCACTCAGGAGCCTGACTACGACAAGGCTATCGCTGCGCTCAAGTAAGCGCACGCCCACACACGAGGAAGACGAGGGGTACACATCCTTCAGTCGCCTCACACACGATAGCGGCACCACGCCCCACAACATTACGCTATGGAGCATGGTGCCGCTCTTTTTTCTCCATATACATCACCTCCTATCTTATGAAAAGATTTACCATACTATTACTCCTCCTTACCACACTCTGTCAGTTGCTCGGAGCGCAGGTTCAAGTACCCAAGCCTAGTGATGCGGACTTTGCTACGAGCAACGTACTCGCCGTCTACGATGGCGGATTGCGCATAGCTACTATCTGCCGTGAATACATCGTCGACAGCAACCTTAAGGAGGGCTCCGTCGCTGATGTCCTTTACCTAGCTAATGCCGATGGCTCCACCAACTACGCCTTCGGCTACGACCTTAAGGAGGCGGCTCACTACAGCTGGGATCTAGAGCAAAACAGCTGTGAACGTCTTCATGTAGATATGGAGTACGAGGGACTTTTTATATCCCCGACCCTAGAGGTCTCCTACGCTAAGCTTGCTAACGCTCGTACCGCCACACTTCAGCCTCTGCACCTCATCGATCAGCGAGGTGACGAGACGACAAGCTATGGCATCGTCAAGATCGGCGCACAGCTATGGATGCGGGAAAATCTCGCAACCCTGCGCTGGCGTGACGGGTCGAAGATCACGACTGGACTGAGCAAGCAACAGTGGTTGAGTACCGAAAATGCTGCCGTCTGTTACTACAATAACGACCTCAATCTACTCGCTTCACACGGAGCTCTCTACAACTTCTTCGCCGTAATTGATACTCGTGGACTAGCTCCCGAAGGGTGGACTGTACCCAGTGACAGTGAGTGGCACTCGATGATACGCTACGTAGACCCCAAGGGCTTTGAGCCCAACCCTGATCTTCTAGAACGAGAGTCTGAGCATGCAGGCTTACTGCTCAAGAGTACTGAGGGGTGGAAGGTTCCCCCCGTACCTGAGCCTGGCGCTGTCCTCAAGCAGGGCAATAATTTGACAGGCTTCAATGCACGACCTATGGGTAGCACATCGCAGTCTAAGTATATGGACTACTCTGCTGAGGGGTACCAAGCATACTTCTGGACCTCCTCTATTTATGAGAAAAGTGCACTCTTCAGACGATTCTTTTGGGATGAAGATATTGCAAACAGATCGTTTGAAAGCAAAAACTACGGCTACTCCGTTCGTTGCGTCCAGCCTGCCACAAAAGTGGAGATCGTCCCCTCCGCTCCGCAAGTGATATCTGGCGTACAGCTGGAGAGCGGTGTCAATGCTCAGACACCTTTTATGATTCGTGCCGTCAGCAAGAGCGGCGAGATCGTAGTCACAGACGCTTCTGGGGCTAAGCACACCTTTACAGTGGACAAGAGCATCGATCAGCTCATGGGAGGTGTCGGCACACTCGTCTCCCTGCCTGCCTCAGAGCACAATGATAAGCTAACGATCTCTGGCGACCTCATCTATCTCGACCTCTCGGGACAGGAGATCACATCGTGCCGCATCGGAGAGGCGAACCTACTACAAGCTCTCATACTCAATAACAATAAGCTCACCCAGCTAACGCTTCCCACGCTACCAGACTTGCGCCTGCTCTATGCGCACTCTAACCGCCTGCAGAGCGTATCCCTAGGAGCGCAGCCACAGCTTACTGAGCTAGTTCTTATGAGCAACCTACTCTCAAAGGTGGACCTGTCGCAGCTTCCCGCACTCAAGCAGCTAGGCATAGCGATGAACCAGCTGACAGAGTTAGACCTAACGCACAACGTAGCGCTCCAGGGCCTCGACTGTCAAAAGAACAAGCTCACAGAGCTGCACGTCGCACATCTCACGCAACTCAAAGAGCTACACTGCTCTAGAAACAAGATCACCACGCTCCCCGTAGCAGATCTGACACAGCTCGAGAAGCTATACTGCGCAGACAACAAACTCACGACACTAGACATCTCTAAGCTCAACAATCTCACAGAGATAAACTGTAGCAACAATGAGCTCTCCACCCTTGATCTCAAAGGCAAGAAGGCACTCACAGAGCTCTACGCCTTTACCAACCAGTTCACTCAGCTAGACCTCAGCGAGGCGAAAGCTCTTGAGACAATCAGCATAGGAGACAATCAGCTATCCCAGCTAGCTCTTACGGATATGAGTCAACTGGTGTCTCTCTCAGCTCCCTTTAACACACTCTCTCAGCTGACTCTCACCGACTGCCCCAATCTCGGTGCCGTCTCTGTTTTTGCTAATAGGCTAGCGAGCATCTCCCTTGCAAACTGTCCTAAGCTCACAATCCTAGAGATCAACAATAACCTCTTTACCGATCCACTACCTCTAGTGGAGAGCCTGCCGACTCATCCTGACTTACAGGACAACGCTGGCTACATCGTTTTCCTCAATAGTGCTGAGTACGGTGACTTCCCCGAGGGCAATATCAAGAGCGATGCCTTCATCACCGCTGCCAATAAGAAGGGATGGGTCGTACTCAATGGAGAGACACCGCTCACGACACACATCTCCGAGGTCACCCCTGCTACAGATGGGCAGATTATTCCGACAGACCACGAGGGGTGCTACGAGATAGTCGGAGCAAGCCCCGCCTTGTGGCAAGTCTACACAGCTGAGGGGTTACTCGTAGCGGCCAGCCGTCAGGCACACGCTGACAACGTCATCGACCTCTCTCAGCTACCTCACGGAGTCTACCTCGTACGGCTTATCACCCACGACGGCTCGCAAGCGGGGTACAGACTCGTCCGATAGTTTGGCATTGTGTTCCATAAGCACAGTTCACCAAGTAAAGTAGCTGTCTGACGCAAGCAGTAGACAGCTCCACAACGGAGGGTTCGATCGCTAAGGAGATGCGGTCGAGCCCTCTGCTTTTTGTGCCAAACTATAGAGGTAAGCGCAATCCCTACGGAGGAAATCGGCAATATCCACGTGAGAATAAAAGATTCTCCACGTGGGCGAGAAGTAAAACTTCGGAGGAATCAAATGATAAGTCCGAAGAAATGATTCTCGCCTACGTGGAGAATATAAATTGTCCACGTGGCGGTTTGAGATTTTCCACGTAGCTATCGCACAAAACGTGTAACGACGTGTAGGAATGCTCGGCTAGTGACGACTCCTGTAGAGACGCTCGGCTAGTGTCTAGCGAAAGGCCGTCCGTCCCCGTTAAAGCGAGACGCGTAACCCTGTGCTTTCTAAGTTCATATGCAAGTAAAATGCGAAGTTTTTTCTCGTTTCGGAAAC
>URDQ01000008.1 GCA_900546675.1 uncultured Porphyromonas sp. | reverse complement strand
ACTTTTGATACAACGGACGCTCAGACCGAGCGTCCCTACAGCGGGTTACTCGTCTCTAACCTCTAACTTCTAATCTTTAATGACGTGTAACCCTTTGTAGGGACGCCCGGCTAGTCTCTAGCGAGAGGGCGTCCGTTGTGTCTAGGCGATACGAGTAGCCCGTTGTAGGGGAGGACCTGTGTGTCCGCCTGTCCTCACCTGAGCGTAGTCTATTTTGCGGGCGGACACGCAGGTCCGCCCCTACACAAATCACATCAACACGACAGGTTCAGACATCAGACCTAGTAACACCTGTGTTGTGTCAAAGCAAGACGAGTAACGATTTGTAGGGGCGGACCTGTGTGTCCGCCTGTCCTCACTTGAGCGTAGTCTATTCTGCGGGCGGACACGCAGGTCCGCCCCTACAGCGGGCTACTCGTTATGTTTTGCTGTAACTTTTGCTACAGAGGGTTACTCGTCTTGTAACCCTACAGATCATTCCCCGTTTCGGCCCTCTCTGATTGTGGAATGGTTGATAGAATTGAGTAATTTCCGCATCAGAATTGAGTAGTTTTCTCATCAGAATTGAGTAGTTTTGCAGAGAGAATTGAGTAAAACGCTCGCCACATTTGAGTAAAACGAGTATTAGATTTGAGTATGGAGTACATTCGCAAACAATATCACACCCTAAGCGAACGCGTTCAGGAGCCCAGGCGGTTTATGCAAGTCATCGCAGGCCCCAGACAAGTAGGCAAGTCAACTCTAGTAGATCAGTTGCTACGAGAGGTGTCTATCCCGCATTCGATAGCTGTAGCAGATGCCGTCGATCCGAAGGACAGCGACTGGATACGCCGTGTGTGGGAAGCTGCACGAACCACTATGAGAATTAATAGTGAGACGGAGTACCTGCTCGTGATTGATGAGATTCAGAAGATCGACAATTGGAGCGAGATGGTCAAGAGGGAGTGGGATGAAGATACGCGCAAGCAGGTCAATCTGAAAGTGGTACTACTAGGGAGTAGTCGTCTGCTACTCAAGCGAGGGCTTACGGAGTCGCTTGCAGGACGCTTCGAACTCATTCGTCTCGGACACTGGAGCTATCAGGAGATGCACGATGCCTTCGGCATGGGGCTCGAGGAGTACATTTACTTCGGGGGGTATCCAGGTGCTGCCGATTTGATTGGTGACGAAAAGCGCTGGCGTAAGTATATAAAGGATTCGCTGGTAGCACCCGCCATCGAAAAGGATGTGCTGATGACCTCCAACATCTATAAGCCTGCCCTGATGAAGCAACTCTTCGAGTTGGGCTGTGGCTACTCTGCCGAGATGCTATCGCTGACCAAGCTGATGGGGCAGCTGCAAGATGCTGGCAATGTAACCACGTTGGCATCGTATCTAGAAATACTCGACCAGTGTGCACTCTTGACAGGACTGCAGAAGTATGCTCACGATGATGCTCGCAAGCGTAGCTCTATCCCCAAATACCAGGTATACAACAACGCCCTGCTGACAGCCTATAAGGGTCGATCGTTTCTTGCAGACAGAACAGACCCGATGCTCTGGGGACGCTGGGTAGAGAGTGCTGTCGGTGCTCATCTGCTGGGGATGGCCGAGGAGGCGGACTACCAAGTTTATTACTGGAGAGAGTCTGCAAGAAGCAAGGCAGAGGGAGATATGGAGGTGGACTTCATCGTTGTCAATAGTGGAGAGGTGACTGCCATTGAGGTGAAGAGCGGTCGTCGTGGTATGAACTCAGGGTTGCCAGCCTTTGAGAAGGCTTTTCACCCCAAGAGATCTATTGTTGTGGGTACGGGAGGGGTCTCACTAGAGGACTTCCTGAGCTGCGACATAGAGACGCTGCTGAGCTGAAACAATCCCCCCGCAGGTTGACCAACCCAATAAGAGGTGCAATCTTGCAAATCGGGCAATCCGATGAGATAAGTAACCCGCTGTATAAACGCAGAGCATTTCTACAGCGGGCTAAAGCTACAGTGTTGACATCTCGACATCAACAAACTTAGACATCCATAATTATTGAAGCCACTATGTCAACGTCTAGAAGTCAAATTCACGATACTTATAGAAGACGCTATTTGACAAGTTTAAAGAACATGGCGGGTGTCGTAGAGACAACATTCCCGCTCCGTACATAAACCCTCAACATATTGGTCTCCCAGTCCACTCTAATTAGAACTGAAGCAGGGCTGTCTATGAAGTTAAGGGTGGCTGGATAGGCTTGTAGGGATGCGTCATAGCTATAGGTAATAGAAGTTGTTTTAGTCTTTCCTTTTGAAGACACAGTCAACTTGGCGTCTGTCTGAGTCATAAAATAAAGACTGCCTGACACCCCAGCCGAATTAACTCCAGGAGACATATCAGGTAAAAACTCCCATTGAGTATCAACAAGTGCCACTCTAGGATCTTCTTTTTGAGGCTCATTTTTGCAAGAGCTGAGTGTAAGGGCAATGCCTGCTAGCAACATAGTCAGGCAGATTCGGAACATCTGTTCTTTTTTCATAGGTTAATAGTGTTTGTGTTTATAACGGAGGCTAAGTTACTGCTTTTTATCAAACTGCAGTCACTTGTATGCTAGTTCTTCACCCTGAGAGGTCAGGGCGGTGAAATCGTATATAGTTGCCATAGTATTATTTAGAGTTCTGTTTACACTATGACAAAGATACACTTTAGCCAAGAAAACTGCAACAGTTTGCGCACACTTATAGCCCGTGCGTCTAGCTAGGGTATCGCTAAAATCCTTATCTTTGCGAGAGCATTGGTGTATATGCACTATACTATGACCTTTGGACTATAAAAAGAACTATGAGCCAACTATACATCTACAACACGCTGGAGCGGGCTAAAGTGCCTTTCGAACCTATTGCACCACCGCATGTGGGTCTTTACGTCTGCGGACCGACCGTTTACGGGGATCCACATTTGGGGCATGCTCGCTCGGCCATTACGTTTGACATACTCTTCCGCTACCTCAAGCATCTCGGATACAAGGTGCGCTACGTGCGCAATGTGACCGACGTGGGGCATCTAGAGCATGATGCAGATGATGGCGAGGACAAGATAGCTAAGAAGGCTAAGCTCGAGCAGCTAGAGCCGATGGAGGTGGCTTACTACTACCTCACCCGCTATCACGATAGTCTGCGCCTGCTCAATGTGTTGCCGCCCTCTATCGAGCCACTTGCCTCGGGACATATCATCGAGCAGATTGCGCTGGTGCAGCAGATCCTCGATGCGGGCTACGCTTATGTGAGCCAGGGGAGTGTTTACTTTGACGTACTCAAGTACCACGCTGATCACCCCTACGGCATCTTGAGCGGACGCAATGTGGAGGATATGATCTCCAACACGCGCGAACTAGATGGACAGGACGAGAAGCACAATCCGCTGGACTTTGCTCTCTGGAAGAAGGCGCAGCCTAACCACATTATGCGGTGGCCTTCGCCTTGGAGTGAGGGCTTCCCGGGGTGGCACTGCGAGTGTACCGCTATGGGACGTAAGTACCTAGGCGCACACTTCGATATCCACGGTGGTGGGCTAGACTTGACCTTCCCGCATCACGAGTGCGAGATAGCACAGGCGGTTGCTTCGCAGGGTGAGCCGATGGTCAAGTACTGGATGCACAATAATATGATCACGGTGGACGGCAAGAAGATGGCGAAGAGCGCTGGCAACTTCATCACCCTCGAGGAGTTCTTCACGGGCGATCACCCCGCACTGGAGCAGGCTTACGCTCCTATGACCATTCGCTTCTTCGTCTTGAGTGCACACTACCGTGGCACGGTGGACTTTAGCAATAGTGCCTTGCAAGCTGCAGAGAAGGGGTACCAGCGTCTTATGGATGCTGATGCTAAGCTTCAGTCGCTCCAGCCGTCGGCTACCTCAACGGTCGAGAAAATCGATCTGGCGGAGCGTTGCGAGGAGGCGATGAATGACGATATCAATACGCCGATGGTGATCGCTGCGCTCTTTGATGCGGCTCGTCTCATCAACTCGATCCACGATGGACACGAGCAGATCACGAGCGAGCAGCTGGAGGAGCTACGCCGTGCCTACGCTCTCTACCTGCACGACATACTCGGTATGCAGTCGGCTACGGAGGCTTCTGATTTGAGTGGTAGCCAGCAGGAGGCTTTCGCTGGAGCGATGGACCTGCTCCTAGAGATTCGTGCTAAGGCAAAGGCTAGCAAGGACTGGGAGACGAGTGACTTGATACGCGACAAATTGACCGCTCTAGGCTTTGAGATACAAGATACCAAGAGCGGTGCCGAGTGGAAGGTACTGTAAGAAGCTTTGAACTAGAATAGTCTCTAATGCTCTCACTCATTATCCCTGTCTACAACCGTCCTGACGAGGTCGAGGAGTTATTACACTCGCTCGCTCAGCAGCAGACGCCGCCGTCCTACGAAGTTGTCATCGTGGAGGATGGGAGTACGGTGCCTTGTGCTGCGGTCGTGGATCGCTATCGTGACCTGATGAGCATACAGTATGAGGGGGTGCCTAATGGGGGCCCCTCTCGGGCACGCAACATAGGGGTGCGCCACGCTACGGGCGACTGGATCATCATCCTCGACTCGGACGTGGTGCTACCGCCTGACTACCTATATAATGTATCGCAGGCGATCGCTGCGGGCGGGTGCGATGCGTGGGGCGGTCCTGATGCGGCTCCATCGCTACAGGATGGCTCCTTCGGTATGTGGCAGCGTGCGATCAACTATGCGATGACTTCGCCACTCACGACGGGTGGCATACGGGGTGGTCGCAAGCGGCTGACGAAGCGGTTCTACCCACGCACCTTCAATCTGGGCTGTCGCAAGGCTCTCTTTGAGTCTCTCGGGGGCTTTGATGAGACGATGCGCTATGGTGAGGATATCGACTTTAGTATGCGTCTCTACGAGGCGGGCAGTCGTGTCGTGCTTCTTCCGGAGGCGGTGCTCTATCACAAGCGGCGCGTGGACTTGCGTAAGTTTTACCGACAGGTGTGGCACTCAGGCACGGCTCGTGTGGAGCTCTCGCGGCGACACCCAGGGTCGATGCGCTTGACCTACCTGCTCCCCTCGCTCTTTGTGGTGACGACGCTCGTGGTCACACTGCTTGCCTTGTGGTGCCCCTGGTTCTGGCTCTACCATTTGCTCTTTATTGTCTCTATCTTTGCAGACGCACTCTACCGCACGCACTCGGTGGCGGTCGCTTGGCGAGCTGTGGTAGCCTCTTTCGTTCAGCTCTCGGGCTATGGCATCGGCTACCTCAGTCAGCGGGTCAAGCGGTGCAAAGCTTAATCCTCAAACTCTATCTCTGAGTTATCTTATGAAACAGATTCCCTGGCAGCGCATCTTGCTCATCTTTGGCTTCTTCCTCATCGTTGCCATTGGTTACTTCACGCCCGCACACTTTGAGGGGCGGACGCTCTTTCAGGCGGACGTGGCGGGCGTCTCGGGCAATGGCTCAGACGTACAGGCTAGCGACGAGACCTCCTACTGGACGAACTCGCTCTTTGGCGGTATGCCGATGTATCAGATCAGTCCCTCTTATCCCTCGACCAAGCCACTGCAATACCTGCAAGATGTGCTGACGCTGCGCAAACCGCTGAGCATCTTGGGTACTTATCCGTGGCTGATCTTTGCGCTGCTTGTGGGCTTCTACATCTTCATGCGCTCGCTCAAGGTGGATCCTCTGCCCTCGGTGCTGGGAGCGGTCATGTGGGCCTTGTCGAGCTACTTCATCATCCTCATACAGGCGGGACACATCTGGAAGTTGACCGCACTCTGCTTCGTCCCTCCCACGATCGCTGGACTCGTCTGGTGCTACCGTGGCGAGCGGCTCTGGGGTGGTGCGCTCTTTGCCTTCTTTATGGCGCTGCAGCTCTTGGCAAACCATGTGCAGATGACCTACTACTTTGCGCTCTTGATGGCGGTCCTGGTCATCACCTTCTTGGTGCAGGCCATTAGAGAGCGGCAGGTTGTGGAGTTCCTCAAGTCTACTGGCGTGCTCATTCTAGCTGGTCTCCTAGCCATTGCGGTCAATGGAACCAATCTCTACCACACTTACCAGTACGCTCAGGAGACGATGCGTGGCGGCAGTGAACTGACGATCGCCCCGCCACATGCTCCCGAACAAACGGGCGCTGAGGTCAATAGTAAGGGACTCTCGAAAGAGTATATCACGCAGTGGAGCTACGGCATCGGTGAGACCTGGACGCTCCTCGTGCCCAATACAAAAGGCGGTGCGACCGAACCTCTAGCCAAGGGGCACGCTAAGCAGCTCGCCAAGGCGCCCTATGAGTACCAGCAGATGCTGGGGCAGATGAATGCTTACTGGGGTGACCAACCCTTTACCTCGGGTCCCGTCTATGTAGGCGCTTTCGTCTGCATCCTCTTCATCATCGGTTGTGTCATCGTCAAGGGACCGATCAAGTGGGGACTGCTCATCGCTACGATCCTCTCGATAATGCTCGCCTGGGGCAAGAACTTTATGCCGCTGACGGATCTCTTCATCGACTGGATGCCGATGTACGACAAGTTTCGTGCGGTCTCCTCGATCCTGGTCATCGCCGAGCTAACGATCCCGACGCTAGCGGTGCTAGCGCTCGTGCAGCTCATCAAGGAGCCTCAGCTCCTACGTAGCAAGAGTGTCTGGATAGCAGGCGGGGTGCCGGTGTTGCTGTTGCTCCTCTTTGCTCTGCTGCCCGATCTCTTCTTCGGCTTCTTATCTCAGCAGGAGAAGGGTATGTTTGCCGAGCTAGCTACGCAAGATCCTCGCTACTTGATGCTACAAGATCAGCTAGAGACGATGCGCATGGGCATCTTCCGTGCCGATGTGTGGCGCAGCTTGCTCTTTATCGTGCTGAGTGCGGTACCACTATGGCTCTTTGCCAAAGGCTATCTCAAGGCGCCGTGGCTCTGCTGTATCCTCGTCGGGCTGACGCTCATAGATCTATGGCAGGTGGACAAGCGCTACCTATCCGATGACGACTTCATCTCCTCGCAACTGGTGCAGCAACAGGCAGCTCCTATGACGGAGGCAGACCGGGCTATCCTTCAGGACAAGAGCCTGGGCTATCGCGTCTTCAATCGTACGGTCAATAGCTTTAACGATGCCACCACCTCTCGCTGGCATCATAGCGTGGGCGGTTACCACGCTGCCAAGCTACAGCGCTATCAAGACCTGATCACTTATCAGCTCTCCACGGGCAATAAGCAGGTCTACGATATGCTCAATACGAAGTACTTCATCGTGCCCAACCCTGAGACCCAAGTGCCTATGGCGGTGACCAATCCGGATGCTTTCGGAGCAGCGTGGTTTGTCGATAGCCTTCGCTGGGTGGCTAATGCCAATGAGGAGATGGAGGCACTCACGACGGCAGACCTGCGTCACGTCGGTGTCGTCGACCTCCGCTTTGGCGAGGAGCTACCGCAACCGCTGATGCTACCCGACAGCACGGCTCAGCGTAGCATCTCCGTCACCAAGTACACCCCACGGCAGGTGGTCTACGACGTATCGGCCGAGGTGCCTGGCGTAGCGATCCTCTCAGATATCTACTACCCGCACGGCTGGCACGCCACCATCGATGGCAAGGAGATACCGATAGCACGGGCTAACTACGTGCTTCGAGCCGTATCACTGCCCGCTGGCAACTACCAGCTCGCACTTACCTTTGCACCACGCTCCATAACTGTGACCGAGAGCATAGCTTTTACAGCTTTGGCCCTAATCCTGCTATCGCTCATCGGCTCTATCGTGTGGCGCATTAGACTTTGGGGCAAAGGCAACAAAGCCCCCACAGACTCACAAACGAACTAATTACCTTTATATATAAATCCAACTATGACTTATCGAAACTTACTAAAGATCACCACCGCTCTACTACTAGCGGTCTTGGTCTCTTCGTGTGCTAGCAGGCTTAAGCCCCTAGAGAGCTCTGCTGCTCAGGTGGATCCCAACCCCCTGACACTGGTGGGTACGCAGATCCCTGGGCAGGTGCGCCTGACGCTACCGGCTAAGTGGTGCCACAAGCGTGCTATCGTCCATATCACCCCTGAGCTACGCTACAACGGAATGAGCGTGACGGGGCAGACTGTCACCATACAGGGAGAGAACGTACGTGACAACTACCAGACGATCTCTTACGATCGTGGTGGTAGCGTCATCCTTCCTTTTGCTTTTGAGTTCAGGTCTGGTATGGAGCAGAGCGACCTTTACCTCACCTTTACCGCTACGGTCAAGGGTAAGAAGGTCAACCTCCCCGCTATCAAGGTGGCTCGTGGTACGATTATGACTGCCGACCTAGCTAGCATTAGCGATGTCACGCCAGCTCTAGCTCGTGATGCTTTCCAGAGAGTCATTAAGGAGCAGTACACAGCCGACCTTAAGTTCCTCATCAATCGTGCTGAGGTTCGTGCGGCTGAGCTCAACAAGCGTGAGGTCAAGGACTGGCAAGATGTCGTCGACAACGCTTATCAGGTGCCTAACCAGGAGGTCGACATCGAGATCCAGGCTTATGCCTCTCCCGATGGCGCTCAGGATCTCAACGAGCGTCTCTCAGCAGAGCGTGAGCGCAACACCTCTCGTGCCGTAGCACGCCAGCTGGGCAATAAGCAGATCGAGGTCAATGCACACTACACGGCTGAGGATTGGAACGGCTTCCAGAAGCTTCTGGAGGCGAGCAACATACAGGACAAGGAGCTAGTCCTGCGCGTCCTCTCTATGTATCCTGATCCCGAGGATCGTGAGCGTGAGATACGCAACCTCTCGCACGTCTTCACACAGCTTGCTGACGAGATCCTCCCCGAGCTACGTCGCTCACGTCTCAATGCTAACGTACGCATCATCGGTAAGAGCGATGACGAGCTCAAGATGTTTATGGCTCAGCGCCCAGGTCGTCTCTCTATCGAGGAGATCCTCTACACCGCTACGCTTTATGACAATGCTCAGGATCAGATGAACGCTTACCAGCAGGCTACGCAGCTCTATCCCAACGACTACCGTGCGTACAACAACATCGGTACGCTCTACCTCGCTCAGGGCAACTACGAGCAGGCTGCAAACTACTTCGCAAGGGCTCAGAAGATCCAGCCCAACGCTGCTTCTAATATGAACGAAGCGCTCCTAGCACTGAACCGTGGCGACCTAGCAGAGGCTCAGCGCCTCATGGGTAGTGCCGTAGAGGCTCCCGAGGCTGGTCAGGGCATCGGACTCCTCCAGATGCACGAGGGCAAGTATGCCGACGCTATCCGCTCCTTTGGCAATACGCCATCGAACACGCTAGCCATCGCTCAGATTATGCAGGGGCAGTATGCCGATGCTACACGCACCCTCGCAGCTGTCGCACAACCCAATGGCGAGACCGCTTACCTCAAAGCAGTGGTCGCAGCTCGCACGAACGATCTGCAGGCACTCATCAGCAACCTCCGCGCAGCTATCGCTCAGGATAGCAGCTACGCACTGCGTGCACAGCGTGACCTCGAGTTTGCAGCCTTCAGCCAGACACCCGAGTTCGTCGCTTTGGTCAAGTAATCCAACAGCTGTGACGTAACATAGCGTCACCCTCAACAGACGAGAGGAGCTACCCGCCTAGACGGATAGCTCCTCTCTTCGTATCTATAATTACCATACTCTGCGCAAACGTCTCTATGACTAATTCAGTGCCAACCCCCTTGGCACTCCAGTTTCATAGGGAAGAAACTCTAGCTTCACCTAGGAGAAACTGCAGTGCCGTACGGGTGGCACTAGGACAAATGCCTTAGAAAAGTCTGTGGAGGGCTTGGTATCACAACTCTTACGAGTGTGAGTGTTGCACACTGGTGGCACCGAGAAGCTGCTGGAGCGCTCGACGGTCGAGCTTGCCGTTGTCGTTGTGCGGTAGTTGCGCTACGCAGCGGATCTCTTTCGGACGGTGGTAGGGAGGTAGGAGCTGTTCGCACGTTTCGTTTAGCCTCTTCGCCAAAGCTTCGGGGAGGTTGTCGCCTTCCAGTACGAGTACGAGCTTTTGTCCTAGCGCAGCATCGGCTATCCAGCTGATGGCGAGCGGTATGGCGAGTGTCGCAGAGAGCTGTCGCTCGATCGGCTCGGGGCTGATCTTGACACCACCACTATTGACGATATTGTCGGCTCGGCCCTCTATGGTAAAGCCGCCATCGGGGTATAGCTCGACGAGGTCATGGGTCGTGATACTGGGCCCTTCGGGATAGAGCAGGCGATCCTCGATGATGAGTTCGCCGTCGGAGCCTTGGGAGAGATGCACCCCCTCGAGGGGATAGAAGAGGGGAGAGGCGTGGGGGCCGTTGAGCCGTCGCAGGGCGATGTGCGAGATGGTCTCGGTCATGCCGTAGGTGGCGTAAGCTGCGACAGGTAGCGTGCTGAGCTGCGCCTCCACAGCGGGATGAATGGCTCCGCCCCCGATGATCAGTTGCTCTGCCTGGCTGAGTAGCTCTCGCTCTGCTGCTACCTCTAGTGTGTGGTGTAGTTGGAGGGGTACGAGCGAGATGAACTGCGGTGCTACGCTGAGTGTCGCCAGCGGGTGGCTCGAGGGAGGTACCACGATCAGCTCGGCACCGGCGAGCAGTGCGCGCACCACCATCATCTTAGCGCCTATGTAGCGCAGATCCATCGCTAGGAGGAGACGCTCGCCCGCTTGGATCTGGAAGTAGCGGTTGCTCCTGAGTCCGCTGCGTCGCATCGCAAGCTTCGCCAGCTGAAGCCGTTTGGGCGTGCCAGTCGAGCCGGAGGTTTGGACGGTCACACACTCCTCTTCGCTCCACCACTCCCTGAGGAAGGTGAGCAGTGGCTGCAGTACCGCTCTCCGCTCGGGTGCTAGCCCTCTGGCGAACGGCTCTAAGCGCTCGGCATCTACTCGTGCGCTATCTATATATAGGTGCTCGGACATGTTGGCTGGCTGTTAGCTGTTGGCGATTGGCTATCGGAATGAATCGGAGCTATCGGAATCATCGGGCCTCTAATCTCTAAACCCTCTAATCTCTAAAAAACATCTGGTCGCCGACGAGTCGTAGCGTGGAGGGCTTGTTGTTGAGATAGAGTGCTCCTGTGCCAAGCCCTTGCGGGCGGACGATCGGGTACTGGCTGACCCACTGAGCGATGGCACTGAGCCCTACGTTCGACTCCAGTGCTGAGGTCGCCCACCAGCCGATGCCACGCTCCTCGGCCAGCTCGATCCACTCATCGACTCCGCTATGGAGTGACGGCTTGAGGATGATATAGTGCGGCTTGCCCTCATCTAGTAGTTGTGCTTTGCGCTCTCGGGTGTGGATGCCGATTAGCTCCTCGTCGAGCGCTATGGGGAGTGGCGATGCTGCCGTGAGCTTCGCTAGGTTGTCCCACTGATTGCTCGCAGGTATCGGTTGCTCGATAGAGTGTAGGTGAAAGTCGCTCAGCTGCTTTAGTCTCTCTAGAGCTACCTCTGGGGCAAAAGCTCCGTTGGCATCCACCCGCAGCTCCATCTCCTCGGGTGAGAAGTGTTGCCGCACGTAGCGGAGTAGCTCTAGCTCTTCGGAAAAGTCTATTCCGCCGATCTTAAGCTTCAAGCATCGGAACCCTTGCGCCAGCTTAGCCTGGATCTGCTCGTACATATAGGCTTTGTCGCCCATCCAAATCAACCCATTGATCGGGATGCCCATCTCGCCACGCGTGAAAGGGGTGTCGCAAAAGGGGGGTGCCGTCTCCGCCTCGCTCCTACGACAAGCAGCGAGGAAGCTATTGATCGCTGTGGCTAAGCCAAAAGCGATGGAAGGGTAGGAGCGTAGCGAGGCTACGTCAAACTGATCGGGAGCCTGCGCCAGCTGTCCCGACAGCTGCTCCAGCACCGCTTGGTAGTTGGGCAGATCATCGCAGCTGAGCTGAGGCATCGGGGCGCATTCGCCATAGCCCATATGAGCAGCCTGCTCGAGGCTCTGGAGACGTAGGTAGTAGACACGCTTCGTCTCGTACTCGCCACGGGAGGTCTTGGCGGGGCGACGGAAGCGCAGGGTGTACGGCTCCACGCTTATGGACACTCGCTCAGCTATCTGAGGCAGTAGCGTGGGGAGGTGGAGGATGCTCTCGTGTGGTGACATCGACTATTAGGGGAACTTAGGGTACTGCTCGAAGTTGGGCTTGCGCTTCTCGAGAAAAGCGTTCTTGCCCTCCTGTGCTTCGTCCGTGAGGTAGTAGAGCAGCGTCGCATCGCCCGCCAGCTCTTGAATACCTGCCTGACCATCTAGCTCCGCATTGAGTCCCGCCTTGATCATACGCAGGGCGAGCGGGCTCAGCAGCATCATCTCCTCGGCCCACTGCACGTACTCATCTTCTAGTTGGTCGAGAGGCACCACTTTGTTGACCAGCCCCATGTCGAGAGCCTCCTGAGCGGAGTATTGGCGGCAGAGGAACCATATCTCACGCGCCTTCTTCTGTCCCACGACACGAGCGAGGTACGAGGAGCCAAAGCCAGCGTCGAAGCTGCCTACACGAGGCCCCGTCTGCCCGAAGATGGCATTCTCCGAAGCGATCGAGAGGTCGCACACCACGTGGAGGACATGTCCGCCACCGATGGCGTATCCATTGACCGCAGCGATGACAGGCTTGGGGATACTGCGGATCTGCTTCTGCACGTCGAGGACGCTCAGACGAGGCACGCCGTCCTTGCCAATGTAGCCACCTCGACCCTTGACGTTTTGATCTCCTCCAGAGCAAAATGCCTTGTCGCCAGCACCCGTCAGGACCACCACGTTGATGCTCTGATCCTCACGGCAGATGCGCAGAGCGTCGCTCATCTCGGCCGTTGTGGTCGGCGTAAAAGCATTGCGGTAGCGCTCACGATTGATTGTGATACGTGCAATGCCGTTGTAGTAGTCGAAGAGGATGTCTTCGTACGCTTTGAGGGGCTTCCATGCCCTTTGGTTCTTTTCACTCATAACTCTTCTCTTGGTTGTATTTGCTTGAAATAGTTCTGTAGTTCGGCGATCTCATCCTCTGAGGAGACGAAAGCCTCGAGGAGACGTGGACGATCGGCAGGACCGACGAAGTAAGCCATCGTCTCTTTCAGTTCGCTTGCCTCGTGCACCGACAGGTACTCCCAGCCACAGCTCTCCGACCAGCCCTGCGCTCGTAGCTGATGCTCGGCGGTGATGTACCTTTGTGAGAGGCGATCCATCTCTAAGGTCGGTAGGCTCTGGAAGATGCTTCCTCTCTGGTTGTTGAGCAGTAGCACGCGCACATGGCTCCCCACCTCGGGCAGTCCTAGTGCATTGAGATCGTAGAAGAAGCTCAGGTCGCCGATGACGATGAAGTGCCGCTCCTCGGCTCTCTGGCGGGCGAAGCCTAAGGCGGTCGAGAGTGAACCCTCTATGCCACTGGTGCCTCGGTTGCAAAGTGTGAGGAGCCGATGAGGCTTGCGAAAAAGCTCCGCATAGCGCACCGACGAACTGTTAGCCAAGTGTAGCACGCAAGGCTCTTCGGGTAGATGGCTTAGGAGGCTCCCCACCACTGCCAGAGAACTGTATCGTGGTGTCGGAGAGGGGAGTTGATCAATACGCTCCCGCCAGTGACGTGCATAGGGCGAGCTGGCGTGACCCTCCAAGCCCTGTGCCATTGTCTCAAGAAATGGTCCGACAGGTGCGATGATCTGCTCGGTGAGACTGCAAAAGAGGTCTACCACAGTGGGGTCAGGCGACAGGTGCCACGTCTCCCGTGGCGGGTAGCTGCGCAGGTACTGCTTCATCTTGTTGGAGACAATGTGTCCGCCGAGGGTGATCAGCAGGTCGGGTTGTAGCGCTCGTCGATCCCCTTCGCTGAGTGACGCTAGGAGCGCATCGAGCGAACAGATCGACACGGGGCTATTCGATAGCGACTCACCGATGCAGAGGAACTGCTCCCGCAAGCTTTGTGGAAAGCTCTCCCCCATGCTCATCGCAGCAGACCAACTCTCCTGTCCTACTAATATCATCTTGCGCTCGAACGTGGCGAGTCGCTGTAGCAAGGACTCTACCGCCTGAGCATCGATACGACACGGATAAAGCTGCTGGATTCGACGTCCTGGCTGCATTCCAATGGGTTGTTTAGGACCGTGCGCCACTGGAGTTGGCGGAAGCAAGGAGACGCCTGAGTCGCTGATCGGTACGTTGATCTGCACGGACCCAGGGAGTGGAGCCAGTGCAGCGAGTAGTGCTTCGTTGATCAGACGATTGCAGTACCACCGCTCCTCCTCGGTGTGAGGCTCTGGCAGATGCACCGCTTTGCGTACCAGTGAACCAAAGAGTCCTGGCTGAGGTAGCGTTTGCCCAGCCCACTGTCCGATCCATCGCTCGGGTCTATCGGCCGACAGGACAACTAGCGGCACCCCTTGATAGTAAGCCTCAGCGACAGCAGGGTGAAGGTTTGCCACGGCCGTGCCAGAGGTACAGCAGACCACGACCGCTCTATGCGTAGCGAGAGCCAAGCCAAGCGCATAGAAGCCTGCGCTGCGCTCATCGATGATCGAGTGGCAGGTTGCTCCCGCAAGCTGATGGCTGAGTGCATGCACGAGCGGCGCATTGCGACTGCCCGGGCAGAGCACCACATCACGTACATCGTGTGCCTGAAGCAGAGCGACTAGTTCGCTGATCACAGGATCTTCCATCGGTATCATCTCGCTCCTCCTTTACCTTATAAGAGTATGTATTGCCGAGAGCTTGTGCAGCACCTCCTGCCACTCGCTCTCTAGACTGGAACCACGTACGATGCCGCCCCCCGCATAGAGTCGCAGAGCCTCCTCGGGGAGCAACTGCAGACAGCGTATCTGGACAAAGAGATCGACGCACCGCTCAGGCTCATACCACCCCACAAAGCCTGCGTAGTAAGAGCGCTCGGCAGGTTCCTCCTCGAGGATCAGACGCTGCGCCACCCGCTGAGGCGTGCCACAGATTGCTGGTGTGGGGTGCAGGCGCTCCGCCAGGGTGATCGGCGCATAGCCCTCGGGAAGCTGCAAAGCGAAGCGCGCCTGCAGATGTTGTAATGCGCCAGTCGTTGTCGTCTCGACCGCAAGCGCACGGTAGGGAATCCCCTCCTGCTCCAGTAGCTCTCTGATGAAGCGCTGTACGTAGCGATGCTCCCGTCTATTCTTCTCACTCCAGAGGGGCGGCTCGCCATCTCGTTGCCGAGGCATCGTCCCAGCCAGTGCCACCGTCTGCCAGTGCGTGCCATCACCTCTGAGGAGCATCTCTGGGGTGGCACAGAGCCACAGCCCCGTCTGAGGCGTGTAGCAGAGCGACACGAAGGCATGCGGATAGTGCGTCAAGGCTTTGTCAAAGGCGGCAACCACTTGTGCCGTAGCGATGCTGGGCAGCTCGATACGATGCGCCAAGACCAACTTCTCCGCCGTCCCCTTCTCTAGATGCTCCATAAAGCGATAGAAGGTCGTACGATAACTATCGGGCAACGCTTGCGGTATCGGAGCCACAGGCGGGAATCCTTCGAGCGCTTTCTCGTCGCACTCCGTGAGCTGCAGCACCCTCGCCTCCTGCTCCTCTTCGATCCAAAGCATCGGCGTCTCAGCCGTCACGGCAAAGGGTGCTATCAAGAAGCCCGCCGAACCGGTTTTCGCCCTTAGCTCCTCAGCTGTAGTTCCCACGACCCGAGCTGGGTGATCGAACCCAATCTCACGCACCGTGCGCCCCTCGTCAGGTAGGCGAAAGCAAGCAAAAGGGGAGCAGCGATTCATTCGCTCCTCCACCAGCGTGGTCAGTTTGTCGCCATTACAGCTACGACCTCTTTGCTCCTTATGAGATGCTATGCTATGCACTGCTATTTCTTCGTTCTTCGGGGTCTAACTGTCGGTGATCGCTGGGCTGGCTACTGCTCGAGGCGCACTTGCTGCACCCCTTTGATACTTTGTAGTTGCGCTTGTAAGGCAAAGAGTGCCTGCCGCTCCCCCTCTCTAAAGGTAAAGGTGCCGTGCCATAGCCCCCCGTCGAGCTGCTGCTCCTCATTGAGCAGCGTGCAGTCGTCCGCTTGATGCAGCGTGGAGATGATGCGTCCTATTGCGACAGCGTCGTGGAGAGCCGTCACATAGAGCGTCGCCACCACCGTAGAACTCTCCATACCGCGCCAGCGTGCTGGTAGGACACGGTCTCCGTGACGCCCTAAGATGTCGATGGCGTTGGGGCAGTTGCGGGTGTGGATCTTAAGTCCCGACTTGGAGGGATAGGCAAAGATCTCATCGCCCATCTTAGGGTTGCAACAGCTAGCCATCGTGTACTCTAGCCCCTTGAAGTCGGCCGTGGAGACCACAATCTCCCGTCCGTCGGGCGCCTCTGTCGACTTGATCGCCGTTGGTGTCGGAGCTACCCGTCTGCTCTCAGCAGCACGTGCCTCCGCATCGGCACAAAGCTCCGCATACTGATCGAGGAAGTTCGGCACATTGATCCGCTCCTCAGAGAGATCGATGAAGAAGTCCATATTCCCCTTGTACCCCATCTTGCGTAGGAGGGTGGTGAAGATAGACTCTTGGTAGACGAGATGTCTATTCTTAAAGCGTCTCTCGAGTAGCTCCTTGCCCGCTTGCAGTCCGCTCTCCTGCTGGTCACGTATCGCTTGGCGTATCTTGTTCTTAGCCTTGCGGGTAGTGACCGACTGGAGCCAGTCTACGGAGGGACGCTGGTTTTTTGCCGTGGTGATGTTGACCACATCTCCATTCTTCAGCTTGTCTCTCAGCTTAGCGCGCTTGCCATTGACCTGTGCGCTCTGCGCCATCAGCCCCACATTAGAGTGTATCGCAAAGGCAAAGTCTAGGACCGTAGCCCCCTTCGGTAGACGTATCATCTGCCCCGCTGGGGTAAAGACAAAGATGTCTCTCGACTCGACTCTGAGGGAGGCCAGTGTACTTGCCTTCTCCTTATCCCCCGCCAAGTCTTCGATCACTTGCCGCATACTGGTGAGCTGCGAGTCGAGACTAGCCTCTCCTGAGACGCCCTTGTAGCGCCAGTGCGCAGCCATACCGCTCTCAGCAATGCGGTCCATACGGGTGGTGCGGATCTGTATCTCTACGCTCTTGCCCTCAGGCCCCTGTACGGTGATCTGTAGCGACTCATAGCCGTTTGCCTTAGGCTGCGAGATCCAGTCGCGGAGGCGCTTCGTATTGGGTGTGTAGAGATCCGTCACGATCGAGTAAACGAGCCAGCACGCCTCGTACTCCTCCTCGGGCGGGGCGTCGATGATGATGCGCATAGCTGAGAGGTCGTGGATCTCCTCGAAGGCGACCCCTTTGTTGCGCATCTTGTTCATAATGGAGGTAAAAGTCTTGCTCCTCGACTTGATCGTGTAGGGCCAGCGAAGGGGAAGCTCTTCAAGTTTGGCCCGAATGGGTGCCACGAATGCCTCCATATACTCTTGGCGTGCCACGATGGTTTGCCCCATCAGCTCTTTGATCTCGTAGTAATGCTTAGGGTCGGTGTACTTAAAGATCAAGTCCTCCATCTGGCTCTTGATCTTGTAAAGCCCTAGGCGGTGAGCCGTCGGCACGAAGAGCACCTGCGCCACCTGAGCAAGCATCACTCTACTGCTCTCGTCCATGCGCTCCTTGGCGTAGACCAACTTATTGAGGCACTCCACAAGGAGTATCAAGACGACACGTATATCCTCGGCGATGGTTAGGAGAAACTCCTCTCCCTGATCGGCCTGACGAAGGTCGTAGCGATGATACAATTCATGCGTCTGCGCCAGACGCTCTATGAGGGGAAGTGTGCCAGGCGGGCAAAGTTCCTCGACCTCTTGTGCCGTGACGGTCCCTCGTATGTATGGAGGCTCGAGTAGGACTGCCGAGATTGAGACGACGCCTAGTCCTATCTCGTCGCAGAGCAGCTGAGCCATCTCAGCTTGCTCCATAAAGGTCTCCAGACCATCCTCCTCTTCGGTAATTCCATACTGCCCCTCACGTATGAGTCGCTCGAGTAGCTCCCGATAAGGCGCCACATAGCTCGCCACCCCCAGCTGATCTGCTGTCCGGAGGAGGTAGCGCATAAGCTCTTGATCATCTCTGTGATGGGTAGGCATGGGGTTTAGAGATTAGATTTTAGAGGTTAGAGATTAGAAGTTAGAGATTAGAGGTTAGAGGGGAGAGAAGCTAGGAAAGTTAGAGCCAAAGTCTAATCTCTAACCTCTAACTTCTAATCTCTAATTCTACAACTCATCTAGCTCTTCCAGTCCTGCGACGACATAGGGGCGAACCATATCCTGTGGCTTGTAGACCTCATCGTTCCACTCGATGATGTCTAGATCCATCGGTATGATACCCTCCTCATCGTCATCGTGGTCTCGTCCGAGCTTAGTCTCGAGCTTCTTCAGTTTAGCCTCTAGAGTCTCTCTATCTAGGTCGGTCTCAAAGAGCGCGATCAGATTGAGAAAAGCCTTAGCATCCTCGGGCATATCCATAGGCTCCGTGAGCTGAGGCGTCGAAAAGCGTATCGTGGGGAAGTGCTTCGTGAGTACCTCCATAACCGCCTTAACGTTGGCCGTGCGATGCTCATTACTGCCTATGCTGATGATCGCTTTGTTTTTCATTGCTTATTATTGGTAGTCTAGCGTCTAAAAGTTATTGTCATCTTTATGATCCACCGCTTCTTGTCCTCGTAGGGAGTAGTCGTGGATCAGGTTGTATAGCTGCGCCGCCCAGTGCGGATCTAGTCCATACTGAGTCGCTAGCTCTATATAGTGAGCCTCTACAGCTGCTCGTTGCTCAGCTTGGTAGAGACCTAGATGGTTGGCCGTCTTATAGCGTCCTATGGTTTGCGTGAGCTTGTAGCGCTCTGCTAGTAGCTCTACGAGTGCAGCGTCTAGATCTCGCAGTTGATAGCGCATCGGACGGAGCATCGCCTCGTGGTCGTCGCTGGGGTGCTGTAGCGACTCGAGCAACTGGTGCAGTTGCTCAGGCGTAATCTGCTGACGTGCATCTGTCCAAGCGTGCTCGGGGTCGCAGTGACACTCGATCATAAAGCCATCGATAGGGTAGAGCAACCCTGTGCGGCAGACCGCCTCTAGGAGGTCTGCTCGTCCTGCTATGTGACTCGGATCAAGTAAGATGGGTAGGTGTTCCTCCGCACCATAACGCTTATGGTAGAGCGCACGTAGCTGGGCGATCATCTCCCAGTGCGGACTATTGCGTAGCTGCTTGGTGTAGACAGGCGTACAGCCTCTCAGGATAGCCATCACCTGGGCGACACCTCGGCTCTTGATACGCTCTAAGGCACCCATCCATAAGGGTGCGTCGGGACTGATCGGATTCTTGACTAGGACGGTCTGCGTTGCTCCCTCTAGTTGTTCGGCAATCGCCTCTACCATAAAGGGATTGCTCACCGTGCGAGCCCCGATCCATACGAAGTCAACGCCCGCAGCACGCACCGCCTCGACCTGCTCAGGCAGGCATACCTCGGTACCCACCTTGAGACCCGTAGAGGCCTGCACCTCTTGGAGCCAAGCAAGCCCCTCCACTCCGACACCCTCGAAGGATCCCGGACGGGTACGAGGCTTCCACAAGGCAGCCCGAAAATGTGTGACACCTTGCGCCTTTAGTCCTTGAGCTATCTCAAGCAACTGATGGCGACTCTCTGCACTGCAGGGACCCGCTACCAGCATCTGACTCGCTGGAGGCTCCTCAAGGGTACTATGGGCGGACGAATCATCCATATCTAAGGTCGTATACTCGTTTATTCCCTACAAAGGTATTAAAACTATTCCGACTAGAGGTACTCGGATCGGACACATTATTAATATAGTGTCTGGCGGGGGGGGTATCCGTTGTGTCAAAGCGTGACGAGTAACAATGATACGAGTAACCCTTTGTAGGGACGCACGGTCTGTGCGTCCGTTGTAGTACAGCGATACGACTTCTGTAGGGACGCACGGTCTGTGCGTCCGTCCCCGTAAAAGGTTACTGCGTCAGGCTAGTTCGACAACGGACGCTCAGACCGAGCGTCCCTACAAGGCGACATCTCGCTCCCCACGTAGGAATTTTCAAATCCCCACGTGGGAAAGGAATATTCTCCACGTGGAGACGAAACAAAACTTCGGAGGAATCAAATGAAACTTCGGAGGAAATGTTTCGCCCCCACGTGAAGAATAAAAAATAGCCACGTGGAGACTTGTGACTCTCCACGTGGCTATGCAATTGCGTCTGGGAAGCTTACTGGGGCATCTTGTAGCCGAGCTTCTCCTTGTACTGCTGTATGAGTGCTTTGTACTGCGGGTTGTCTCGTAGGACGGCGAGGTCATCGTCTTGCTCTATGAATGAAAAGCTGTTGTAACCCTTTTCGAGAGCGATGCGTAGGTTGTCCAGCGCTTGTTCCGTATTACCCATTCGACCATAGACCCCAGAGATGCTGTAGTAGAGCTCGGCATCATCGGGGGCCTCCTCGATACACTTAGCGATGGTTGCAAGGGCTTGCTCCTGCTCGCCTAGAGACTGGTAAGCATAAGCCATGGTGATATTTGTCGCATCGTGCTCTTGTAGGATATCTATCACCTTGCGATAGTCGGCCGTGGCGGCATCCTTGCGTCCCAGTGCTGTGTAGCAGTCAGCTCGCTTGATGTAAGCAAAGAGGTAGGTGTCATTTAGCTCAAGGACCTTGGAGTAGTCATCGATGGCTCCCTGGAGATCCTGGAGCTTACTCTTGATCTGGGCACGCTGATAGTAGCCATCAGGGTCGTCAGGTACGAGGGCGACATATTTATTCGACTCTGCGAGGGCTCTTCGTAGATTGCCATCCTCAAAGAGCATCTGAGCCTTGCTGTAAATGTAGGTTTGGTCCGTAGGGTCTAGCGAGATAGCTTCGTCGATATACTTGAGAGCAGAGCTGTAGTCGCCTAGCCCCTGATAGGCGGTCGCTATGAAGCTGGCTACGAAATCGGTTAGCTCTTGTCGCTCTGTGACTTGCTGGTAGTACTCCAGCGCACCTTTGTTATCTCCGATATTTTGATGAGCCATGCCGATAAGGAAGAGGAACTCTCCCGTTTTGCTTACGGACTCCACAGCCTTGAACTTAGCTTCGAGGGTAGGCATTGCTTGAGTTCCGATGACATTGAGGAGGGTATAGGTGTCTTCGTCTGCTATCCCATTCGCAATGGTATAGATAATGTCATCCATCGCCTCATCGTAGTGCCCTAGCTGGATGTAGACATCAGCTCTCAGATAGTAGAGAAAGCCTTCGTCTGGGGCAATCTTGATACCTTCATTTAGATTCTGTATGGCATCCTCATACCTCTCTTGATCGATCGCAATCGCAGCCAATCCAGTATAGCCAGTTGCGTCTTCAGGAGCTAGCGAAATATACTTACGCAGGTCCACCTCTGCGAGGTCGTACTGCTCCATATTCATATAGAGACTAGTGCGCTTTAAGTATAGCTGTGGCATATCGGGAGCATCCTTGATAGCTGAGTGCAGGTCCATAAGCGCCTTGACACCATCATCAAGGTCTGTATAGATATCAGAGCGGAGACTGTAGACCATAGCTCTACGTGCGGGCTTCGCCCGTAGGAGGGTGATTGCCTTGGTGGCAGCCTCTAGAGCTTGCTCGGTCTTGCCCTGCATACGGTATATGGTGGCGACGTAAGCCCACGCGACACCATTGTTAGGCTCGCTCTGGAGTGCCTTCTGGACGTTCTCGAGGAATGCAGTCTGCTCCTCTGGGTCAGACATGATGATCCCTAAGGCAGCCTGAAGGTCGGGTGAGAATGTGTCAAAGGTTCGCTCCAAGGTGGGCATATCTTGCGTAGAGAGGTCTGTCGTGTCCTGTACCTGAGCGGACAGCGTAGTGGCTAAGCAGACGAGGCTTAGCAGTAGAGCTATGATTCGCTTCATCGTATTGAGTATGTTGCTGGTTTGTTGCTACAAATGTAGCTATTTCTTTCGAAAGATGAGCCTGTTGCTCTCTCCAAAAGGATCACAAGATGAGGTAGATGGCAACGGCAACGGGGAGGTGCCCCTCGATGGTGTAGCGGACGCGGGAGTCGTAGTCGTACCGCTTGTCGCCACTGTAGATGCTGGGACCGTCCCACGTGGCGATGACTCGTGAGTCGTAGTCGTATCGCTTGTCGCCACTGTAGACACGGGTGTCGTCCCATGTGGCAATGACTCGTGAATTGTAGTCGTATCGCTTGTCCCCGCTGTAGAGTCGTGTGCCGTCCCACGTGGCGATGACCTGTGAGTCGTAGTCGTATCGCTTGTCGCCGCTGTAGAGGCGGGTGCCGTCCCACGTGGCGATGACTCGTGAATTGTAGTCGTATCGCTTGTCGCCGCTGTAGAGGCGGGTGCCGTCCCACGTGGCAATAACCTGTGAGTCGTAGTCGTACCGCTTATCTCCGCTATAGATATAGGTCTGAGCTGAGAGGGTGAGGAGGCTGCTGAGGAGTAGGGTGAGGAGTAAGAGGGTTCGTCTCATATTATTATGGGGTTAGTAATGTCTGAGCTCGTCTTTGTTAAAGCGGAAGACAGAGATCTGTATAGCCTCGTCTCCCTCGCTGAGTATAAACCACGGGTTACGCAGAGGGTTGGGATTGCGCACGAGGTGCTTCTCCTGAGCGGGGGTATTGCCCTCGATGCACATAATCGCCACTTTGCCCGATCTGCTCCGTGCCACATCGACCACCATAACGGCATGACCGTACTTGCGCCCTGGCCGTGCTGGGTAGACGAGCACATCGCCTGGCATCACATCTTGGATAGCACGGGGCTTGGTCTCTTGATAGAGCGAGAAGGTACTGCAAGCACCATAGACGCCACGCATATAACGCTCGAAGGCACTACGAGACGCTCCGCCAGAGTAACGCATCGTCTTGCCATGGACATTGCGAAAGCTAATCTCTCGGTAGCGCCCCTTCTGCCAAAGGTACTCAGCCCGCAGACGCATAGTCACATCGGCACACTGCTCATCGTTGCTGAGGATATCCTGGTCGATCACCGCTGTGGAGAGAAACTGCAAGCGCGCATCGCCCCCCGTGTATAGCTGCACCCTAGCACCGCGTGGCTTCAAGGGTAGGGCGCGTAGATAAGCCGTGTAGCTCCCTGCGGGAGCCTCCACACGGCTGTAGCCTGCGGGTGTGGCTATGTCGCCAATAGTCTGAGCACCCCACGGATTGCTCGTGCGCATAGAGCGCCATAGCCATACTCCGCACAGCAGCATCACCAGAGCCATAGCTCCGATGACCAGTAGCACCGTCTTCTTTCGTCTAGTCATAGTTACTTGGGTATAAGATCTACTTGGATTAACTCCTTTTTGGGGGATAGCACCTTGTACAATAGTAGCTTTTGATCCTACCCAAAGAGCGAGTCAGTCAAAGGAGGACTCTTTTGTAGCTAAAAAGGGAAAATGTAATTGTCTTGCTCCGTAAAGGTAGCTCTTTTTCTTAAGCTCTCGTAAGGTTGGTACTACCCTTCGATCCTGCCTATCTCACTAGTCTGAGGATAGTTGTCTCGAGAGGGGAAATCTAAAAAGATTATCGGGCATACAAACTTCTGTCTATAGAGTTGTAGAAGTCGTACTCACTGTGCTCTGTACCCCATGCAGATCTATAATCTGAGAGGAGCTGGTCGATTTGATCTTTGAGTGCACGGTTTCTATCGACCACAGCGGCACTCCTTTCTCTTTGACTGTACCGAGAGTAGCTCTCCACATAGGGGTCTTCCATTTGATCTAGTAGGTTGTAACACTGACTCTCCACATACTTGGAGTGACTATCTCTCAGCTTGTCGGGTACCTTTGCGAGTTGTGCATTGAAACTGCGATTGTTTTTGATGTATTCGTTAGCTTGGCACTCTCTGATGGTGGCTCGTTTGTTCTGAAGATTAGAGGGTCCCCTATAGATAGGATCTTTAATAACCTTCCTGCCACGGTAGTAGAGTGATAGCGTGGTAAGTATCTTGTTGCACTGACTGCTGTAGCTATTGCTCACGTCATAGCTATTGGTCAGTCGCTCTATCTCGTGGATACCGCTCCTGATGCCTCGTAGCTTAGCTGCTGGCCACGACTCTTGCGGGGAGGATAGATAACGCTCTGTGCGGTCGACAAAGATAGAGGAGTAAGCGTCTATGAGCTGCTGGTACTGCGTAGTGGCTTTCTCTTGGCTAATTTTATCCTCTCCACTAAAGATCTCCACCCTATTGATGTAGCGACGGAGAGTGTCGAGCAGGTTGTCATCGCTCAGCTCCTCAACGGCACTCTTGTCAAAGAGCTTGTCAGCATCGGGCATATAGCTATTATAGCTGGCCGTAATAGACTCATCGAGTGCTGGTAGCTTCGCCTCGCTATCGGAGTAGTAAAACCAGACTACTCCAACTAAAAGAATGGGAAGGAGGACGATGAGTAGTACTTTGGGTATTGTATTCATCTTCTATTTTTTCTGCTTTTTGGGGGTTGATTTCCGTTGTCTTGTGTTGCTCCCATTGGAAGCTTTGTTGCTGAGCTTGCCTGCGTCTTTGCTGAGCTTGCCTGCGTCTTTGCTACGCTTGTCTGCGTCTTTGCTACGCTTGTCTGCGTCTTTGCTACGCTTGTCTGCGCCTTTGTCGCTACTCTTGCCTGCGTCTTTGTCGCTAGAGGGTGTGTCGATGCTGTCTGTCCTCCTGTACTTTTTCCATAGAGATTTAATGATAGGGCAAGCGATGACTAGTAGCACGAGGAGAGCTATTCCGCCCCACTTGACCCAGTCGGGGGTCTTCTTACCAGCCTCCTCTCTATCAGATTGCTGGGGAGCAGGTGTGGAAGACTCTGTGATAAGCTTGTCTAGCTCTTCCTGTAGAGTGCTTAGACTATCAAGTATCTTCTGAAGAGACTCGGTGAGCCGAGAGCTATCTTTGCGGTTTACACTAGACTGGATACCCTTCAAGTCGACAAGTAGCTTGTCTAGTGACTCTTGAGACGAAGAGAGGCTGTCACTATAGGATTGGAGTGCAGAGGGAGCCTCTGTACCAGACTTAATAAGTAATAGGTTGCTGTTGAGTTTCCTCAGTTGGCGTTTTAATCCAGAGATGAGGGCTTGTGATGAACTTATCTTATCTTGCCGCTCCGCTTGTCGGATAGAGGCTGAGGAAGCTTTCACGAGGGAGTCTGCTTTGTCTAGCTCTGTAGTGAAGCTTAGCAGAGCATCTTGGAGAGAGTCTACAGTCGCAGTGATGCTGTCAACTTGTGTAGCCTGCTCTTCTTTGGCTTCGCTACTCTTTGCACCCCACTGGAGGGGTATGACTCTAGTAAGAACTAGCACTAGACCAATGACAAAGAGCGAGGCACAGATGTAAGCGGCTAGATTGACCCACTTCATAATAGTCCTCTTCTTCTCCTTGGAACGCTCCTCTTGATCATCAGCACTGCTGGGACCAACCCCAAAGACTTGGGGCTTCAGAGGATCGTTTGGGGCAACTTTTGGACCTTTGCTTGTGGGGAAGTTGTCAGACCAATTACCAGAAGTTCGAGGTTTCTGAGGAGTGCTTGAAGTAACACTTGCTGTATTGCTTGTAGGGTAGATAGAGGAAGAGGTTACTTTGATGTCAAAAGAGTCTTTTCGCAGACCTTCTATTTGCTTTGTCAATTCGTTCCGAACCTGCGTGTCTGATGAATAGTCCTTAGCATATGCACAAACCTCTACATCGAGTCGGATCTTAGATAGTCTCATCTCCATAACAGGCGCAGTGATAGTGCTTCGCCTGAGAAAATGATCTATCTTGATCTCCAAATCAATGGGGTCTGGCTTGAAGCGCTTTGTCGAGTAGGCCTTGAAGCTGATGGATATAAATCCGTTTTTGAAGTCTACAAGGGAACACTCCTGATTGAAAAATGTATTGACTACAGGCTTGTAGTATGTTGTAAAATCAGAGTTGCTCGCATTATCTATACGGAACTCCTCTCGCCTGAATCGTCTTCTGACATCTCCAGCTTGTATCAAGTTGAGCTTTTCTATATCTTGCTCTGACTGAATCTTAGCACGCTTTACTATGGGTGCGAAACCTTCGCTGTTGAATTGCCAGCTTGCCTCGACCTCTGCACCCTCCCAGCACTCAAACTGCTCGGCTCCCTTGTCCGATAGATTGATAGTGGTCGAGTCTATGATGAGGCGGCTCAGATTGAAATCCTCTGGCTTGACACCAAACTTCTCAAACTCAAAAGCGAGTCTAGGAGATAGAGTAGGGATGGTGATGACTGGCTTGAGGTCATCCTCCTTGATGACAACAAGGTCGGGGGTGAGCTCTTGAGGTGCGCTCTGAGTATCTACAAAGAAGACGCCACGATACTGCCCAAAGTTACTTTGAGGTATGTAATCTGCGATTACCTCCTCGATGCTCTTCTCTTTGAGCCAGCACCAAGCGTAGGGTGCGTTGCTACCTCTTGGCTCCGTCTCTATCTGGGAGAATAGTCTGCGTGTCGTTCTATCGCTAGGTTTTCGTTGAAATTTACCTGCGTAGTCTTCGATAGCTTTTGATAGCTCTGCTGTTTGACTGTAAGAGAGTCGCTCGAGGTTGTTTAGTGTTTCCTTTAAGAAAGAGAGTAGATCCTTAGCATCGTATTGAAAGATGGTAGGTATCCATGCTCTAAGGATTGAGAAGTCTCCTCGGTCTTGACCAAAGTGAATATAGGAGAGTGCATATCCAGCACTGCCAAAGCACTCTAAGAGATAGAGATCTGTCCGTGTGGAGACACCAGCCTTGATGACCTCTCTCATATCTCCTCGCATCTTCGCCTTGAGGTCATCGTCAGTAGCAACGGGTTCTTGTAGTCCGTTGCTACTATACTGATAGAAGAGTTCGAGGGTATCATCGGTTCCCTTTAGTCCTGTTTTATTTGCCATAGTAGGGTGCTATTTCTTGATTTTAGAGATATAACTGGGCGTCTATCAGCTATTGAGAGCCTTCTTAATTCGGTTGATAAAACCTCCCTCTGCAAAGCTCTGTCCCTGCTCGATGAGGATCTTCTGGATGAAGTCTTGAGCGTAGTATGTGTTTAGCTTGCAGAGACTCTTGAGAGAGACCTCTCCAAGCGAGAAGGGCTGACATATCACCCTACCTTCATTGATCTCGTAGTCTTCGCACTGCCCCTTGAGGAAGTTTATAAAGTTACTGTAGTGCTCCTTGAGGTAAGTACCTAGATTCACATTCTCCTTATTGAGATCTACCTTGGTAAGGAGTACATAGAGCGCATCGGTGTCGTTGCGCAGGTAGTTCTTTTGACGCAGGTAATTGCCTACAGACTCTAGATAAGTCTGCACGTCGGTCGGGTCATCTTTAGCGATTCTCTTGTTTTCCCCACCATACTCGAGACAAAAGATGTGGATACGACGATTGCCTCTCTGGCTATTACTCCCAGCTCCCAACATTTGGTCAAGCTTTTCCAGCATTACGTCATCTTCAGGACTGGTATGACCCGTGGAGCTGCGATGGATGGCTGCCATAAGCTCTCCTGCCATATCCATCAGAGTGTATGGGTAGATTAGCTTGGACTTTCGTCCAGTCCGCTCGGTGATGTCAAACTCAATCTTGTAAAACTGATTGAGGTCTGTACTATTGACAAGCCGAACGAGGTTATACTTACTATTCGTCTGAGGATTGAATGCGTTGCGTAGCTGTGAGGCATAGTCGTAGCCACGCTTGTTTCTTTTATTCACAATGAGCTCAGCGGAGTAGTCTCCTGTAGTTCTAAATAAGGTGTGGAGGATAGTACCGATGGCGCACGTTTTGCCCGAAGATGGTACTCCCCATATATAGATCTCTTTGCAGGGTCTATCTACTGCTAGAAAGGACTCTTCATTTGATGCCTTTATAGAGACAGCTCCTAGCTCGCTTTCTGAAGATCGACCGACATAATGTACGACCTCTTCGCTGAGGCCACACTCTAAGAGATCCTCGATGGAGATCCCGCCATACTCTAACAAGTGCTTGATGCTCCTAGCGTGGAGGATGTTAGGATCCTTAGCGATCTCGTGTAGGATATCCTCAGGAGTCAGCTCAGTGCTGTGATAAAAACTAGAGATTTCCTCTTCAGCGTCATAGGCTCTTCCTAATGTGTAGTCAAGCCTTTCGACCTCTTCGGTAGGATCTATGTACACACGTCGGCTACGGTTGCTTATCTCCTGGAGCAGCTGATTAGCCTCATAGTCGTAAGGTGAATCAGGGTAGTTACGTAGGAACTGCCTGAGATCTTTACTACTTGCTTTGTCCACACGTTGCCATGCGTTTTCAATCTCTTGCTCTTGGGCTGCTTTTTCGGCAGACCTTTGGGCTGTGGCTCTTAGTGCTCTAATCTTCTCCTTTGCCTGTGCAGTATGCTGACCGTTAGGGTACTTGGCGAGATAAGCCTCAAAAGCCTTTGGTGTATTCTCCTGCTCTGCGCGATCAAACTCTTTATGATCGCTCTGAGAGAGAATATCGTTGACTTTCTCCCTCTTGGATCGTGCGTATGCTCGTCCGAAATTGTCTTTAAGGTACTGCTCGCTAACCTCTCCCCGTATGATGGCTTCAGCTATCTCCTCTGCATCGGCCATTGAGACACGAGCCTCGTCCCATCCTGAGTAGTTAGAGTCGTCCGAGGCTTCTATGTCTACCTCTTCTTCCTGAGAAGTTGCTACCACCACATGGTCAGGGTATGTCTTATCTCCATGAGAGGTGGTGTCAGAATCGTTGTTTGTAGTATTGGACGCAGAGGGTACACTGTTATTTACTAGGTACATAACCTTATCACGCTTAGCTTCGTCGAAGCGCTCTCCTGCTTTTTTTATTAGCTCGCGCTCAGAGATAAGACCTTTGGAGATAAACTCCGCAATCTGCTGGGCGGAGTATTTATCTATGTTGTTGATGACGTCATTTTTGTCGAAGGTGCTCATAGTCGCTTGTACTGATGTTTCGATAGATATGGGTCGTTAGTGATACTAAGCCTAAAAGTGGACAGAGGGTGCGTGATCATAACTCGAATGTTGAGCTCTTGCTCTTGCTACCTTGTCTCTCGCTCTGCTGGTTATCATTATTGAGTGAGAAGCTGGAGGGCTCCCGCTCATTTGCTTTGAGAGGCACTTCATCGGACAATGAGATGTCCTGTCTGGTGTCTTGTCTAGTGTCTTGTCTGGAGTCTTGTTGAGTGACTAGACTAGACGATCTTCTTATATTTTTACCACCTTTCCATAGGCTATAGTAGTTTCTAGCCTTGGTGTGTCGTTGCTGTAATAAGTAGGGAGTGATGAGTAGACTATAGAGAAGCAAGCCTAGCCATATAGTATGCTTACTGAAGCCACTCTGGTTGCTCACGATCTCCTTGACCTGACTGAAGGAAGCCTGGCAATGCTCTAAGAGTCCGACAGCCTGCTCGAAAGAAGGGTACTGCGCTTCATGGGTGAGACGGACGCTACTGAAACCTTCTAGCTGGCTGACCCACTGTGATACTCCACTCAAGATGGCTTCTGTATTGCCTATGAGAAAAGGATTCCACACAGAGGGCTTCTGACCATTGACCTCTATCCACTTTTGTGCTTCCTCTCTAAACTGCGCAAAGGCTTCTGTCGGAGGTAAGAGCTGTAGTCTGAGTGTCAGAAGGTAGTTTTCCTTAGCATAGGGGCTGTGATCAGCACTAGACCCACGATGGTTGGATCGAGAGGGTAAGCTGGAGTCGAGTGTGTGACTGTAACTGTCTAGTCGCTCGTGGCAGTACTGATCGTACTCCTTAAAGAGTCCCTTGAAGGTATTGACCCCGTCTGCAAAGTTCTTTTGGATCTCTTCGCTCTGCTCTATGACACGACAAGTGTAGTTGATAGGGTGTAGAGAGAGTAGGAAGATAGGCAGTGTCAGAAAGACTAAAGCACGCTCCCACCAGATGCGCTTGGCAAAGTGTCTGTTTGTACCCTTTAGGAACTGGATGCCTAGAAAGAGACCCAACGAGACAATCGTAAAGGTCAGGTCAGGTATCGGTGGCACTACAGAAGCTACGAGTAGGGCCTCTACATAGTCTCCCGTCTTATAGAAGCCTTGCATATAGGTGCCGATCGCCATAGCGATGATGGCGAAGGCAAGCGTAGCATTGGCCCAAGAGAATGAGGGTCCCTCATTCCATACATTGCTATTCTTTCCCATAGAGGATGTAGTCTATCTATTCTTGTAATTGTCTCTGGATGTTATCTATCTCTTGCTGTAACGCACGCTGCTGCTCTTGCAGCTCGCTGAGCCGTGCTCTCAGCTGTGCTTGGGAGTCTGTAGCAGATGACTCTGTGGACTCTCTGCCGACCATCTCCCCGTCAGGTTGGACAGTGCCACCCCCTTGTTTAATCTTGCTGATAGAGCCGTCTTGCACCATCTGCTTGAGGAGTGTCAGAGCTCTATCGATCTGTATCATAGGAGTGTCGCTATGCTCTATTGGATAGCCTGAACGTCTCAATATGTAGAGAGCTTGCTGGGCTGTCAGCGAGGAGTAGGTACTACGCATCAGTGCTACTGAGCCTGCGACTATGGGAGAGGCCATGCTGGTCCCATCGTAAGACTCGAATGATCGGTGAGAAGTGGCACTGTAGATGGCAACGCCTGGTGCTGCTATGTTGGCTCCCTGATCGTAATTTGTAAAGTCTGAGAGATTAAGGTCAGGGTTGACCGCTGCGACATTGAGCGTCGTTAGCGAGTTCCTACAAGTGGGAGAGAGAGCTGCCACGACATTCTCATTGCCCGTAGCAATGACTAGGATAGCATTATGCTTTGTGACAGTCTTGGTTACATGCTGAAAGACCTGTTCGTAACCTTTGAAGAGAACCTTCGCAAGCTTGCGCTGCTCGTCTCGAGGTAGCCTAGCAAACTGCTCCATACCACTGGGCCCTAAGGATATGTTGACTACGTCTGCTCCATGTAGCACAGCATACATAATGCCACTGACCATAGCTGATATAGTACAGAGCCCATTGTCAAAGACCTGTACAGGCATAATCTTACAGTTGGGGGCTATGCCTGCGGCACCTTGATTGTAGTATGCAGTAGAGCCAGCCGCTATTGCAGCGACGTGGGTGCCATGACCCTCACCAGTACTCAGGTAGTTGTTTTGAGTGAACACATTGTAGGGCCTATACAGACGCCCCTGGAAGATGGGGTGGCTAGCATCTATGCCATCGTCTATGACCGCAACGATAACCTCTGGGCTACCCTTGGTCATCTGCCACGCAGCAGGTGCGTTCACAGCTTTGAGATGCCAGCCTCTTAGATTGTTCCCATTGAGAGCCCGTGTAGGAGTACCAGCATGCTCTACGATAGCCTCGTCGACGACAAAGAATGGCTGACGTGGTAACTCCTGAGGCAGTCTCTTGCCAAGAGACTCGCGCTCTGACGAAGGTACTTGGATCTGAATCAGCTGAGCATTGGGATCAATGCCGATGACGCGGTAGTTGTCGGAGGGGTACTTCCCCTTGAAGTCTTTGACCCACTGCTGTAAGTTTGCATTGTCATCGGTTAGATAGACATTGAGCCGATCCGCTATGATGGGGATCTGCTCATCGGAGTCGATGATGCGAGGCGATCTGCCGTCGTCACCCATAATAGGTGCCACAACAGCACCATCCGGTAGGCGATCATCATCTCCGAGTATGTCTCTGACTCGACCATTGTCATCATAGTAAGAGCCATCGTCTCCTCGTATCTGATCTACAGAGCCTACGCTGTCTACGGGGATATCCGCATAGACTCGATCTTCGTCTTCTTCATAAAGGTCCGATGCGCAACTGCTACATCCGCTTCCGAGTAACCATAGTATTAGGAATAGGAGTAGTAGAAATAGGAGTCCCCACAGGAGCCACTCCCACCAAGTTCGTTGCCCCCACCAATACCAACTATACCACCATCCTTTATTCTGCTCGTATTGGGCGGTAAAGGTTGTATCTTCACTCAGAGGTTGCGATATATCGGGAGACCAACCAGTGAAGCGATAGCCTCTCTTGCTCTTGACTCTAGGAATGGCGCTTGGAGCGACTGCAGATCCTAGCTCGATAGGCATATCGACTTCTCTGCGCCTTCTCTTTAGCAGACCATGCTCCCCAGCATTGAAGGTAGCTCGTACGCTCGAGGAGCGATACTGAGCTGTCGCTATGATATCGCTTTGGATAGGCGCATCGAGGTTGACATCCCAGCCTGTAAAGAGGTATCCACTCTCAGGTGTGATCGTAGGTATCTGACTAGCGTCTAGACGACCTCCTCTAGGTATGGTGACACTACTAGCCCCATAATCTAGCCTTCCATACAGACCAGGGTTAAAAGCTACAACGAGGAGATCCTCCTGAGGCTCCTCTACCTTGCTGTATGGCGGAGGCGTGACGGGCGGCTCCTCGGGAGCAATCTCTTGGGGTGTCTCCTCCACTTCTGGCTCTTGGACTGCCTCTTCAGGCTCTGGCTCTTGAGGTGCTACAAAGAGTTCTTCGAGAGGAAAGACCTTGATATTCTTCTCCTTCTCTCTCATACCCCACGCTACGACGACGACTCGGTCGTCATAACAATAGATAAATCGCTCGTCAATGCTGGAGAGGATCCCTGCCAGAGTCATCCGCTCCTCCTCATTGCGACACTGCTCTACAGCTTGCTGGTAGTGCGTGAGCGTCTCTTGCAGGATCTCCTCATAGTGCGCTCGCGCCTCACCCTCTAGCTGAGAGAGTAGTCTGGGTGCCTTCTGCCACTGCACACCATGCCATACGATGGTGCCAAAGTTTGGGTCAAAGTCAGGCTGTGCTAGGAAGTCTTGATACTCCTTGGAGATGTTGTTCTGGAGGATAGGCTCTACACTGTTGTAGCGCTTGTAGAGCTGATCGCTACCTAGTCGCTGGATCTTGTCAAAGTACTTGAGATTCGTTTGGCAGAGCCTGCGCTTGCCATAGAATTTGTTGTCCCTACTCATGGTTCAATTGTCTAGTTTATAGGATTTGGGTACTAGCGATGATATCCCCAAGCTCTTTGTTGGCTACAGGATCCTTGGTAGAGGCATCAGAGGTGAGGAGTATACAGTCGATGACCCTGCCCTGCCATAGCTGAAATTGCTTGAAAAACGAAGACTTCATAATCGTCGTGACCGTGTTAGACCCAGTCGGGTTATTGTATACGGCAAGTCCGGTGATCACATCATCGATAGGTTTGTTACCACGGCTAGGCTCTATGTGTACGGTAGGCTTGTGCATGACAGAACACTTCTCAGCTCTCTGACTGATGATCCTTCGATCATCATCATCGACGAAGTCACTGCCCATAGTGCAGACAAAGTGATTGAGGAAGAGCGAAGCGTAGTCTGCTATGAAAGTAGGTAGTACAGACTTCTCTTGGATCGATATGATGTATCCCTCTATCTGCTGCTCTAGTTCACGCTTTATCTTTTTGCTCTTGGCCAGGACGATGAGCTTGTCGATTACGTCTGCTGCCTGATGGATATACTCCTTGACCTCCTCTACCTTGCTGCTTAGATAGCTCTGCCATGTGGTTAGGATCTTGAAGGCGAGGAGCTTCTCGATGGTTGAGTTGAGCTCATTGGCTCCTGAGGAGAGCTCCTCGAGCGTGACTCCATACTCCTCGAGGATCGCCTGACTATCTGCACCGAAGTATCCCTCGACAAGCTGCTTGACCTGATCGGCAGATGTGTCGCCTGATATGCCTAGCGTCTCACGTAGGAGTAGCATCGCATTGAGATCCTTAGGAGTCTCCTTCTGTAGGATCAGTATATCATAGGCAACACGATGCAACAGGCTTGCGGGTATCATAAGACTGTCTATAGCGTAGCCAAAGATCTCAGGACGATTGCCCACCTCCATCGTACTCCTGCGTATAGAGCCGACCACCTTCTGTATGCGCTTATTACGTTCGGACGACTCCTCAGACTCATAGTGTGGCTCAAGGAGTGAGAGCGTACTCTCCTTAATCTCGTTGAGCTGCTGTGTATAGCGCTCGCGTCTGGCAGCGTCTAGACAACCTGCGATCTTGTTTAGATCCTCTATGATTGCTTTAGAGCCATCGTTGCGAGGGGTCGCTACCGAGTCCCAAGCCTTCTCAGGGTCGCGAAAGTGAGCCTTGACAAAGGGGTGATCGATAAAGCTTTGTCGTACATCCTTTATAAAGTCAGGGTACTCACTATTCTGCGCATAGCCAGTCTCGGGACTCTTGTTTGCCCCGTCACTATAGCCTACGAAGATGCGGTCCTTGCCTGACCAGTAGTAGTCTCTCAGGAGGTATATGCTCTGGAAGGCTGAGGAGGGCTGCGTAGCGTCTGGATCGATCCAATGGTCGAACCACCTGGCAGTGCCGATCAGCTCGGGGATCACTACATCAAAGCGCTTCCACCGCTCACTCAGTTTGTTTTCGCCCGAGGTCTCTTTTTGCGATAGGACATCCATCTTGGTACAGACCAGCTCTTTGTTGAACTTAGTGCCGATGAAGAATAGAGGCGAGACACCCTGTAGCTTCTTTAGGTACCTGCTTCGCTCGGCCTCGTTCTTGCCAATGTTCTCGTTGATCCACTGGGTGATGGTGTTGCCTAGAGTAGCCTCTGTGCGCTGGTCATTGTGATGGCAAAAGAGTACAGCACTAATAAGCAAGGCGTGCGAGTACTTGTTAAAGAGATAAGCCACCTTACCACGGCGGAGTAAGGCTGGGATGATGTCTCTCTCTCCCTCTTGCTGGCTCAGCGAGTGTCCCTCGATCTGCAGACGAGAGCGTGCCCCTGGGAAGTCTAAGAGGTCTAGCTTCTTGAGAAAAGGTCGCTCTGTGGCAATCTCTGAGGGTAGGGTGAAGGTGAGCTCAGCAATCAGAGCCGAGAGGGAGGACTTTCTAAAATCCTTGCAGAGTAGGCCATCAGCACCAAAGACGTCTACCAGGGGTTCATCACTACTATTCTCAGCCTTCGGCTCGTCAGACATAATGTAGTCTAGCCACTCCACCTTGAGTATGGAGCCGTACTCTCTCAGTACTGCTCTAAAGGGAACATATACTACCGAGGCAAAGTGTAGCTTCTTGAGCTCTCTGATGAGTGTGCTAAAGAGCTGAGTGATCGAGGGGTTGTCGTGCCATAAGAAGGAGAAGAGCTGACTCCAGCGATCTGGGTGTATGTACTCAATGCTGGCTCCTATCTCGTAGGAAAAGCGAGAGTTGACCACTTGCTGAGCCTTGAGGCCCAGCTCCCTCTTGATGTACTCATATATATAGAAGAGATCATCTTCGGTCAGAAACTCCTGCTTACCCTTCTCCCGATCTATGCACTCCTTGAGTTCATTGCGCAGTCTCTCCGTAAGATCTATCTCTTGCTGATCCTCTACATCGAGCTTGAGGTCATTGTAGTAAGAGTCGCAGAGCATAGTCAGTATGTCTGCTATGCTAAAGAGGGTTATCTTGACCTGTCCTCTTGGAGTCGCATTGTCTTGGCGAGTCGTAAACCGAGTCACGATACCTGTGGACTCCGTCTGAGAGAGGTTTCCCCCACTAGTATTTATCTCATCGATGAAGCTGTACTTCCTATCCCCGTCACTGATCTCAAATGGATTCGTCGGTGTGGATAAGAGACTGCTCATCAGGTACGACTTACCCACTTGGCTCTCTCCGTAGGCGGCTACAGAGCAGTTGATCTCGAGGGTATTCTTAACGCGCTTTATATCTCGGCGCTTGCGCTCTAGTAGGGTAGACTCGAGGTTTTCCTCGGGATACTTCTTGCTCCACTGTATGGCTCGCTCTAGTGCGCTGAGCTGATCATTTATGTTGGCTATCATAAGGATGTTCGATTCTTGTTAGACTGTACGCTCTCTTATTCTAGATTGAAGACTCCAGTATCCAGCCAGTAGCCATCCTCTAGGCCGAGGCTCTGTACATTGATAGAGAGGTCGCTGACTGTTATATCCTCATCGTTCTTGTCGGTGATGCTCTCGATCTCGATATCCTCAAGATTGGTGACATCTCGACTCAGATGGATCGTGAAGGGAAGTCTCTTCTCTAGGCTTTTAACCTGTAGATCTACCTCTTGTAGTATCTGTAGATCGTTGAGATGAGGCTTAGCACTCTTCAGCCGACGCCCCATACCAGATCGGTTAAAGCTGATGGTAAAGAGTGGGCGAGCTGGATAGATGTCTACATCCAGCTGCTTGATCTGGAGAGACTTGGGAAGAGACGATACGACTACATCTCCAAAGGGTGAACTAGGCGTGAGCACATACGAGCTGTGGAGCGTATTCCTTGCAGAGTCTGGCTGCTCCACATAGTTGACGATAGAGGAGAGTCGCTCGCCTAGGAGCTTTGTGTCTAACTGAAAGCCCTTGAGACCGCCCAGCTCTGATGAGTAGAAGCCGATGAGTCCTCCCACGGCAACCACCGTCTTAGGGTTGGTTATGTAGCCCGTATTGCTGCCGAAGGGGTACCAGTAGCCTACGTTGTAGTTGTTGAGCAGGATAAGCCTATTAGGCGATAGAGGGTAATACTTGAGGAATATATCTCGTATCGGGGCCAAAGAGGCTGGACGCCCAGAGAGAAGGAAGATGTCGCATCCCGTTGAGTAGGCTATGCTGGAGATGATCTTCAGCAGAGGCTCAAAAGACTTGGAGACGATGTCGTAGATCTGCTGACCACTAAACTCCCACGAGAGCTCTCTCATAGAGAATCCAAAGAACTCCTCGAAGCCTCTCTGTACAGACTCGTTGGGCTCTTGCTCTGCCGAGGGAAAGAGATCCTCATAGCGCACGTTGCAGTCACGCCTCTCCTCAGAGAGAAGCGAGAGCAGATGATACATCAGAGGTACGGTGTACTGCAGGTTGAAGTTGCGTCTCAGGTTACGCTGCCTTATAGTCTGACCTGCATAGTTGGGCCCAAAGAAGTCTCGTAGCTTCTGCCTATAAGCATGCTCATCGAGATCTGCCAGCTTCTTGCGAAAAGAACCCTCGTCACTGTAAAAGAGCAAGCCATTGATCAAATCATAGAGCATATCATCTCCTGCGAAGTAATAGCTGTCGTAGAAGAGAGGCTCAGGAATCACCTTCGTAATTCGATCCTGCTCGTACGTATACTTACAGATCATCAAGTCTGAGGTGCCAGCACCGATATCTAGTGACCCGACGGTGAGCGTGGGGCGTGTTCCTGCTGCCTCCTTGCCATATAGATTGAAAAACTCCTCGCAAAAGCCATTGTACTTCTGCCCTATCTCGCTATACATATAGACCAGCTGAGAGCAAGTCGCCTCATCGTAGTACCAGTACGGAGTATCGTCAGCATCCTTATTGATCTGGGGATAAACCTCGATACGCTGATCGTACTGATGGTATGTAGAGAAGAGATAGTTGGCATCTTCGGCACAGTGTACTAGAGCCTCACGCTCCTTCTGTGACATAGCCGTAGGACAGGTTATGATGACACGCCGTAGTATGCGAGGGCTGTCTACAGAGCCACGATCCTCACGATATGAGACACTATTAGAGTACATAAGCGTCTGCTCCAGGATCTCTAGGAAGGCGAGTGTCATCATCGTGCGCCGGGAGTAGTAGAATGTTTGCCCACCCGTACTGCCATCGCGAAGTATCGATCCGTCACTGGCGATCATCTTAGAGACACCTGGTAGGTAGAGGACGTCGTCTGGATCTTTGTCGTTCGGGAGGATAGAAAACTTCCACTCCTTCTGACTCCTCTGCTTGTCCCACAGATATCGCTTGGGACTAGAGAGCGTCATAGGCATCTCCTCATTCTCCTCACTCTTGGCTAGATGTAGGATCCGCTCAGCCTCATGACCGAGCCGCACTATACTCGGGTAGGTAAAGCGCTCACTATTGCGTTTGCCTATCTGTCCGAAGCTCACCTTGCGTGTTACCAGTCGCATAGCAAAAGGCTCACTCAGGTAGCTCACACGGGGATCCTCTGGATCCTCTAGAGCTGTAAAGTCGAGAAGCCTCAAGAGTGCTGTCTGCTCAAAGATCTTATGATCCTCGACCAGTACCGCCGTGGTGCGCGAGTTGCCTATATCGATCACGAGATCTAAGTCCTTACCGGGCACTCCCTGTGATCGATAAAGCTCCACCTCGGGGAAGAGCTCATACCGAGCCACATGATAGATGAAGGCCAGGTAAGCCGTCAGGTAAGACTTCTTCTTAGAGGTGCGAAGTCTCTCTGGCGACTCTACATTAGGATATGCTAGAGAGAATAGATACTCATCCACATTGATTGAATTTTCTCCCTGTGAGGTGCTGTAGTCTATCACACCGAGAGGCTCATCACAGAGCTTTAGCCTCAGGGAGGTCATCACTTCATCGGGGAAGTAGGGGTTCTCATCATTCTCGCTATCCTCCTCCGTCGTATAGGTGTCGAAAGCGAGTATAACCCGATAGCGTCTCTCCTCATTGTCCTGCTCGGGCAAAGGCACAATCTTAAAGCGACTCCAGTTGTACGGCCCCTGCTCAAAGCGAAAGCCCAGCTTCTTAAGGTAGGGGAGCGGGAGCCACTGATTGCCATACGCAGAGATGAGATTGAAGAAGTCTGAGATGGTACTGCGATATATCTGATGATTGGGTTTGTCTGGAGAGACCTCTAGAGGAGAGATGCCCGCATTGGCTAGATCCTTGATAGTAATCGGCTGTGTGTCTTCGATAAAGCCCTCTTTATCGAGCTCTATGTAGCGATAGTAGTGAGGAGTGCCATCCTCATCTTTGACCTCGTAGAGTAGCTCGATCTGCCACGACTCATCTACAGACTGGTACTCATAAAACCATAGAGGAGCCTTCTCACGCAAATCTAATGTGAAGTCAAAGGAGATGACCTGGATGCCACTATTAGCTATAAGCGATATCTTTTTCATAGAGACAATGTTATTAGTTCTATTATGCTTGGGGGATTATAGAGATGGTGCTGGGTGATGATTAGAGTTGACTAGAAGATACGACAAGTGGCGACCCCTCTCTCGGTGAGAGGTCGCCACTTGTCGTGTGTGATGAGATGTATGTGGTTGTTGCCCCGCCTTTTTCTCCTGCTGGTAGCAAGAGAAATGCCTGCGTAGGAGCTTCGTAAGTGATTAGCTTCCTTGTTGTTAAGTGTTAAAACGGGGGGGGGGGTAAACATACTTTGTAGCGTATCTGAGGTACTTGTCACAAAGGTACGCTTTATTCTGTAAAGTGCAAAGGAGATTGCAGGCATCGCAACTTCGCACATTCCAGTGTCAAGTGCAACACACTTACAAATGTAGGAAAAAAACTTCAT
>URDQ01000007.1 GCA_900546675.1 uncultured Porphyromonas sp. | reverse complement strand
TTTGTCGACAACGGACGCACTTGACGTATAGCGATGATACGTGTAACCCTTTGTATCACAGCGTGACGAGTAACCCTGTGTAGGGACGCTCGGATAGTATCGAGTCGGATGGCATCCGTCCCCAAACCTGCCGTGACGGATAATAACTTGACGCTGTAACCTTTGACACAACGAACGCACGGTCGTGCGTCCGTTGTAGTACAGCCGTTACTCGTCTCATCGTCACACGTGAGATTTGCGGGATCAAAGAGCCGGGTGAGGCGTTGTGGCTTCGCTAGAGTTTTGTATCTTTGGGGATATGAAGGAGATGAGACAGCTCTTCGGGGAGTCCTCTCCAGCTGTCCCGCACGGTGGGATAGTTTTCGTTGACCATTAGACAAACAGAGATTGTATGAGACAGAGACAGATATTGGTACTTTTGCTCTTCGTGCTCCTCTTGGGAGTAGGAAGTAGCTGGGCACAGACGGCAGACCAACAGCAGGTCTACGAGGCGTATGTAAAGCGTGACATCAACAGCTGGAAGCGGGTCGTAGACCGTATGCACGCTGAGCCTAACAAGAGCTATGCACGTATTGCCGAGCTGGTGGAGTATGAGTACGGATACATCGCTGAGTGTATGCTACGAGACAGAAACAATGAAGCGGAGCAGTACCTCAAGCGGTACAAAGCGCACGTGGACTACCTCCTAGAGTGTGACTACAAGACCGCCGAGATGACCGCCTACCTATCGGCTTACTACACTTACCGTATCGGCATCTCGTGGCTACGTGCTCCGCTGGTGGGCAATAAGAGCATTAGTCTGATGAATCGCTCGATCAAGATGGATCAGCAAAACGCTATCGGTCTGATCCAGCGAGGCAATGCACAGTACTTCGCTCCAGCCTTCTTCAAGGGAGATGCTAAGCGAGATGCTATCGACTACCTGATTCGTGCAGAGCGTGCGATGGTTTCCAAAGGCGAAAGCAAGGGGTCGTGGCTTTACTTGAGTCTTCTGATCCAGATTGCCGAGTGCTACGTAGGTGTCGGTGAGCAGACGCAGGCTGAGACGTGGTATCGCAAGGCTATCGCACTAGAGCCACGGCTCACCTGGGCACTCGATAGTAAGTATCTAGAGAACAAGCAGAAGCACGGACAGCATTAGAGTCAAGCCGGTGCTATGTCCTTCCAACTAACCTCAAAGTATAAGCCGACGGGCGATCAGCCAGAGGCTATTGCTCAGCTCTCGCAGGGAGTGCGTGATGGGTTGCCTCATCAGACGCTCCTCGGTGTGACGGGCTCGGGCAAGACCTTTACGATCGCCAATGTAATCCAGCAGGTGGACAGACCGACGCTGGTCATTAGCCACAACAAGACGTTGGCGGCGCAGCTGTACAGCGAGTTCAAGGCGTTCTTTCCCAACAATGCGGTGGAGTACTTCGTCTCCTACTACGACTACTACCAGCCAGAGGCTTATCTGATTAATACAGACACCTATATAGAGAAGGATATGGCGATCAATGCGGAGCTGGATAAGCTGCGACTACGTGCTACAGCATCGCTCCTCTCGGGTCGTCGCGATGTGATTGTGGTCGCCTCGGTCTCCTGCATCTATGGTATGGCCAATCCGAATGACTTTGAGAATAAGATCATCAAGCTGGAGGTGGGCATGCAGATCGAGCGGGACGCACTGATGCGACGTCTAGCGGAGTCTTACTATGTCAATAACAAGGCGGACTTCGTGAGTGGCTCCTTTAGGGTGAAGGGGGATACGATCGACATCTTTCCCGCCATTGAGTCCTTCGAGGGGGTTGCCTACCGCATCGAGCTGTGGGATGACGAGATAGATCGGATCACTATCATCGATCCAGTCTCGGCTGAGAGCCAGGGGACGCTGGATAGCCTACGCATCTACCCGGCCAACCTCTTTGTAACAACGGAGGAACAGACGCAGCGTGCGATCGTCGAGATCAAAAAGGATCTAGGCGACCGCACGGCAGAGCTGGAGCGTGAGGGACATCTCTTTGAGGCGAAGCGACTCTACGAGCGGGTCTCCTACGACCTGGAGATGATCAAGGCGGTGGGCTACTGCTCGGGCATTGAAAACTACTCGCGTTACTTCGATGGTCGCAAGCCAGGCGAGCGACCCTTCTGCCTGATGGACTACTTCCCCGATGACTATCTCCTAGTCATCGATGAGAGCCACGTATCGATACCGCAGATACGCGCTATGTATGGCGGAGACAAGGCGCGCAAGACCACCTTGGTGGAGTATGGCTTTCGTCTGCCAGCGGCTTTGGACAATAGACCCTTGGAGTTTGGCGAGTTTGTCAATCTGACCAACCAAGTGATCTATGTCAGCGCCACACCAGCTGACTACGAGCTCAATATGAGCGAGGGCGTGGTGGTCGAGCAGGTGATACGTCCCACGGGCCTGCTAGACCCGCCTATCGAGATACGCCCCACGGAGCATCAGGTGGACGACCTGATGGAGGAGATCGTCATACGCACGGAGCGCAACGAGCGGACACTCGTCACGACCCTGACGAAGCGTATGGCGGAGGAGCTGAGCGACTACCTCATACGAGCGGGCATCAAGTGCGCCTACATACACAGCGACGTGGACACGCTAGAGCGTATCCAGATTATGGACAGCCTGCGTGAGGGGGCTTACGATGTCTTGGTCGGGGTCAACCTCCTTCGTGAGGGGTTGGACTTCCCCGAGGTGTCGCTCGTAGCGATCCTCGATGCGGACAAGGAGGGCTTTCTCCGCTCGCATCGCTCGCTCACGCAGACGGCGGGACGTGCTGCCCGCAATGTGCACGGGCTGGTCATCTTCTATGCGGACAGCATCACCGATAGTATGCAGGCGACCATCGACGAGACCAACCGCCGCCGAGCTAAGCAGATAGCCTACAATGAGGCGCATAACATCACCCCGACGCAGGTGGTGAGCAAACGAACGAATGCGCTCTCGCAGGAAGGCTATGTAACAACAAAATCCTCGGCACAAGCCGAAGCTTATGTCGAGGATCAGATAGCTGTCGCCTCACCTGTCGCTGAGTACCTCACTCAGGACAAGCTCCCAGACCTGATCGAGCAGGTCCGCAAGCAGATGTATGCTGCCGCCAAAGAGCTTAACTTCGTCGAGGCTGCACGCCTACGCGACGAGATGTACGCACTGCAGAGTCGACTAGAGGATCAAAAGGAGTAGTAGCCCGTTACTCGTCATCTTCACGACTAGCAGCGAGCGTGACACTAGCGGCATCGATAATGCCAGCGATAGGCGGGATCGCCTTTTGGATCGTTATCTCGCAACTGTCGACCAACTTGTAGTTGTCTAGGATCTCTGTAAGTATCTGCCCAGCGACATACTCCAGGAGGTTGTCCCGCGAGTGTCCTATCTTGTCCGCTATCACGCCGTAGAGATCAGCGTAGCTCACCGCATCAGCGACATCGTCGCTCTGGATCGCCTTGGTCGCATCGTAAGTAGCGGTGAGGTTGACGATATATCTATTGCCTAGCACTTGCTCCTCAGGGAGAGCCCCTATGTAAGAGTAGAAGTGCGCATTAACGATACGAATGGTTGCTTTCATAAGAAGGGAAGATTGACTTTTAGTTGGGGTCTTTTCGCTATTCGTGACCTGTATTCATCATAGCCATCGGCTCCACATGGACGACTACGTGGGTGCGCTCGCCGTAATGCTCCTTGAGCTTGTTCTCTATGTGAGTAGCCCGCTCGTGAGCGAGGATAACTGGTGTCTCGTCAGGCAGATAGATGTCCACCTCGATAGCAACGGCAGAGCCTAAGCTACGGGTGTTGAGATTGTGCGGATGATGCCCTGGATACTCTGCCTCGATGATCTCTAGGATCGTCTGCTGCTCCTCCTCAGAGAGACTATGCTCGGTGAGTTCCCGCCAAGGGGTCGAGATAAGCTGCACCCCCGCCCAGACGATGAAGAGACTGACCCCTGCGCAGGCCACTTGGTCGAGGATCGCCCACTTATTGCCCAGCAAGGCTGCCCCCAAGACGCCCACGAGGACAGCGATAGAGGAGTAAGCGTCGGTACGATGGTGCCACGCATTCGCCAGCACCGTATTACTATGCACCCGCTCAGCGACTCCCTTGGTGTAGCGAAAGAGCCACTCCTTCGACAGAACAGAGATAAAAGCTATGATTGCCGCCCAAAGCGAAGGACGCTGCGGGATAACCCCAGAGGCAAAAAAGAGATAGATCGCCTCTCCACTCTTGAGCAACATAGAGATGCCGATGCCCATCAGCACGGCAGCTATGATCAGCGTAGCTATCGACTCATACTTACCATATCCGTAGCGGTACTTAGTATCTCTCGGCTTGCCCGCGATACCCACAAAGAGCGTCACGACAATATCTGTACAGAAGTCCGAGAGCGAGTGTACCGCATCAGCGATCAAGGCAGCACTATGCCCCACGAAGCCCACGATGAGCTTGAGGAGCGTGAGCGCTACATTGACCAAGGCACCAACTAGTGTGACCCGATAGATACTACGGGTGCGCGGGTCGGCATGCTTCTGTTTATTCATTAGATCAGCTTATGAACAGGCTTAGTCCTCGATGAGGATCTTGCCACCATACTTCTCGTGGAGGATAGCTAGTCCGCCCTCGGCCGTCTCTTTGTAGAGACTCGGCAGATCCTTGCCCGTCTGGTGCATCGCTGCGACCACCTGGTCAAAGCTGACACGGTGACGACCATCGGTGAAGTTGGCATAAGTATTGGCATCCAGTGCACGACTAGCCGCAAAGGCATTGCGCTCGATACAGGGGATCTGTACCAGTCCGCAGACTGGATCGCAGGTAAGCCCGAGGTGATGCTCCAAACCCATCTCGGCCGCATACTCGATCTGGTACAGCGTACCACCGAAGAGCTGACTAGCGGCCGCAGCAGCCATCGCGCAAGCGACACCTACCTCGCCCTGACAGCCCACCTCAGCGCCACTGATAGAGGCATTGGTACGCACCACATTAGCAAAGAGTCCCGCCGTAGCTAAGGCACGTAGGATACGCTCGTCACGGAAGCTACGCGTCTCCTGAAGATAGAGGAGTACCGCTGGCATCACGCCACAGGAACCGCAGGTAGGCGCCGTGACGACACGTCCACCAGCAGCGTTTTGCTCACTGACGGCTAGTGCGTATGAGTAAACCATACCACGAGTCCGAACGCTATCCTTGTAGCTCAGAGACTTGACCAGTGTGTCGGCCGCTTTGCGACGCAGGCGCAGACCACCAGGTAGAACCCCCTCAGCAGCCAAGCCCTCCTGCACGCTCTGCTTCATCACCTGCCATACCTCAGCGAGGTAGTCCCAAATGTCGGGTCCCTCGCAGCGCTCCACGTACTCCCAGTAAGAGAGCCCCCGCTTGTCTAGGTACTCCATAATGTCAGCCATCGTGGAGAGTTCGTAGACTGGAGTGGTGACCTGCTCGTTGAAGGTCTCATTGGCAAGCGTTCCGCCGCCGATGCTGTAGACTTTAAACTCTTTGAGCTCTTCGCCCTCCTTATCAAAGGCGGTAAACTTCATCCCATTGGGGTGGAAGGTGAGCTCCACACGAGGCTCCCAGAGGATGGTCGTTGGGTAGACGGGATTAAGTACAGAGAGTATCGCTTGGTCGGTCATGTGCCCCTTGCCGGTAGCAGCGAGGCTCCCGTAGAGCGTCACCTCGAGACGATCCACGGGTAGCTCTTTGACTTGAGAGAGAAACATCTCAGAGGCTCGCATAGGGGCTATAGTGTGACTACTGCTCGGTCCGTGACCGATCTTGTAGATTTGCTTGATAGAGTCCATCATAGTTGTTAGGCGTGTAGTCTAATTAACGCATCAAAGGTACGAAAAAAGGGGGCATCAGCCCCCTTACACGGTTTGATCTGTTCACTCCTCAGCACAAGCAGAGGGTTAAGACAAGCTCTTTTGCTATCGCTACGCTTTGATGCTGGCGAGGTACTGACCATAGGTGCTACCTCGCTGCTGATGGGCAGCCTCTTGTAGCTGATCCATCGTGATCCAGCCCTGACGTAGAGCGATCTCCTCAAGGCAAGCGATCACCAGCCCCTGACGCTTCTGTATGACGCTGACATAGTTGGTCGCCTCCATAAGCGCCTCATGAGTGCCTGTGTCGAGCCAAGCGAAGCCGCGTCCGAGGGAGATGACGGAGAGCTGTTGTTGCTGTAGGTAGTAGTCGTTGACTGCTGTGATCTCTAGCTCCCCGCGCTCTGAGGGAGTGATGCTTTGCGCCACTTGGACCACATCATTCGGATAGAAGTAGAGCCCCACGACCGCTAGATTGCTCTTGGGGTGCTTAGGCTTCTCCTCTATATTGGTAGGCTTGCCCGTGGCATCTAGACAAACGACGCCATAGCGTGTTGGGTCAGAGACGGGATAACCGAAGATGGTGGCGAGGCGATGCTGGGTGACGTTGTCTCGAGCGGCAGCTAGTTGCGTGGCAAAGCTAGAGCCGTGAAAGAGGTTGTCGCCAAGTACCATACAGACGTCGTCTGAGCCTATGAATTCACGGCCTATGATGAAGGCTTGCGCCAATCCTTCGGGGCGCGGCTGCTCGGCGTAAGTCAGCGCAATGCCATAAGCGGAACCATCGCCTAAGAGACGCTCGAAGCTCGGCAGATCTTGTGGCGTGCTGATGATTAGAATCTCGCGAATGCCTGCCAGCATCAGCGTAGAGAGCGGATAGTAGATCATCGGCTTGTCGTAGACTGGCAGTAGTTGCTTGCTGACAGACTTGGTCAGGGGGTAGAGCCTGCTACCCGTACCACCAGCTAGTATGATACCCTTCATAGAGTAATAGGTTAAAGTGTAGAAACGTAGCGTCTGACCTCAGCGAGCGAAGCATCACGCTGTAGCACGATGCCATCGGACGAAATGACGTATATGACAGGCGTGACAGCTAAATCATAGAGCGACTCCTCGAGGAGACGCAGATCGCCATTGAAAGCGGGTGTACCAAAGGACGGAAGATCTGAAAGACCTCTCTCCCATTCGCTACGTTCATAGACGAGCGATACGTAGAGTATCTCTGCCTTCGCCCTCTCGGTGGCACGTTGCAGGATCTGATCGTGAGACACTTCCTCGAGCAGATGCGTACAGCGATCACAGCCTGGGGTGTAGAAGATGACCACCTTGGGCTTGTCACGTAGTGCGTAGAGCGTTGTGTCGGCAAAGGTGTACCCCTCTGCCGCAGGCTGAGCTAGCGTTATGGCGAAGTCTGAGGCTGGCGAGCCGACTTGGTTTTGCGACACGAGTGACAGCATATCCTTATAGATCACTTGATCCACATACTCCACCTGCGGAGATTGGGTCGCCCACTGGAGAGCTTGGATATAGAGCGTATGGTTCTTTAGCGGAGAGGCACTCTCGTAGAGATACTTAGTATAGAGCCGTAGCGCTTCACTGAGAGCTTTGCCACGCATCACCTTGAGCGGACATAACAGATCCTCCTGCGAGACGCTCCCTGCGGGCATACTACCATAGATAGAGAGGTAGTCTACCAAGCCCTGCTCCATAGCTACAGGATCAACGAGCTGATCCAGCGTCTCTGCTGGCCAACGGTCGAAGAAGTGCTCTAGCGCATACTTTGCCCGCTGTAGTGGCTCCTGTATGTTCGCTGGGATCTCTACCATCGGATAGGGTTGTGCTGTAGTTTCCTCGCTGAGGCGAGTCGTGTCTACCACCTCAAAGGAGGCCTCTACAGACGAAGGTGCCTGTGAGCGTTGCCCAGCGGTAGCGCTGCATGAGAGCAACGCCAAGGAGATCAGAAGAACCGTCGAAACTAATTGTAGGGAGTGAGACATATAGCTCTTGCTGTAAGTCGTACGGAGTGACTAAAAAAGAAACGCACCACGCTCTGACTCGTGCAGTGCGTGATGCGTTTGGAGGAGTGAGACTACTTCAGCGTACCAGCCTTAGCCTCTTCAATCATCTTCTGGCTAGGTAGGATGAAGACCTCTACACGACGGTTCTTGCGCTTACCCTCAGCCGTTGCGTTCGTGTCGACAGGCTCGTGACTACCACGCCCCTCGTACTTCATACGTGTAGAAGAGACACCCTGTCCCTCGAGGAAGTCACGGACGCTCTTAGCGCGATTCAGTGAGAGCGGATCGTTGATGCGATCGTTGCCCGAGCTATCGGTGTGACCGATGATCTCTAGGACCGTGTCGTCGTTCTTGTTTAGGTTATCAGCAAACTTGCGGAGATCGTTGCGAGAAGAAGAGCTCAGCGTGCTAGAGCTCGTGTTAAAGAGTAGACCGCTGTCGAAGACGACCTTGATGGCCTGTCCCTCATTGACGGTCTCGACCTGCGTACCCTCAGGTAGCTGCTGCTCGAGTTCCTTCTTTTGCTTCTCCATACGATTGCCGATGAGAGCACCTGCAGCACCGCCTACGACGGCACCGATAGCTGCTCCAGCACCCGTGTTGCCTGCGACCTTACCGATACCAGCTCCGAGGCCTGCGCCTACAGCTGTGCCAGCACCAGCACCGATTAGTGTATCGTTTATCGCACCACACCCCGATAGGGATAGGGCTACGGCTACGATGCCTGCTGTGATAGATAGTCTGTTCATAGTTTATGTGATATTTGAGTTAGTAAATATGTCGTTATTGTCTGTTTCTCCTGAGTGTCAGCTACGCTTTACTGCTAAAGTAACGCATAAACTGCGAGCGCATATAGAGCTCCTGGTCAGACTGCTTAGAGGCGTTGAGACTACCTCTAAACTCTTCTATGGAGCGATACCCGTGCTGAGTCATCCACTGCGTGAGCTCCTCCAGCATCTTCGTCAGGTAGGGTACTCCGTGCTGATAAAGTGCGGAGACAACCTGTACGGAGCTAGCCCCGACGAGGAGGCTCTTGACGATGCCTGCGTAGTCCATCACACCGCCCGAAGAGGAGATAGAGAGCTGCGGTAGCTTGCCCGAGAGGAGCCCCGTATACTTGAGCGTATTGTATAGCTCTTGTCCTGTCGAAACAACTGGGCCCTGAACAATCTCTAGAGTATCTATATTAATGTCTGTCTGCCAGCTCTTGTTAAAGCAGGTCAAGCCCTTGACCCCGCTCTTGACTAGCTCCTGCGCTAGGTAAAGGATATTGGTAAAGCGGTCTGAGATCTTGAAGACGACAGGTATCTGCACCGTACGGGTGATCGAGATAGCTAGATCTACCAACTCCTTCTCTAGATCACTACCACGCTGGGCTGGATCTGTCTCGATGCGCATCACATTAAGCTCGAGCGCATCTGCTCCCGCCTCCTGTATACTCTTGGCAAAAGTCTCCCACTCGCCTCCTCGATAACAGTTAATGCTGGCTATGACGGGGATGTCGACCGCACTCTTAGCCTCACGGATCAGGTCTAGATACTTCTCTACCTCATGCTGTCGCGTATAGTGCAGCATATAGTCGAGTCCCTCAGGATAAGAGGTCTCCACCTCCGCCTGCGCTTGCAGAGCCGTCGCCTCTATCTGCTCCTCAAAGAGCGACTTCAAGATGACTGCGCCAGCTCCCGCCTGAGCCATTGCTGTAACTTGCTGGAGCGAGGCCGTGAGACCCGAGCTACCAGCTATGATTGGATTGCGGAGGGCGATGCCTCCGTAGTGTGATGTCAAGTCCACCATGCTATTTGTGCTATGTTACTACTCGCAAAGATACAAAATAACATCGATTGCGCCAGCGTTTGGTCAATTCAAAAAGTTGTTGTACCTTTGCATCACCAAAGCGCAAGAAGAATGGTGCCATAGCTCAGTAGGTAGAGCAAAGGACTGAAAATCCTTGTGTCCCCGGTTCGACTCCTGGTGGCACCACTTCAACAACAATTCGAGACCTCGCAATGAAGTATTGCGGGGTCTCGTTTTTTTATACTTATCGACGAGCAGCTCGACCACTTAGCGTGACGCTCCCAGTGAGACAGCACCTTAGGCAACAGCTTTAACGAAAGCTTTATAAGCGAGACCTTGGGTAATCCGACATTTATCAGTACTTTTGTGAAAGCGTATCTAACACTAGAACTATAGAAGCAATTAATTTATGACACATAGCACACAACATAGTAGATGGGGCTGGCTGGTCGCCCTGCTAGCTCTCTCCTTTGGGATCATATCTGCACAGCAGAGCACCACACCTCAGCGGGTTACGGTCGCATTCTACAACTTAGAGAACCTCTTTGACACCATCGATCAGGAGAACAATGACGAAGAGTTTCTCCCCGATGGCGCCAATCGCTGGACGCCCGAGCGGTACCAGCACAAGCTCCGCAATATGTCGCACGTCATCTCACTCATCGGAGGAGATGGCCCCGCCATCATCGGAGTCGCTGAGATAGAGAACCGAGGCGTCCTCGAGGATCTAATTGCCCAAGACTCACTACGAGACAAGCACTACGACATCGTACACTACGACTCCCCCGATCTACGAGGTATAGACTGCGCTATCCTTTACCAGCCTGAGGTTTATAAAGTCTTTGCATCAGGAGCTAGGGCTGTAGAGATACCAAACGAACCTTGGATCAAAACAAGAGATGTGGTCTACGCCTCCGGTCTCCTCGATGGAGAGATCGTGCATGTCCTCGTGGGGCACTGGCCCTCACGTAGTGGCGGAGAGGCAGCCTCTCTGCATCGTCGTATGGCAGCCGCTAAGACGATGCGTAGCGTCGCTGACTCGCTCTATGCGCTCTTCCCAGGCAGCAAAGTGATCATGATGGGAGACTTCAACGATGACCCCATCAGCCCTAGCGTACGTGATGGTCTCGGTGTGCAGAACCATCCTGACCAAACGAAGCCTGCAGACTACTACACCCCGATGCTACAGCTATACAATAAAGGTATGGGTACGCTCGCCTATCGTGACGTGTGGAACCTCTTTGACATCATCGTAGTCAATGGGGAGCTCATCGGCAACAATCCTGCCACCTGGCAGCTATATCGCGACCCCAAGACGACCGATATGGGCTTTATCTTCAAGCAGCCCTTTATGATTCAGCAGAGTGGCCAGTACAAGGGGTACACGCTCCGCACCTTCGTTGGCGGTCAGTGGCAGGGAGGCTACTCAGATCACTTCCCCGTATATGTCTATCTAGTCAAAGGTGCGACAAAACGACCATAGACTCCACCTCTCAGCTATAGCCACACACCATTCATAGTGTCCACTTGGCATGACCGAAGATGAACTGCAGGAGCAGATTATGAACTCCAAGACCCGCGCTGTCGCTTTTACAGCGGCGGTGCAGATGTATCAGGAGAAGCTCTACTGGTTGATCCGTCGTATCGTCAGGCAGCATGACGATGCGGACGATGTGCTACAGGAGACCTTTCTGAAAGCGTGGCAAAACTTAAGCTCTTTCAGAGGAGAGGCGAAGTTCTATACCTGGATCTATCGCATCGCCCTCTTTGAGGCGATCAACTATAACAAAAAGAAAACGCGCATCGCAGACAACGAGTACGCCGTCAGCGAAGAGACCAGTTATCTCCTAGAGAGTGCCGTGGCCGACCCATACTTCGATGGAGACAAGGGCGAGCAGATCTTGCAGCAAGCGCTCGATAAGCTTCCGCCCAAGCAGCGACAGGTCTTTGAGATGCGCTACTTCGATGAGATGCCCTATCGAGAGATAGCAACCATCACCGAGACCTCGGAGGGAGCCCTCAAGGCTTCTTATCACCATGCGGTCAAGAAGATTCAGCAGTATATCTCTCATCTGAATTAAACTTACCAAGCTGATCTGTATCCAATAAGGTATAGGAAAAAGACCTCCCCACGAGGTCGCACTTAGACTCTACTTAATCGTCTCTTATGCCTAGACCTTCAGAAGACTTGACCCGTCAGATACCCACGCTCTCGGAGCGGCTGGAGCATTACTGTGTTCCTGAGGGGTACTTTGATGACCTATCCACTCGTATCCTATCGCAGATACCGCTCGATGAGCAGGCTCCTGCGACAGACGCTGTGGTGGCATCGAGTACGCATCGCAGAGCTAAGCTATGGGTGAAGCTCCGTCCGTGGACAGCTATCGCAGCAGCGCTGGTAGCTGTAATAGCACTTTGGGGCGTATGGCAAGTAACCACGCAAGAGCCTCTGCGCTCTAGTGACGAGGTGGCTAGCTCGGTCTATGATCTCAGCGTCACACCACTCACTGACACCGAGTTCGCAGACTACCTATACGAGACCTGCGTAGACATCCTCATCGATGACTACGCTATGGGGGAGACTTTCGAGGCACTCTCTGATGAAGAGATATAAATGATCACGACGTATGGACACGACGATATGATGACACGACATAATCTTTACCGCTTTCTATTGGTAGCACTCCCCCTGCTACTTTTACCTAGTATAGTCGTAGCGCAGCAGCCACGCAGTGAGACAGGTTGTCGCAGTAGAGAGGAACTAGTCAAGCTACGCAAAGAGTTCTTCGCTCAGGAGCTAGAGCTGACAGCTGACGAAGCTGCCTATCTAGACCGCACCCTGCGAGAGGCTGACAAGAAGCGCATACCCCTATGGCGCGAGTTGCGAGAGCAGTACGAAGCGACGAAGAGTGAGTCCCTATCCGAAGAGCAAGCAGCCAAGTGGCTCGAGCGTGAGCAGCAACTCAAGTCTCAGCTCGCAGAGATAGATGACCAAACTATGACAGAGCTACGCAAACAGATCCCTGCACGCAAACTGGTCAACTACCAACAGGTACAGCGTGAGTTTGCCCGAAAGTATGTCAAGCGCAATCAACTTCATCGCTCTAATAGAAGGTAGCAAAGCAAAGCTCCCATCAAACCCTAAGAAGCTCCGTCACAGATGTCTGTGGCGGAGCTTCTTTGCTTTATCTCTCAGCGCATAAAAGAGGAGCCCTACATATCCGATCGGACACGTAGGGCTCTTCTTTTGTTTGTTGCGCCTAGACGACTGGAGCTAGCGTGTATGCTAGCGCACAGCGCCTAGAGCTGAGCGAATAGGCTCGCAGGGGATTACATCATACCGCCCATGCCAGTGGCTCCTGCCATAGCAGCGGGATCGGGCTTGTCCTCCTTGATGTCGGCGATAACGCACTCAGTCGTGAGGAACATGCCAGCGATAGATGCTGCATTCTCCAGAGCTACACGCGTTACCTTAGCAGGATCAACGACACCGTGCTTCATCAGATCCTCAAAGCTGTCCGTACGTGCATTGTATCCGAAGGCACCCTTGCCGTCACGGACACGCTGTACGACTACAGCACCCTCCTTAGCAGCGTTAGCTACAATCTGACGAAGTGGCTCCTCGATAGCACGCTTGACGATCTCGATACCAGTGCGCTCATCGTCCGTGTCGCCCTTAAGTTTCTCGACAGAGGAGATAGCACGGATATAAGCGGTACCACCACCTGGTACGGTACCCTCCTCGATCGCAGCACGTGTAGCGCTGAGCGCATCCTCGACACGATCCTTCTTCTCCTTCATCTCGACCTCGCTGCCAGCACCTACGTAGAGGACGGCAACACCGCCTGAGAGCTTAGCGAGACGCTCCTGGAGCTTCTCACGATCGTAGTCGCTCTTCGTATTCTCGATCTGATGACGGATCTGGTTAGCACGCTCTGCGATAGCCTCCTTGTCACCATCACCATTGACGATCGTGGTCTTGTTCTTAACCACCGTAACCGTCTCAGCGCTACCGAGCATATCGATCGTAGCATTCTCTAGCGTCAGACCCGTGTCCTCGCTAATGACTGTACCACCCGTCAGGATAGCCATATCACGCATGATCTCCTTGCGACGATCGCCAAAGCCTGGAGCCTTGACTCCACAGATCTTAAGACCAGCACGTAGTCTGTTGAGGACGAGCGTCGTAAGAGCCTCGCTCTCGATATCCTCAGCAACGATCAGCAGCGAGCGACCCTGCTGGAGTACCTGCTCGAGGAGTGGTAGGAGATCCTTGATCGTAGAGAGCTTCTTCTCGTAAAAGAGGATGTAAGGCTTCTCCATACGGCACTCCATCTTCTCAGGATCAGTGACAAAGTAGGGAGAGATATAGCCGTTGTCAAACTGCATACCCTCTACGATATCTACCGTCGTGTCGATACCCTTGGCCTCCTCGACAGTGATGACACCCTCCTTCTTGACCTTCTCCATAGCCTGAGCGATCAGCTGACCGATCTCCTCGTCGCCATTAGCCGAGATGGTAGCCACATGAGCGATCTGCTCTAGGTCGTCACCCACCTCCTTAGCTTGCTTGCGGATGCTCTCGACGACAGCCTTGACAGCCTTGTCGATACCACGCTTCACCTCCATAGGGTTAGCACCAGAGGTAATGTTTTTGAGACCTACATTGATGATGCTCTGAGCCAGTACCGTAGCGGTAGTCGTGCCATCACCAGCATCCTCATTGGTCTTAGATGCCACCTCACGAACGAGCTGAGCACCCATATTCTCAAACTCGTTCTCTAGCTCGATCTCCTTAGCGACCGTCACACCATCCTTGGTAATGTGTGGAGCGCCATAGCTACGAGAGAGGATTACGTTGCGACCCTTCGGGCCTAGTGTCACCTTTACAGCGTCTGATAGCTGGTCTACGCCACGCTTGAGGAGGTCACGAGCCTCTATGTCAAACTTAATTTCCTTTGCCATAATTGTATCTGTCTATTTACTTGATTCTTGATTAGGATAAGACTGCGTGGACTAGAGCGTAGCGAGTACGTCACTCTGCTTCATGATCATGAGCTTTTCGCCCTCGATCTCTATCTCCGTGCCAGCGTACTTGCCATATAGCACCTGATCCCCCACCTTGAGGACCATCTCCTCATCTTTCGTACCCTTGCCCACAGCAAGTACCTCGCCCTTGAGGGGCTTCTCCTTTGCTGAGTCTGGGATGATGATACCACCTTGTGTCTTCTCCTCTGCAGTAGCGGGCTTGATCAGCACGCGATCTGCCAATGGTTTGATTGTCATAGTTTATCTTGGTTATATGTATTAATGTCTCACTAGTCGCCCCCCATCTATGCGGGAGGCACGCATTAAGACTAGAGCAAATAATGTGCCAAAAGAGAGAAAGCTCACCTTGACAAAAGTAACGTGACAGAATAGCACGGATAGTACTGACGAGTAACGGCTGTAGGGACGCACGGCTCGTGTTTAGTCGGAGGGCGTCCGTCCTCGTTAAAACAATGGTGCGGTGACCTTTGACACAACGGACGCTCAGACCGAGCGTCCCTACAAAGGGTTACACGTCTTTTCAGAAAAAGTTAATCCCCACGTAGGGATTTCGAAATCCTCACGTGGGGAAGAAACATTCTCCACGTGGAGGCGAAATAAAACTTCGGAGGAATCAAATGAAACTTCGGAGGAAATGTTTCGCCCCTACGTGGAGAATCAAAAATAGCCACGTGGGGATTTAACATTCTCCACGTGGCTATCGGACCAAAGTTGGTTAGTTGGGTCGACAGCTTACCAGTTGTCTCCCCTACTCTCGGATCTCATTAGTCGAGTAGTAGCGAGTAGCTGACACCATCTATCAAGAGGAGGTAAGCACCTCGTGGATAGCTAGCGACATCTACAGACGAAGCTCCATAAGCATCTGCCACCCCTTGTAAGACAAGCCTACCTGTGCTATCGTACAGTGCTAGCTGAGCGTGTGGTGTAGCACCCTCGATGCTAAGCGTTGTACTCGCTGGTGAGGGGTAGAGCTTGACCATATGCGATGGAGCTGTGGTGATGCCGTTGTACCCGCCATAAGGTACCTCCTTCTTCTCGCCAGCATCGAGGATCAGCTGGAGGATCTTCCAGTTCTTCTGCTGCGCCTTTGCTACCTGCTCCTTAGAGCAGACGTTGCCCTCGGCTTTTGTCGCATCAAATAGCAGTAAGGCACCCTCCTTCAAGCCCGTACGACTAGGTAGCGAAGCGATCAACTGATCTGTCGCCTCCTCGCTCAACTTGTTGTCTTGGCACTCTATACGCTCTAGTTGGTTCGTGTCGTTGATACGTAGAGAGGTCACTTCATTGCCCGAGAGTTTCAGCTGTCGGAGAGTCCCCTTGAGGACTACTTGCCTAGCTACGAGCGTGTAGACTTGGTCATCTTTAGCTTTGCGTACCCCCTCACCGAGGCCCTCTGCGACGATCGGATTCTTGGCATCTAGAGCTAGCGTCACCTGCTCGCCAGGCACCTTGTCCGTTGCAAAGGTGACATGCTCCTCACCCGTCATCATATCGTACCCGAGGTACATAGCTGGTGAGCGCTGACCATTTTGCCCCTTGACCCACTGCGTAGGCATCCATCCTCGCTGAGATACAATGTCTACGTCCGAGACGAGACAGCGATTGCCATCCTCAGCGACACCACTGTCGTAGACCACGAAGTTGCCCGTCTTAGTCTCCTTAGAGCGATCGGGCAGTCCCTGCACGAGACTAGTCATCTGGCTGCCGATGAGCATATTGTCATCGCAGACGACTGTGATGAGGCTCTTGTTTTTTGACACATCTAGAGCTGTCAGCTTATTACCGAAGCAGAATAGGACAGAGACAGCCCCCTTGATGATAACCTCTTGGCTAGTCAAAGTGTACTCCTGTGGTGCTCCCGAAGCTACAAGCGCCTCCTCGATACCCTCTGCACTAACTGGGCCAAGGGCTACGATAGAGAGCTGAATCGTATCTCCGATAGCGTACTGTGTAGTCATACGGATCTCTTCATCGCTGACGGTCGCATCGTAACCAGCATAGGGGAGGGCTGTAATCTCGCCCCCTACGTTAGACCACTGTGCTGTCTGCCAGTTTTTCTTCAGTGCGATAGCAACGTCTGAGACGAGACAGCGATTAGCATCTTCCTGCGAACTGTCATAGACGACAGCGACCGCTTTCTTCTCCTGATCTCTCCTATCGGGTAGGCTCTCGATCATCTTCGTCATCGCCTCACCTACGAGGAGGTTATCGTCGCAGACGAGTGCGTTTAGGTGGAGAGCCTTAGAGAGGTCTAACTGCTTCAGCTGGTTACCATAGCAGTTTAGCCAGTAAAGCTTGCTCGCCTCCTCGATATCTAGCGAGGTGATTCGATTGCTATAGCACTCCAAGACCTTCACGGCACCATATATTGTAATGGTGCTACTAGTCAGCGTATAGTCATTGTAGTGGTCGTCAATGCTTAGCTCCTCCTCGATGCCTGTCACCGTGACGGGGCCCTCGGCAATTAGCTTCATAGAGAAGAGATCGCCTACAGCCTTGCTCGTATGGATCGTTATCTTGCCACCCTCAGGTAGCTCGCCATATCCAGCATAGGGAACTATACTCCCCGCATACCATTGCTGAGCCTGCCAATTCTTACCATGTGCCGTAGCCACATCGCTAATGAGACATCGGTTGGCATCGTCAATGTTTCCCTCGAAAACGAGTAGCTTGCCCTCCGTCTGTCCCGTACGATCAGGCAGCGAAGCTATTAGTTGCTTCATAGCAGCACCCTTGATACGGTTGTTGTCGCACATGACGGACTCTAGGTCTTCGTTTCCCTCAAACTCTAGAGAGGTCAACTCATTGCCCGAGCAGTCTAAGTAGCTAATAGAACCCTCTAGCACGATCTCTGAGGAGGTGATGGTAAACTCTCTCCGCCTACCGTCAGGAATGATCGTACCCTCAATGCCTGTAGCTGTCACGGGACCAAAGGCTCGTACGGCAAGACCTAGCTTCTGACCTACGGACTTGTCCGTCTTCAGGTAAGCTCGCTCCTCGCCCTGCTTGGGAGCCTTGCCACTCTTGCCCTCGTAGGGGATAATGTTGTGATCCTTGTCATGCTGCATCACGGTCCACCCCTTGCCCTGTGCTGCTGCGACATCTGCCGTCGAGCAGTAGTTGAACTCCTTCGGGAGTGTCGAGTCAAAGAGAACCAACTCGCCCGCCTTCTGCCCCACTCTAGAGGGTAACTGTGAGATCAATTTCTCCACGTGTGGCGCAATCAGATAGTTATTAGACAGCTCTAGATACTCTACCTGACTATCTTCCGAGAGTGCTACAGAGGTGATGAGATTACCCTTGATAGAGATCTGAGTGATCGTACCCTGAAGCGTGATCGTATTGCCATCGAGGATATACTCACGCTCATTGCCATTGGGGTCTATCTCACCCTGAAGTCCTGTCGACTCCACAGGCGTAGACGCTAGGAGAGACATCGTGAGCTTCTCGCCCTTACTCTTTGCCGTCGTGAAGGTGATTGTCTCGCTACCGACAGGCTTGATAGGGTCATCCTCACCGACATATGGTTCTTTAACCCACCACTCACCGAGCTGTAGTACCTCCCAGTTCTTAGCCGTAGCTCGTGCCACGTCACTCTTTAGCGCATGGTTAGCATCCTCCACATTCGTATCATATACGATCAAGCTACCCTTATCTAAAGAGGTGCGATCAGGCAATGTGGTAAAGAGCTTTGTCATTGCTTCTCCCTGGAGATGATTTTCACAGCAGTTTAGCGTAGCAATCGGATGCCCAGGCGAGAAGCTTAGCTCCGTCAGTTCGTTGCTAAAGCATTCCAACTCGACGATATCGCCTGTCAATGTCACGGTTTGCGAGGTGAGCGTATAGTCCTTCGCATATTCACCTTCGATGTCTATGGTGCCCTCTAGTCCCTGAGCAGTGACAGGACTCGAAGACTTGATCTTGATCTTGACTTGCTGCCCCACGGTACGCTTCGTTGTAAAAGTAACGCTATTAGTTTGGCTACGTAGCGCACTGGGAGCATCGTCTACCTTCGCAAAGAGAGACAATGGTAATAGCAAGAGCGTGACAACAAAAAGTCGCCACAGGAAGTCTTGTCGCTTGAGTATCGTCATAAAGTCAATTATTAGTTGGTTGTGAATGATTCCAAAAGAAACGCTTACGAAGAGATACAACGACCTCTACAGACGCAAAGCTACGTAAAAAGAGTGAAAAATCGATCCTGTTGCGGAACTACTCGGCTCCGCAACTTGTCACTCATCTCATCGAGTTATCCTCTTTGTGGAGTCTGTGGGATTAAGACGTGACGATCTATTGAAACGTTTGCAGGCTACAGAGAGACGCTGAGTACATCAGAGAGCAGCCTCTGCGGTCTGCCTTCTTACCTTTGCACTCTCTAGGTTTGCATTTAGCACTAGATGCCAGGCCAGAGGGAGAGGTCGTCCGTGGGGTGTGCAGCCTCGACACGGGTCTCGATATTGTCGGGCAGGTTGTGGAAGAGGTCTAGCCCTGTGCGCTCCTCTAGTTGGTCAATAGAAATAGCGACGGTGCGAGGACGGTCAACCTGAGCTGGATTGGTGTGATCCACCCAGAAGGCGATCGCCTGATAGTGGTCGCCGCGCTGCGCCAGGATAGCCATCCAGTAGTAGCGTGGCACAGTGATGCCCCCCACGGTGACACCGATGGTCTCGCCCTCTCGCAGGGTCCCCCCCTTGACCACATAGAGCTTGTCACGCAGACGACTATTGCGCGCCCAGCCCTGCACCAGTTGCTCGAGCTGTAGCCAGACACCCGTATTGAGGTTCCGTCGCTGCGGACTCATATTGGTATAGTAAAAGGTCTGCTGATTGGCTTCCTCGGAGTAAAGGCGGTCGGCCGATGCGACAATATGTCCGCGGTCATACCCCTTGAAATCACTCCGCGTCACTTCGTACTGGCTAGGCACAAAGGGATCCCAGCTCCAAGCGTCACTGCGCCCAGTGTGTCGCTGACTGGTGTACTCATCGGCACTATAGCAGACCCAGATAGGATGGTGGTAGATGACATCGTACTCCACGGAGAAGTTGACACGCTGTCCCTGCTCTACTCGGTGGGTGATATAGTAAGCGGAGCTACGCCCCGAGAGCTTGGGAGCCTCTAGGAGAGAGACGTCGCCTAGGATCGTTTCGCTACCATACTCGCCACCGCCACCCGTATGCTCGTCCGCTTGCTGCTGGGTGATGGCGTAGGTGACGCTTTTGCCATTGGCTGAGAGTGTCAGCTGAGCTTTGCGCTCCCCACCCTCGTTGGCAGAGATCGACACGATCACCTCCTGCTTGCCCGCATTGCCCTCGCTGGGGGATACGGAGAGCCACGTCTCGGGCGATGCGGTGAGCGTCCAGCGAGTCGGAGCCTCGACTGTCACGAAGAAGTCTAACGGCTCAGCACTCACGACCCGCATCGAAGCACCTGTACGATCGTAGAGGGCTAGCTCTGTGGGTAGCTCGGGCTGTGACGTGCCTTGCGGTTTACAACCAACGAGCAGGAGCGCCATCCAGCCCACGAGCAGGAGCATCTGGAGATATGAACGTTTATATAGGAGTGAGGACATAGCTCTTTGGAGTAAAGTGAGTCTTTGGAGTAAGGAGGATAACAAAAGGCGAAGCCTCTGAGACTACCTTTCGGAGAGACTCGCCCGCTGTGGACTGGCTCTCAAGGTTAAGCTCAGAGGCTCCGCTTGATTAGGGAAGCTTTATAGGAAGGCTACTTGACCGTGAGAGCCTCCACCTGGTAGGTGGTGGTGTGGTCAGGAGCTTTAGCTGCATAGAGGAGTGCTATGTAGCCAGCATCGGCAGAGCCTGAGATCGTGTAGCTCTTCTTGTAGTGCTGGTTGCCGTAACCGCTAGGACTACTTTGGTCATTGATCACCTCTAGCGTCTTCACCAACTTGCCGTCCTTGTCTAGCTGCTGTATCGTGAGGGTAGCACCATTGGTGTGGCCGGTGCTATAAGTCAACTCAACGGTGTAGCTACTCCCGGCCTTCATCTGTAGGCGTGGCGTGACGAGGACACACTTATTCTCAGGATCAGGCGAGCCAAAAGCATTTGCCTGCGCATAGTGCACATTGCCAAATGATCTCTTTTGGAACTTACGTCCACCCACTAGATCTTTGTTGAGCCAACCTGGCAGCGTAAAGTCTTTCTTATCTTCACCTCCCTTAGAGAAGTCGTCTGCAAAGGGTATCGTACGGGTCGTCTGCGAGAGATCGACACCATAGACGTTCCCCTGCGGGTTAGGATCAGGATTAGGGTTGGGCTGATTGCCACCACCTACGTCAAAGCGTGGCTGGTCTAGCTTGATGTCGCTACGCAGCGTGGGGCGGAGGTTGAAGAAGGTCTTATTGACCGTCACGACTGCCGTGATGCTACCGCTACCAGAGGGGACCTTCTCATCACGGAAGGTAGCTGTCTTCCAGACTTCAAGATTGGTCTTCTTACCACTCTTGTCCGTGATCTGATGGCGTGTTGAGGAGTAGGTGCTAGTTGGGTCAAAGAAAGGCACGTCTGGCTTGACAAACTGGACCTCCTTGACACGTACATACTGGTTCGGATGCTTGCCAGCGACGACCTCTGCGAGTGTGGTCTCGATCGGCTCGATCGGCTTGTTGGGAACGATAGACATCTGTGTGTGTGAGACCTGTAGCTGTATGGTCCCGTTGTAGTTAGAGATCTTAGCTCCCTTGAGCTTAGCGGTTACCTCGTCGCCAAACTGCAAGGCGTCTTCGCCCTTGGGTACCGTCAAGACGAGTGCATTGCCCTCAGCGTCCTGTATGTAGTGGAAGCCTAAGAAGGGGAACTGCTTCGTCTCGGCATAGGTCGTAACCGTAGCACGGATGCGCAGGTCTTGGTCGATCGTCTTGCCGTTTTGGTCTAGCCCCTCACCTAGCTTAGCGATCTCAGCGAGCGATGTGTAGGTGATTCCCTTGCCTGTACTGCCGAGCTGCACGATCAGGTAGACGTGCTGTGTCGTAGAGGTCTTGATGATCATCTGAGCCTCACGAGCATCTTCGCTCCTGTTGGGGAGAGCCGTGATGGTGATCTGGTGCGTCCCCTCGGTCGCCTCCATAGGCGTAGCCGAAACCCACTCGGCGCCCTCGCCGAAGGTGATCGAAAAGCGTCTATTGGTTTCGATAGTCAGCTCCTGCGTACCACCATCCTGCTTGAAGGGGATCGTATTGTCGGTGAAGTTTGGTGAGAGCGTCACGTAGGGCTTCTCATAGTAGTCCATCTCATCCTTACAGCTGGTCACACCGAGCAGCGTCGTGATGGTGAGCATAGCGAGGAGTAGTCGTCTCGTCGCAAGTTTATTGAGTGTCTTCATATCTGGATCTAACTCTATTTCTTAATTCTTGAGCGAAGCTCCGAGGAGCCTCCGTTACTTAGTCGTCTGAAATCGTGGGCTGGTGAAGTTAATATCACTCTCTAGGCTGATGAGGAGCTGAGGCTTCCCATTGAAGTAACCGAGGATGGCGGTGATATTGCCAGAGCCCTCGGGGATCTGTCTGCCAGCAAAGAGCGCATAGCTACTCGAGCGTAGCACTACTCGGTTGCCTTGCTGATCTTCGATCTGACGCTCCACAGCAGGGACGTTCGTCTTGTTGTCCGCATCGGCATAAGTCTGCCCTAGCTCGCTATCGACAAACTGTACGTCCTCAAGACGTATCAGCGTATTGGCATACTCAGGCGAAAGAGTCGGAATGGTGAGCGTACGGTAGACGAGAGGCTGACGATTGTTGTCACAGCGCACCAAGCGGGGCGTCATCTGCTCGGGGAGATAGGCATTCTCGTACTTCTCCTCTGTGGAGTTCTTGCCCAGCGTGACGACACCGCCATACTTACCGAGCGTTAGCCCGTGACAGCGTATCGCTATCTTGGAGCCGCGCTTGTAGAAGAGGTTCGAGTTGACGAGTCCCGCCTTGAACTCGATACCGCCCGTCTCGTCCTGTAGGTAGATAGACTTGTAGATGTTGCCCTCACTATCGTCCGAGATGACTTGACCGACGATTACCGCATCGGGTACAACCTGTACAGGCTTCGACTGGTAGAGTGCTTTGAGCTCTTGGATCGTCATCGTCCGCTCCCAAAGGGGGCGTGGCTTTGGCTCCTGTGGCGGATCAATCTTGTTGTACTGACAGCTCGTCAGCAAGGCGAGCATGCCGACCACAACGATGAGTCTATTATATATATGTGTCATACTATTCATCCGTTTTAAGAGGGTTAGAACTGTAGTGCAGCGTTGAAGAAGAAGGTCGTGCCGTACATATAGAAGTAGCGACTATCGAAGGGTCTCATCATCTTGCCATCCTTGGTGTAGCGGACACGTAGCTGCTCGTAACCACCACTGCGGAGGGTCTTCGTATTGAGCAGGTTAGAGGCCGAGAGGTTGAGACGTAGGTAGACGCCCGATTTGATACGCCACGAGTAGCCCACGTTGGCATCAAGCGTGAAGCCTCCTGGGAAGACCTCCTGACGAACGTAGTCGTAAGGGAGGCTGGCACGAGCCTTGTCTGTGCGACGGATCGGGTTCAAGCTGATGAAGCTACGCCCGAAGTAGTTGAGATCCAGTCCTGCCCACATATAGAAGGGGAACTGATACGACACGCTTAGGTTTGCTGCCGTCTGTGGTGTGCCAGAGACGTGGAAGCCCTTCCAGTAGACACGGTCCTGCTCGAGGAGCTTCTGACTGTTGTCGACCGTCTGTACGTAGTCAGGATTATTGGCATAGCGATACTGTCCGTAGCTCACCACAGCGATAGCGGTTAGAGCAGGCGTGATCTTGAACTCCATACCAGCCTCGACACCCATATGGGTCGACTCGATGTTTGTCAAGACGTAGTTAGAGAAAGCTCTGTACCCGTCATCGTAGAAGCTCATATTGTCCGTCTTGTCGTAGAAGTGCGTGTAGAAACCGGTGATACGCCCCTTGACAAAAGGCGAGCGCAATACGTAGCTCACATCACCCGACAAGATGCGCTCAGGACGTGGATCGGTCACATACTGATTACGTGTACGAGGCGACACGAAGATGTCTGCGAAGTAAGGCGCACGCTGCATCCACGCTGCGTTTGCTACGAGGTAGTGACGACCCGTGATCTTGTAGGTGACACCTCCTTTGACACCATAGTTGAGGAAGTTCAGATGCTTCGAGTCTCCGAAGGAGTCATCGGGGAAAAGTCCTCTACGCTGCAACCCCTCGCGGTGCATACCCGTCCAGCCAGCGGTAAAAGCTAAGTAACCGTCCACATGACGAGACTGTCCCCAAAGGTTGCCCCATAGCTCAGCCTCTTGTATGTGCGCTAGGTAGTTGTGACCATACTTGTCCCCTACCCCGACCACTCTGTTGGGATTATCGAGGTCTACTTGAGACTTAGAGGGATCCTGAGCGAAGTCTCGCTCGGAGTACTTGTCGATGTCTAGCCAGTAGTCTCCACCGAGGAGGTCGGCGATGACGTTAAAGTTTGCCGTGCGGTTCAGGCGGTAGTTCGCCCCTAGATCAAAGCGAAGGTGCTTATTGATGAGTGCATTCCAAGTGGTGGCGAAGTTAAACTGACGCTGATCCGACCGCCTATCCTCGACAACGTAGATACTTCGATTGCCCTCGGCGATCTGACGTCCCTGCTCATCGAAGAGCACCTGATAGTTATTCCTATTAATATTGTATAGTCGATCCCAGTCAATGTAGCGCATATTGCAGTCCGAGTGCCACAACTCCTCGTAGTAAGCCGCCATATCGGGATCTTGCGTCTCGCTCATATAGCCGTAGTAGCTAGGCAAGTTGCGGTAGTAGTCAGGACGTGGATCAGGACCATTGCCCCAATTGAGTGCCGAGTAAGCATTCCATCCGAAGCGGTAGCCTACACCCGTGGTCAGCTTGTTCTTTTCATTAATCTGCCAATAGTGATGCAGCTGTATGATCGGCTCATGATTAGAGCGGACACGTGCATTGCGCAGGTAACCGCCCTGGAAGCCTACATTCGGATTGTAAAAGTTTGACCCTACAAGGTCATACACCTCTTGCGTCGTACCTGAGGCGACGCCGCGCTCCGTGGGAGCAGCTAGGACCACCAAGCCCAGAGAGTGCTGCGGGGTAAACTGCTTCTCGAGCGAGAGGAAGTAACCCCACGCATCGTAAAACTGTCCCTGCACGTAGGAGTGATTACCCCATCGACGTGAGGCACTCGCTGTGATCGCCCACCCCTCAGGCATCATACCCGTAGCGTGCGTTATCATCGTGCGGTAGTTGTAGGTACGATTGCTCCCGGAGAAGGTGAGTGTCGTACCAGGGCGATAGCCCGAGGCACGCGTCAGGATATTCATCGTTCCGCCTATATTACCAAAAGAGTAGTCGATCGGCTGCAAGCCATCCTCATTGTTTTGCACACGAACCACATTGTTCAGCCCATTCCATAGGGAGTAAGAGGAGTAACCGTTGTTCATATTGTTCATCTGCATACCATTGAGGTACTGCGACTGGTAATATGAGTCGTAGCCGCGCACCCTAAAGCGCATCGGGCTAAACTGAAAACCCGCCTTATTCGTATAAGGGTCTCTCGAGGCGGTCAGAAGTGGCGATATATCTCCAGCCGTCACCCCGTCGTCGCCCATCACGAAGTCCGTCATCGTAAGGTCGGCCATATCAGCAGCCGTGAGTGTCGGTGTGAGCGTGACACGCTCCAAGCGGTTAGCCTCACTAGGCCACTCCAGCTCGAGGACCTCAGCACGGTAGCCCGACTTATTGAAGATGACCGTGAGCCGCCCCGTGCCACTATAGGATATCGTATAAGCTCCCGAGGCATCGGTTTTCACCTGCGAAGTGATTCCCTCAGCGGTCCACGTGACATCGACAGCGGGTATAGGCGTACCCGTTTGCTCCTCGTAGACTGCTCCTCGTGCCTTGTCTATCTGCTGCGCTTGAGCTCCGTAGAGAGCTACAAGCATCAAGCATATCATTTGTAATATTCGTCGCATTTGCTATCTCTATTGTATTCGACATTTGCTATGCTGGGCAGATAACTCGTATCCTACCCTCACAATGCAAAGATAAACATATTCTTCTGACCAAACAGCCTACCGACGACATATTATCTGTAAGTTCACACTAACGTCACCTCTTCTAAACGTCAAAACGGAGACTACCGCCACACAGCGATAGTCTCCGTTTATTCGTTATAACTAAAACAACAAACTTAGTTTTGTGAGTCTTGGCGGATTCGAACCGCCGACCCCCACCCTGTCAAGGTGATGCTCTAAACCAGCTGAGCTAAAGACTCAATAAATACTTAATAAGAAAGCCCCTAGTTCGGAACCCGTTTTTCTTTGGTACCGCAAAGTTACAACAAAAATTTGACCCCACCAACTCCCTGCTGGTACCATTTCGACAAAGAAAGCACCATCTCCACGTGAGAAATCTCAAATCGCTACGTGGAAAATGAAAATTCTCCACGTGGAGGCGAAATAAAACTTCGGAGGAATCAAATGAAACTTCGGAGGAAATGAATCTCGCCTACGTGGAAAATAAGAACTAGCCACGTGGGGATTTGACATTCTCCACGTAGCAATCGGGTTAGTGATTAGAAGTTAGCGGTTAGAGATTAGAGAGCGTCGCAACCGCCGTTTATTATTAAAGTCGTACCTTTGTGGCACTGATTGTCTCTATACTGATAATACAATGAACGAACTTCCCTACTTAGTATTTGCTGGCTCAGCCTCTCAGAACCTCGCTGAGAAGATTTGTGACTCACTGGGCTGCCCCTTGGGCAAAATGCGCACCGAGCACTTTGCCGATGGCGAGTTTGCCGTATCCTACGAAGAGAGCATCCGTGGCAAGGACATCTTCCTCGTCCAGTCGACCTACCCCAATGCCGACAACATTATGGAGCTCCTACTTATGATCGATGCGGCCAAGCGTGCCTCCGCACACTACATCACTGCGGTCATACCCTACTTCGGATGGGCTAGACAAGACCGCAAAGATAAGCCTCGTGTCTCCATCGGCGCTAAGCTGATCGCCGACCTACTCTCGGTAGCTGGCATCACCCGCCTCATCACGATGGATCTACACGCAGACCAGATACAAGGGTTCTTCAACGTACCAGTAGATCACCTATACGGCTCTACCGTCTTCACTGAGTATATCGAGCAAAACCTCCCTGTAGACAACCTCTGCATCGCTACACCAGACGTAGGTGGCACGAAGCGTGCCAACAGCTACGCACGCCACTTTGGCGTACCTATGGTCATCTGCCACAAGCGTCGCGCTAAGGCAAACGAGGTGGCTGAAATGACCATCATCGGTGATGTCTCTGGCAAGGATGTAATCCTCGTGGACGATATCGTTGATACGGCTGGCACTATGACCAAGGCGGCAGACCTCATGCTAGAGCATGGAGCTAAGTCTGTCAGAGCCTTTGCGACACATGCCGTTATGAGCGACCCCGCTACGAAGCGCATCGATCAGTCTGGCCTGACGGAGATGATTTTCACCGATTCGATACCCTACTCCAAGAAGAGCGAGAAGGTACGCATCATCAGCGTCGCCGAGCTCTTTGCCGAGTCTATACGTCGTGTCTGTAGCCACGAGTCTATCAGCTCGCTCTACACTTTCTAGACACAGATCTTTGATACAAAGATACCCTAGCCGACTCTCCGATGGGTCGGTTAGGGTATCTTTCCTTTTATCAAAGGGACTACGAGCGATCTCGTTCTAATCTCTTTTTTCGTACCTTTGCGTGCAATAGTATCCTGTAGGTATTAAGTATGACAAGACAAACGCTCCTCAGTCTCTTAGCTCTCAGCTGGCTCCTGCTCACTAGTAGCTGCGCTGAGTATATGCGCATACAGAAGTCTAAAGACCCCACGCTACGCTACTCCTATGCCAAGAAGTACTACAACGAGGGTAAGTATAGCCGTGTGGCAGAGCTAATGGTCGACGTCTTACCACACTACGAAGGGACGCAAGAGGGCGCTCAGGCTCTCTACATTATGGCCGATGCACTCCTACAGAACAAGCAGGAGTCTAATGCTGCTGAGTACTTTCGCAGGCTGTACAGCAAGTACCCACAAGATCCGAGAGCCGCAGAGGCTCACTACAAGACGGGACTAGCGCTCTATCGTATAGCCCCCGACCCACGCCTAGATCAGTCGGTCACCTATAGTGCGCTCAAGGAGCTACAAGGCTTCTTAGAGGCCTACCCTCAGAGCGAGCATCGTAAGGAGGTAGAGCAGATGCTCTTCGATCTGCAGGACAACCTAGCCAAGAAGGAGCTGATTACCGCAGACCTATACTACAATTTGGGTACCTACCTAGGCAACAATTACATATCAGCCATCATCACGGCCCGCAATGCGCTCAAATCTTATCCCTACACCAAGCATCGTGAGGATCTACTCTTCATCATTGTAGAGGCTTCCTACCAGCAGGCGGTCAATAGTGTAGAGAGCAAGAAACAGGGACGACTACGCGAGGTCATAGATGCTTACTATAACTATGAGAATGCCTTCCCCGAGGGGAAGCACCTCAAGCGTGCTAAGACACTACGTGATCGTGCACAGCGCATGATCGTCAGCTAGACAAAGGCTGCGAGACGAGGTAGAGCCCTCTCCCGCACCACACTCACATACTAAGACTCCACTTTTCGCATTATGACTACAAAGAATAAGAAGCAATCCGTACCACAGACTACGATCACCCGCTCCCTCCCAGAGCTTTGGGAGCAGACGGGAAATATTTACGAGACTGTACGTATCATCTCCAAGCGCGCTAACCAGCTATCCGTAGAGATGCGCGATGAGATACGAGAGAGGATACAAGAGTTTGCCAACTACCAAGAGACTCTCGACGAGACTCCAACGGAAAATAGTGAGCAGATTGAGATCTCTAAGTACTACGAGCAGCTACCCAAGTCAACGCTCGTAGCTACCACCGAGTTTCTCAATGGTGAGGTGTACTTCCGTCTTCCCAATGAGGAGTCACAAGACTAAGTAAGGCAAATCTCTAGATCCTACCTTCACTATGTGGCAACGCATTCAGACGCTATACCTATTCCTCAGTGGGGTGACGGCAACCCTACTACTGCTCTTCACGCTCTTTACTGTCACGCCAGCTGGTCAGGAGACAGTCTATGCGGCAAACTTCACAGGACTCATCGTCAGTGGGTGGACTAGCATTAAGTACTTTAATCTAGTATCCTTCGTCCTGACCTCATTGGTGACGATCCTCTCCTTTGTGACGATCTTCCTCTACAAGCGTCGCAAGCTACAGATCCGCCTAACGATCATCGGTCTCCTCCTGATGGTAGCTGCTATCGTAGCTTTTGCCTATATGCTCTGGCGACAGGCTGATCTTATGCAGGCGATGACCCAGATACGCTTTTGGATCATACTGCCGATCATCAATCTACTATGCCAGTATTTGGCTATGCGTAACATCATCAAGGACGACATACTCGTACGTGCCTCCAACAGACTACGCTAGTACAGACTTCGACCTAGACAGCTCTCATAGGAGCTCCCCTCATTCACCCACCACCATTCATTCCTCTTTCCTATGGCAATCATCTTCCCTGACACGTCACACACCTTTGGTGAGTACCTACTCATCCCAGGGCTGACAACGCCCGAGTGTACTGTAGACAAAATATCCTTACGCACCCCATTGGCTAAGTATCGTCCCAGTGAGGGTGAGTCACGCATCAATCTGAACATCCCCTTCGTATCGGCTATTATGCAGAGCGTTAGCAATGATACGATGGCTATCGCCCTGGCGCGAAACGGAGGACTATCCTTCATCTTTGGGTCGCAACCCATCGAGGAGGAAGCCGAGATGGTGGCTCGTGTCAAGAAGTTTAAGGCGGGCTTCGTACGTAGCGATGCCAACGTAAGTCCTAAAGATACACTTGCTGACGTGCTAGCTATCACCCAGCGTACGGGACACTCTACTATAGGAGTGACTGATGACGGCACGCCCGATGGTGTACTATGTGGCATCGTCACCAGTAGAGACTACCGACTATCGACAGACTCACTCGATCGCAAGGTGGCTGACTTTATGACTCCCTTCGAGCGCCTGACCACAGGACGCAAAGGGATCTCGCTAAGCGAGGCTAACGACATCATCTGGGCGCACAAGCTCAATGCGCTCCCGATTATTGATGAGGAGCGGCGACTCTGCTACTTCGTATTCCGCAAGGACTACGACAGTCACAAGGAGAACCCGCTCGAGCTACAGAACCCGCACAACAAGACGCTCATGGTCGGTGCAGGTATCAACACCCGCGACTACAAGGAGCGCGTGCCAGCGCTAGTAGAGGCGGGAGCAGATGTACTCTGTATCGACTCGTCTGACGGCTTCTCAGTATGGCAGAAGGAGACCATCACTTGGATACGTGAGCAGTATGGCGACAGCGTCATCGTAGGCGCCGGCAATGTGGTCGATCAGGACGGCTTCCGCTACCTCGTAGAGGCTGGTGCAGACTTTGTCAAGGTCGGCATCGGTGGTGGCTCTATCTGTATCACCCGCGAGCAGAAAGGCATCGGTCGTGGGCAAGCCACGGCGGTCATCGACGTAGCCCAGGCTCGTGACGACTACTACCGTGAGACTGGCATCTATGTACCCATCTGTAGCGATGGAGGTATCGTACATGACTACCATATGACACTCGCTCTAGCTATGGGTGCCGACTTCCTTATGATGGGACGATACTTCGCACGCTTCGACGAGTCTCCCACGGAGAAGCTCCGCATCGGTAATAACATTGTCAAGGAGTACTGGGGCGAGGGTTCAAACCGTGCTCACAACTGGCAGCGATATGATGGTGGAGGCACCTCCACGACGATGAAGTTTGAGGAGGGTGTCGACAGCTATGTTCCCTACGCTGGTCCGATGAAGGACACACTCGATCAGACGCTCAGCAAGATCAAAGCAACGATGAGTAGCTGTGGTACGGTCGATCTGGAGTCGCTTCGCAAGCATGCTAAGCTCACACTCGTCTCCTCGACCTCTATCATCGAGGGAGGCGCACACGATGTCATTCGCAAGGATCGCACCTAATGCGTGTACGCTTTAATCAGTAAGCATCTGCTCTCCTGATTAGTAGATAATCCCTCCTCGCTGAAGTATCCTGTTTAGTGTACTACCCCGAGTTACTCACAGTCGTAGGTCCTACCGCTTGCGGTAAGACAGCCTTGGGCGTAGCTCTAGCTGAGGAGCTGCATGGAGCCATACTCAGTGGCGACAGCAGACAGGTCTTCGTCGGTATGGATATAGGTACTGGCAAGGATCTAGATGCCTATACCACGGAGCGTGGCTCCATACCTCATTACCTTATCGATATTGTCCCAGCTGGGCAACCGTTCAACCTCTTTGAGTATACACAGCTCTTTGACAAGGCGTATCACGAGGTGGTCTCGCAGCAGCTCAAGCCGATCTTCGTCGGAGGGTCAGGACTCTATGTCGAGCAGGTGCTACAGACGAGACCTATGCACCAGGTGTCACCCGACTCTGTACTGCGCCAGGAGCTAGAGCAGCTCAGTCTAGCCGACCTGCGAGCTATACTCAGTCGCTATCCACGCATAGAGCATGTAGACCCGAGCTCCGCACGCAAGTGTATCCGAGCCATTGAGGTAGCGCGGCACTATGCGCAGCATCCTGAGCAGTATCAAGCTTACCAAGAGGCTCTCCGTGAAGCTAAGCAGCAAAAGCCACCACTCATCATCGGGCTACGCTTAGCTCGTCAAGAGATCATACGACGTATAGACCAGCGACTGCGGAGCAGATTGGAGGAGGGAATGGTTGCTGAGGTGGAGCGCCTGCTCGACGAGCAAGTCCCCGCTGACACGCTCATTGCGTATGGTTTGGAGTACCGCTTCATCACCTTATACTTACAAGGTAAGCTCAGCTACTCCGAGATGGAGGAGCAGCTAGCGACCGCTATTCATCAGTTTGCCAAGAGACAGATGACTTGGTTCCGAGGTATGACCCGCCGTGGACTCCCTATACATTGGATCGATGGACATCAGCCAGTCGCCCACCAGCGAGACCGAGTGCTACGACTAGTTAGGGGTTTGTAAGGTCGGAAGCGTGCTAGAGCAAGCCGTTTCTCCAAAGGTAGATGATGCGCTCCGTGACGGCATCATCCTCTACATGCTCTGGGTCAAACGTCATATCTAAGTTACCTCCGTATAGCTTTGCAAAGGCGTTGTACCACGTAGCGGTAAATCCGCCATAGATCGACTTAACGATCTCATACCCCGTCGAGCCAGTCTCTCTATTTACCAGCTTGATGAGGAGTAACCCCTGCCCGAGAGTCAGATCCTTCATTCGTGGTGTATACTCCTTGACCAAATCCTTCTTGACACGAGCCAAATGCTCACGACGCTCACGCTCCGTGGGGAAGGTCTCCACATATTCGTACGTCTCAATGATCATACGGCTCAGCTCCTCCGCAATAGGAAGCACTTTCTTGACATCTCGCACACGTCGCCAGTAAGCGTAGCGCTCTGACTTCGTGAGAGGCTTATGAGGAGTCCCTGAGACTCTCACTTCAGGTAGGAGTATGCTGACGATATCCTCCTCAGAGAGTGTATCAGGAGCCTGTACAAAAGACTCATCCATATTGCTGTAAATCGGGGATACATCAGCACCCTTCAGGCTTTTAGCGGAGAGTAGTATGAGGGAGAGTAGCAAGCAGATAGAGAGCTTAGTCAAACATTTCATAGTTACAAATGGGGTGTCTTATAAGAGAATTTGTTACCTTTGACAACCAATAGGAAGCACCTGACAAAGGTACAACTAATTAAAGTTCCTCATACCAACCTATTGACGAATGAAGTTATGTCTTACAAATCTATACTAACCAGCTCTCTGCTCCTCCTTGTCGTCCTCTGTGGATGCTGCACCTCTAGTTGCGTCTACAAGAAAGGATCTAAGACGATGTCGCAACAAGAGGTCAACTTCACGGACTTCACTGCGATCAATGCTAATCGAGGTCTCGACCTTGAGATCACACAAGGCGCAGAGTACTCAGTGTCAGTCTCGGCTCCTGAGAAGTATATGGACGATGTCCAAATAGAGCAGAAAGGCGAGACCCTCTACATTAGCTTAAAGCAAGATGTCAAGTACCCCTTTGACTCTGACGACATCACCATACATATCTCGATGCCACACATTACCAAGATAGACCTAGCGGGTGCTACGGAGGCTTGCTTCATCGGGCGGTTTGAAGCGCCACAATTCACAGCCCATCTGTCGGGCTCCTCAGAGATAGATGATCTTACCATCAAGGCAAAAGAGATAAGCATCGAAGCTTCTGGAGCGAGCGAAGTGTCTGGTACTGTACAGGCCAAGCGAGCTATGGTGAACCTATCGGGAGCCTCTGATGTCGATCTGATAGTTAATCAGCTAGGTCAGATGACTATGCAGCTCTCAGGTAGCTCACAAGCTGAGCTAAAAGGAGCTATCGCCAACCTGCAAGCTACACTCTCAGGCTCCTCTGAGATTGATGGCGAGGAGCTAACCGTTTCAGATCTAGACCTCTCACTAGCTGGAGCCTCCTCCGCAGAGATTCACAATAGCAATAACCTGCGCTATAAGTTAGCTGGAGCCTCTCAGCTCACCATCTACGGCTCTCCTAGAGTCCTCGACTCACAGAGCGATCGCTCTTCGTCAAATAGGATGCGCTAGTCGACACTTGCTTACGTCATACTGTCCACCTCTTACCACACAGTCCAGAAGCTATGGCCGCCATCAAAGAGCTTATAGGTCGCCTCAAAGGTCGTATCAAGCGTATGAGTGCAAAGCACCCCAAGCGGGCGCAAGCCTTCCTATGTAGCTTGATAGTCTTGGGGATGGGTATCTATACCTTTGCCATAAGCGACTCCAACCTCGGCAAGCAGCTCCGCTACTCGCATCGCATACAAGCACTCACCGATGAGTGCAAGCAACTCGAAGAGGCTTATCGTAGTGACAGCATAAAGATAGACAGCTATAAGCAGGACAAAGCTTCGCTAGAGCGTATCGCTCGTGAGGAGTATCGTATGCAGCGCCCTGAGGAGGTCATCTTCTTCATCAAGGATCGACCCGCTTCGGAAGAAGATGAGGACAAATAAGCTTACTTAACCATCTCCCCCCACCATACCCCTCTAACTAGCACACTATGTCTCAGCAAGCATCCTCTCGCCAACGGGCCATCAACATCTGCTATAAGCTTGGGCTCATTCTTATGTTTGTGAGCTTACTCCTACATCTCTTCTATCCAGGTGTACTCTTTGGCTATCTACTCATAGCCGGATCGCTACTCTACACGATGAGTCAGGCACTCGTGGACAAGAATGGTGTAGACCTGCGCACGAAGCGTCTACGAGGCATAGCGCTCCTAGCGGGCGTCCTCTTTGTCGCAGGCTCTTACCTCTTCATCGTCGAGCAGTCATACTGGAGACTCGTACTTATGATTGCGTCAGTCTTACTGCTCTACTCGAATACAGTCCTCCTATATCATAAGCCTCACAACCCAGAGGATCATCAAGCAGACTAAATTCTCTCCATGCCTCCTAAGCCCTCACAGAATATCCGAAAAGCTCCTCAACGAGAGCGCATCTACAGCTTCACGGCAAAAGAATCGGGAGCACTCCTCGAGCTACTCTTCGCACTACTCCCAGAGTTAAGTCGCACCACTGTCAAGCAGTATCTGCGCAATCGATGTGTCGTGCTGGCGGGAGTGACGACCACGCAGTTTGATGCACCCGTCGCCACGAGTGAGACCATAGAGATCTACAACGTAGGAGCTGCCGAGGAGTTGCAGCATCCGCTCATAGAGGAGCTATACCGCGACGAGCAGTTCATCGTCCTGCACAAGCGTCCTGGCATCCCTACCATCTCCGTCGGAGGCGCCAGCAAAAGTAGTCTCTTTCAAGTTCTGACGCATCATCTCAAGAAGGTCGATCCCAACGAAAAGATCTTCCTCTTGAATCGTCTCGACCGAGACACCGAAGGGATTATCATCGTAGCGCGAGACAGACAGCTACAGCAAGACCTGCTCGCTGAGTGGCGTAGCTTCGTCCTATCCAATAGCTTTGAGGCAGTCGTACTGGGTACACTAGAGACCAGCAGTGGTGAGCTGACGACCCGCCCGACTAGGGACAAGAAGAGAGGCACCGACAAGCGACGCTCTGCTGCATCGCCCGCTAAAGGCAAGAAGCCAGCCACCTTTAGAGCCAGTTACGAGGTACTCGCCACAGGTCCTTATATCACGAGAGTAAGCCTCTCACTACTCACACGCAATAATAGTATCCGCTCCACGCTCGCTAGCATAGGGCACCCGCTCCTTGGGGATCATCGAGCCAGTGAGTCCATTGCACCAGAGCTCAGCAAGTACCTAGCACTACGCACTACCGAGCTAACCATCTTCCACCCCATAAGGCGACAGAAGATGCAGTTCACCCTAGACACACCGCTTGTCAACCTAGATAAGATCGCTCAGACACGTCTTACCGCAGCCCAAAAGGAAGCTCTTCTCATAGAGGAGACAGCGTCTTCTAAAAAGCAAAAGACACACTGACAAGCAGTAACACTACTAATATCACTCCGAATAAATTATGAAGCAGCGCATAGCGTATATATTCCTACTCTTTAGCATTCTCTTCTCCTCAGCGCCCAATCTTACAGCGCAGATGGGGGGAATGATCAACCCCGTCAAGTTTTCTCACAAGATTACCGATGATGGTAAGCAGATAGCGACCGTATCCATCACAGCTCGCATCATGGACGGCTGGCACCTTTACGATCAGAACCTCCCCAAAGGAGGACCCGTACCACTCGTGTTTCACACCGACAAGCTAGTCGGAGCAAAAGCGCTCGGGGGCTTTAAGGCAGACAAACAACCCGAGAGCTACATCGACGATATCTTCGAAGTAGAGGTCAGAGAGTTTGCGGGAACCGTTACTTTCTCTCAGCAACTAGAGATTACCGACCCCAAGGCGTTCGTCTATGAGGGCTACCTCAAGGGACAAGCCTGCCAAGACAACTGCGTGCAGGTAGAGTACGACTTTAGCTTTAGCTCCAAGCAGCTCTCCAAGGCGATGCTAGCTGTTGTAGCAAGCGAGCCTTCAGCGACGGCCACCGAGGAGTCCACTGCAGAGGCTGAGACCGACAGCACTGAGACGGCACAGCTCGCAGCTACGGACTCGCTCTCCACTGCTACGACCTCAGCAAGCTTCTCTGAGGCAAACTACTGGGTGCCTGTCGTAGACCAGCTCAAAGCGTATGGTGACCGCAACCAAAAGCAGTCTACCGCTGGTCTTCTGTACATCTTTATCTACGGCTTCCTCGGAGGTCTCATTGCTCTCATCACTCCTTGCGTATGGCCTATGATTCCGATGACCGTGAGCTTCTTCCTCAAGCGCACCAAGTCTCGCAAGGCTGCTATACGAGATGCTATGATCTACGGACTATCTATCATAGTCATCTATGTAGCTCTAGGACTCATCATCACCGCTATCTTTGGTGCTAGTGCCTTGAACAACCTAGCGACCAATGCGGTCTTTAACATCATCTTCTTCCTCATACTAGTTCTCTTTGCAGTCTCCTTCTTTGGAGCCTTCGACCTAGTTCTACCAGCTAAGTGGACCAACAAGATGGACTCCAAGGCAGACAGCACCACGGGTCTACTCTCCATCTTCTTTATGGCGTTTACCCTCGTACTCGTCTCCTTCTCTTGTACAGGTCCTATCATCGGTACCCTCCTCGTACAGGCTGGTACCTCAGGCGAGATCGTCGCTCCAGCTATCGGCATGATCGGCTTCGCACTAGCACTAGCACTACCCTTCTCGCTCTTCGCCATCTTCCCCAATATGCTCCAGAGTATGCCAAAGAGTGGTGGCTGGCTCAACTCTGTCAAGGTAGTCCTCGGCTTCCTCGAGCTGGCGCTCTCGCTCAAGTTCCTCTCCGTTGCCGACCTCGCTTACGGATGGGGCATCCTAGATCGTGAGACCTTCCTCGCACTCTGGATCATCATCTTCGCACTGCTAGGCTTCTACCTCCTGGGCAAAATCCGTCTGCCGCACGACACACCACTGGAGAAGATTAGTGTCTCTCGACTCTTTATGGCAATCATCTCCCTCGCCTTCTCTGTTTATATGATTCCAGGTCTGTGGGGCGCTCCGCTCAGGGCTATCACCGCCTTTGCTCCACCACTCTATACGCAGGACTTCAATCTGTATGATGGTGAGGTTCATGCTAAGTTTGACGACTTCGACGCCGGTATGCGCTATGCTCAGGAGACGGGCAAGCCTGTCCTACTAGACTTCTCAGGCTATGGCTGTGTCAACTGCCGTGAGATGGAGAACTCCGTCTGGATCGACCCAACCGTCAAGGGGCTTCTCGAGGACGACTATATCCTGATCACCCTCATGGTCGATGACAAGACCGCTCTACCTAACGTCATTGAGGTAGAGGAAAACGGCTCTGTCAAAAAGCTCCGCACCATCGGTGATAAGTGGAGCTACCTACAGCGAAGTAAGTTTGCCGCCAATGCACAGCCTTACTACATCGCCATCGATCCTGCGGGCAACCCGCTGAGTGCATCGTATGCCCATGATACCAATATCAGCAACTATATCGACTTCCTCAAGGGTGGTCTCAAGGAGTACGAGAAGCGTCAGATGGAGCTGGCAAAGTAACCACTCCCTCTAACAAATAGTCCCTTAAAGGAGAGAGTCTCTACCGCTACAGCGATAGAGACTCTCTCTCTTTTTGTCCCAATATTTCGTATCATTGAGTCGTGTGTCCGTATAGGTTGTCACTCGTAAGATTTGTAGCGTTGAGGGGCTTCACCACTTGTTCCAGTGGATCACCTCCTCGGGACTCTTGCGCTTCTTCTCACGGGTCGGCTGCTCCGAGTAGCCAATGAGGATGTCTAGAACCACCTGACGCTTATCTGGTATGCCCAGCTCCTTGCGCACGGCGGCATCGTTGATCCAGCCGAGTATGCAGCTCCCGACACCCTCCGCCTGAGCTGCGAGGACGATGTGTGCCACGAGGATACCTAGGTCTATGGGGCGATAGTCCACCTTCATCACGCGGCTACCCATACGGGCTACCCAGCGCCCACGCTCCGCTACGATCAGTAAGTGTACGGGCGCCTCGAGGGCAAACTTATTCATATTTGTTACCCCCTTGATGACCGCTTGTCCTACACGCTGCGCAACTTCTGGCTCAGAGACCGCTACGATACTCCAGGGTTGCTGATTGGTTGCTGAGGGTGCCAGCAGGGCATTGTGCAGGATGCGCTCCAGCACCTCCTGCGGTACAGGACGGTCGGCAAATCTGCGATCGCTCTGACGCTCCCGATAGAGAGCGTATAGATCTTCAGGTTTCATAACTACAAGGATTTAGTCAAACGAACGTAGGCGTGCGATATACTTACCTAAGATGTCAAACTCGAGGTTGACCACGCTCCCCACCTTAAAGTGACCAAAGTTCGTATGCTCCAGTGTGTAGGGGATGATCGCCACCTCAAAAGAGTTTTCCTGCGAATTGCAGACGGTGAGGCTCACGCCGTTGACCGTCACGGAGCCCTTCTCGACCGTCATATAGCCCTGGCGCATCATCTCACGATCCACCTCATAGACAAAGGTAAAGTAGTGACTGCCCTCCATCTCACGAATGGCCGTACAGCGAGCCGTCTGATCCACATGTCCCTGCACAATATGACCGTCCAGACGACCACCGAGCATCATACTGCGCTCCACGTTGACATAGTCGCCCACCTGTAGGAGGCCTAGGTTGCTGCGGTCGAGTGTCTCCTGAATGGCAGTCACCGTGTAGCCCCCCTCCTCGAGCGAGACGACGGTGAGGCAGACGCCATTATGTGCGATGCTCTGATCTATCTGTAGCTCTGCGGCAAAGTCGCAGGCGAGTGTGATGTGCAGGTTGCTTCCTTCGCGGGTTAGACGGCGCACCTGCGCCATACCTTCTACTATTCCACTAAACATATATCTATTCGGTTTGCTCTATTGATTGGTTACTTCGCAAAGATACGAAATCATTGCTGTCTTGTAAAGGCTTTTCCTCTAGACCAGTGATCGTAGTAGTGGCACCTTGCGGATCAAAGCGGTGACCCCTAGTGAGATAAGTGCTATGAGGAGGATGCGCAGCGGGATGCTTACGGCAGGGCAAGCGGTCAGTGTGGGCAGGAATAGCTCGAAGAGCTTGAAGACTACCTGTAGCACCGCAAAGTGTACCAGGTAGACCCCCATCACATAGGGATAGAGCCTACTTGCCGAGACAAGGAGTCGTGCCGTGGGGCGCCATCGGTAGCAGAGGGCGAAGAGCGAGACCACCTTGAGAACAACCAAAAGCTGGAAGTTGACGCCCACCCGCCCTAACAGTTGGTAAGGCACATAAATGAGTAGCGCTCCGTGCAGTAGCATACTACCGATGAATAGCGTCAGGAGCCACCCTTTGCCTGGCAACCGACTAATGGTGCGAGAGATCAGATAGCCCGCTAGGTAGTAAGGGAGGTACTGCACCCACCAGAGCAGGCAGATCTGCTGAATGCCGTACGAGCGGTAGTAGATGTCTACAGTGAGTGCTACGAGATAGCTCCCGAGATTCAGGATCAGTAATCCTCGACTTCCCCCATAGGTAGGGCTATCGCTACGCTCGATCCGCTCACAGAGCCAGCGTAGCATAGGAGTCATCACGTAGAGTCCTGCCAGCATCACAAGGTACCACAAGTGATACCATTGGAAGGCAAGCCACGCCTGCTCCTTCGCACAGTGCCAGAAGTAGTAGCCCACCGACCAGACGAGTAGTGGCAAGAGGATCTTGCGCCCTACGCTACGCTTGTAGAAGTGTGCCAAGCTCCCGATCTGCCGCTCAGGTGACAGCATAAAGGCGCCACTCAGCATCACAAAGAGCGGCACCGCACCCACCGAAAGCATGTACCACGGAGCAGCCTGCCAACGCTCTGACAGCGAAGCCCCTCCCATAAAGTAGCCCCCAGCCGTGTGGATACCAATCACCATCACGACCGAGAGAAACCGTAAGAGGTCTAGCCCTTGGTGGCGTAGCGTCTGCTCCGACATTTTCACCCAGAGACTAATTGCGCAAGGCAAGCAGCATACGCAGGAACGTGTCGAAGAGCACCATCTTCGTCAGCACGTTGCCACGAATCTCTCGCATCGCTTCCTCGAGGAGCCGGTAGCAAGCACCCATCGCCTTATTGTTGACCCGTAGCTCTCCGACATGCGCTTCGCCACGGAGCGCACGGTGCCACTGTTGCCCCATCAGCTGCATCAATAGTTTGAGAAAGGCTACCGCTCCCTCACGACCTGTCTTGTCTACCTCCTCACTGAGCAGCTTCAGACGCAAGATGTCGGCTCGTAAGGTCGCATCGTACCACTGCTGCGCCAGTTCTTGTAATTTGTCTTGCGAAGCGGAGCTGTCGAGTAGCCGTAGCGCATCGCTCAGATTGCCGTCCACTAGGGGGATCATCGCCTCAAGGGCGTCAGTCGCCAGCTCGGGGTGTAGCGCTGTCAGTGCCTCTCTCATCTCCTCCTCCGTCATCGGGGGTAGCTCGAAGCGCTGCACACGGCTCAGGATCGTATCGAGGAGACGATCCGAATGTGCCGACACCAGGATAAAGAGCGTCTCTGCGGGAGGCTCTTCGAGCGACTTGAGGAGCTTATTGGCAGCAGCATCGTTCATGCGCTCAGGTTGGTAGATGATGATCGTGCGCCAGCCCCCTTCGGTGGTTGTGACGGAGAGACGAGACAGGAGACTATTGATCTCATTTACGTAGATGACTGGCTGACTATTGCCCGCCTCTAGCACCTCGAGCCAGTCCTGATCGGTGATATAGGGAGACCGCTCGAGGAGCATGCGCCACTCGTCGAAGTAGCGCTCCGTGGGCGTCTCGTCTTGTGCTGCTTTGATCACGGGATAGACGAAGATGACATCGGGGTGCGCACTGGCTGCGACCTTCTTGCAGGAAGCGCACACACCACAGGAGTCCTCGTCCGTAGGAGACTGACACTGTATGTACTGCGCCCAGGCCCACGCTAAGTGAAGCCCTGGGTAACCCTCCTGTATCTCCATTAGCACCGCGTGGGGCATCTGGCCCGATCGGGTTAGGTGGACGAACTGCTGCTTGAGGGCTCGGTATCCATATATATCGGCAAACTGCATGACTGCGCTTTCTTCTCTAGATTGGTAAAAGGGTTAACGGAGACTTCTCGATGTACACTCCTCAGCTCACGAAATGACTACACGCTGACCGCTAAACTGCCCCAGCATCCGGCGTATCTCCTGCCATGTGGATAGCTCCTGGAGGAGTGGCTGGTAGCTCGTGTAGTCCGCCTCTGGGTGCTCCTGCCGTAGCGTCTGTATCTGCTGCGAGATCTGCTGACAGCGCTCCTCAGCGTACGCTAACTTGTAGGTGTATAGCACCTTAAAGGTCATATCTCGCACCCACTCATCGGGGACTTCTTCGTCCTCGTCATCTGACATCTGTAGCTCCTCGCGCGCCTTACGAGAGAGCCGGTATGGGGTAGCGTAGAGATCCACCGCCAGTGCTGCCACCTGCGGGATCTCCGAATTGCAAAGGAAGGAGCCACAGGAGTGCTTCGACTTACCATCTTCCGAAACGCTCAGTTCCTCCAGCATCATCTTGTTGCTATCGTTGAGAATGCGCTTGACGAGCGGGTGCTCGATGACTATATCGTCTTGCTTGAGCTCCTGATAGACAAAGTTAGCCACAGCAACCTGTATCACCATAGGCTCTGCCCCCTCACCCGCCTCCTCATCTTGCACAGAGATCTTTAGCAGCCGCTCTCCATAGCGTACCACTAGGCGGATCAGATCCAGGGCTTCATTGCTCATCGGTGCATCTAGGGGCGAGACCTCTTGCGGGGTTTCTTCGGTAGTAGGCTCTTCGGTCGTCGCTGCCGCTGGGGGAGCATACTGATAGACCCGTCCACGGCTAAAGCGCTCCTGCTTGATCTGCTGCAAGAGTAGATCCTCCGCCACGCCATACATCTGAGACATCTGCTGTATGTAGACAACCCGCTCGAGGCTGTCGGGGATCGCAGCAATGCTCTGCAAGATGTCTCGCATCAGCTGCGTCTTGAGCTGCGGATCACTCGCCATCTGCTGAGCGTAGAGCTGAGATTTGAAGGTGAGGAAGTCCTGCGCATGCGTAGCAAAGTACTCCTCCACCTCTGTGCGACTACGCTTAGAAACAAACTCATCGGGATCCTCTCCATCGGGTAGCACTAGGAGCTTGATCTGCATTCCCTCTCCGAGGAGCATATCGATCGAGCGCAGTGCCGCTTTGACACCCGCCTCGTCACCATCGAAGAGTACCAGCACATTACGTGAGAAGCGTCGCAAGAGCTGTATCTGACTCTCCGTGAGTGCCGTGCCCGAGGTCGCCACCACATTTTCTATCCCTACCTGGTGCATAGCGATCACATCGAGATAGCCCTCGACGATGATACTCTGATCTAGACGAGAGATGGCACGCTTCGCCTGATAGAGACCATATAGCTCACGGCTCTTGTCGTAGATGATGCTCTCGGGCGAATTGATATACTTGGCAATCTTGTCCGCCTTGCGCATCGTGCGTCCGCCGAAGCCGACGACCCTTCCCCCTACATTATATATGGGGAAGATAACCCGCTCGTGATAGCGGTCAGCACTCGGACGACCCTCATTCGAAGCGTAGAGCAGACCCGTCGCCACAAAGCTCTCCATATCATAGCCATGCGCCCCGACATACTTCGCTAGAGCACGACGATCATTAGGCGAGTAGCCCAGCCCAAAGGTCTGTATCGCCTCCGACCGGACGCCACGCTGCGTGAAGTAAGGCAGAGCTATATTCAATCCCTCCTCGCTACTGAGGAGCTGCTCAGTAAAGAACTTCGCTGCCACCTCATTGGCGAGGTAAAGCGCCTCACGCTCACTCTGTCGCTCCTGCTCCTCCTCGGTCATCTCCCGCTCTGGCACGGGGATATTATACTTCTGAGCGAGGTAGCGGAGCGCCTCGACGAAGGAGCAGTTCTGTATCTTCATAATGAAGGATACTGGCGTGCCACCTGCGCCACAAGCGAAGCACTTGCAGATATTCTTGGACGGAGTGACGATAAAGGAAGGGTGACGATCCTTGTGAAATGGGCACAGCCCCACAAAGCCCGAGCCCTTGCGCCGTAGATGCACGAAGTCCTGCACCACATCATCAATGCGTGCCGTATCTATGATCAGTTGTTTGGTCTGCTCATCAATCATCTGTCTACTTCTCTTGCTCTGCAAATGTACTCATTTCACATCAAAGCCTTCGTCTCTAGTGACCGATTGTTCTGTCACCTAGGGGTGACACGCTAATGACTTTTGCATCGTCTCCACGTGGGAAACGCCAAATCTCCACGTGGCTATTTTTTATTCTCCACGTAGGCGAGGAAAAATTCTTCGGACATATCATTTGATTCCTCCGAAGTTTCATTTCTCCCCTACGTGGAGATTTTTTGTTCTTCACGTGGAGATTAGGAAATCCCCACGTGGATATCTCCCTTTTTACAGACAGCCCTGCCCTAGTCGCACTACCTATAAGCTTCCATATCAGGGGATAACGCAAAGACAGCTTGACTCCCCAAAGTTAGCCCTGACAGTGCCTCGAGAGACTTCAATTTAGAGATTTCTCGCAAATTGGAGCGTATATTCAATTAGTAAATGCAACCGCACATTCCAGTGTCAAGTGCAACACACTTACAAATGTAGGAAAAAAACTTCAT
>URDQ01000006.1 GCA_900546675.1 uncultured Porphyromonas sp. | reverse complement strand
CTGACCTAATCTCGGGCCGATTTCTTTTCACTCTGCAAACTTAAAGTAGGGACGCTCGGCTAGTATCTAGTCAGAGGGCGTCCGTTGTGTCTAAGATTACTGTATCAAGGATTTAACGGGGACGGACGCTCAGGCCGAGCGTCCCTACAAAGGGTTACTCGTTTCTAACCTCTAATTTCGTATCTTTGCGGTTAAGAATATGGAGCTCACCTCCTTTATTCACCACGAGATGTCTTTACCACAAGAACCCGCAGTAACTCATATGCCTAAAGTGTCGGTCATCGTACCAGTCTACAATGTCGAGCAGTACCTCCGTCGCTGTCTAGATAGCATACTGGGGCAGACGATGTCTGACTGGGAGGCGATCTGTGTCGATGACGGCAGCCCTGACGGGTCGGCCAGCATCCTCGCAGAGTATGCCGAGCGGGATAGTCGCTTCCGTATCCTAACGAAGGAAAACGGCGGGCTCTCCTCTGCACGCAATGCTGGAACGGCTTGGGCACGGGGTGAGTTTGTCAACTATGTGGACTCGGACGACTTCATCCACCCGCAGACCTTCGAACTGGCGGTGGCTCCGGCGGAGCGTGATCGGTCTGACATCGTATCGTGGGTGCCAGATATGATCTACAAGCGTCGGCTGCTCCTGCGTGCTAAGTTGGGGCAATCTTATGACGATGTGGTACCTTGGAGTATGTCTCATCGCTACGATCTAAGCAAGGTGCATACGGTCTGCACGACGGAGGTGACAAAACATGCGACGAATCATCGCTGGCTCGATGGAGTCACGGATCCTATCCGCTACTTCTACGCTTGGCGCCATCTAGTGCGTCGGGAGCTAGCGGTAGAGACTCCTTTTGTAGAGGGGCTGAAGTTTGAGGACTTCCCCTGGTGGAGCGACCTCATGCTCCGCTCCCCACGTGTCACCATCACGCAACTACCGCTCTACTATTACTACTATAATAAGGAGTCCATCACGAGTGCCTCGACAGAGTGCCACAAGATAACGCACTGGATAGCAGGCATCCGTCACACCTACCCGCAGTATGCTACGACGGCATCTGAAGAGCAGAGAATGTGCTGGGAGCGGCAGTGTCTCTGGGCGGTCGTGTGCGACCGCATCTCCAAGCAACTCTATAAGGTACAAGACGAGACAAGCCGTGAGACGCTTGTGCCACTACTGCGAGAGCTGTGGGATATGGGAGTCCTTGCGATGCCTTACAACAAGCGCTCGAAGTATCACCAAGGTCGTATCAAAGAGTACATAGGTCTGTGATCCCCTACGTCATCTTCCTGAGCTTGCTGCTCCTCTTCACGGCGCTGTACTACAGAGACCAGCGCTTTGAGGGGCTATACCAGCTCTTTACCTTTACGCTACTGGTTGGCTTCGCTGGTCTGCGTGTCGGACTGGGACAGGACTACGAGGTGTATGAGAATGGGTACAACTGGATCTCGTCTGAGTCCTTTCAGGCTTTTGAGCCGTTGTGGCGGGGCTTAATACTTGGAATGCGCGCCATAGGGCTGAGCTTTCGATCCTTCATGATACTCACCTCAGCCGTCACGATCGCTCTATTCTTTCAGGGCATACGGCGACTCTCCATCTCCTATCCGCTAGGGATCCTCTTCTTTGTCCTCTTTAATACAGGCTATCTAGAGACGCTCAATGGGGTGCGACAGTGCCTTGCTCTGATGATCACCTTTGCAGCCTTTCATCACTATGTGGAGCGGCGCTACTGGCGCTTCTTCCTGTGGGTGGTTCTCTCCTGTCTAGTACACAGTTCCTCGGTGATATGGTTTATCCTCTTACCGCTGATGTCTATACGGTGGGACTGGCGGGTGCTGACGGCACTGCTCGTGGTAACGCTCGCTGTGGGCAACCCGCTCTTTGAGCTTGTAGGGCATATATTGGAGCCAATGCTACCAGGGCGCTATGCCTTTTACATATCTGGTCAGGAGTGGGATACACACCAGGGTTGGGTCAATATATTGGTTCAAAACGGGATGACGCTCCTTCTACTCATCGGGTCACTCTATCTAGATAAGGAGCGTGATCGGGTGACACATCTAGCGATCCTACTCATCGCCTTCAGTAGTATGATCTACAACTGTACCCTCTCGTCAAGCGTGGCTATGCGCTTTATGTACAATCCAGGCATTATGATCTGCGTGGCACTGCCTAACCTCCTTCTCTCGGTAAAGGATCGGTGGTATCAGCTGGCTATTGCTGGCGTGATGATCCTTTACTTCATTTTCACGGTCAACAATGTGATGGATCCTGGCAGCGCCCTCCATACCTACCGATGGATCTATGACGAATACATCTACACCCCTACGCTATGGTAACCAATGAGTCTACATCGCCTAGAGCGATTGCCTTTGTGGTGAATCAGATCCGCCCGCAAGGACCTCTCTTTGTGGTGCGAGACATCGTCGCAGGACTACCTGCAGGCTACTACAAGCCTTACATCATACAGCTCTGCTCACTAGAGCCTCAAGGCGAGGCGATGGCTGACGAACTGCAAGCGCTGGGGTGCGAGATCATCGAGCTGGGCTTCACACGAGGGCAACTGGAGCTATTCCCCCGATCTGCGGCAAGGCTACTCGACGAGTGCCTACAGCACTACGACATCACACTGGTGCACAGTCACACCTACCAGCCAGACATCGTCACCAGTTATCTGACTCATCGCTATATACTGCTGACGACCCAGCACAACATCGCTAAGCTAGACTTCACCTACGGCAAGGGACGCTTGCTCGGTAGCTATATGTGTCGTCGTCTGATGCGCGTCTTGTCTCGTCACCGTGAGGTGGTCTGCGTCTCGCACGTCTGTCGTGACTACTACCGCAAGTCGCTCCCCACTAAGGTCAATGTCTACGTCGCTCCCAATGGGATAGACAATGCACTCTTTATGCCTCCCGCCAGTCCCTCCGAGCAGATGGAGCTACGTCGCCAGCTAGATCTTCCCGAGCAGGGATATATCATCACCTATTGCGGGTCACTCATCAAGCGCAAGGATCCTGAGCTCATCCTACGCGCCTTGCGCCGACTAAAGAGACGGCACCAGCTACCGAGTGACTTACGCCTCCTGATCCTCGGCAAGGGTCCTCTAGAGCGACGCTGTAAGCAGCTAGCGAAGCCTCTGGGTGAGCAGGTGCAGTTTGTCGGCTTTACCGATCGTGTAGCGGACTATCTAGGCGCTTCAGATGCCCTAATCACGGCCAGTCATGCTGAGGGCTTACCGCTCAATGTCATAGAGGGCGTCGCATCGGGCTGCGTAGCTATTCACTCGAATTTGCCTATCTTTGGCGAGATTTTGGAATCTGTACCACAGATGGCTGCTCTACGATTTGACTTAGGGAATGTATCTCAATGTGCCGATTGTATACTAAAAGCACCCTCTGTAGCGTTTGATAGACAAGAGGCTCTGGAGATGGGTCGTCTGTATGGCCGTCAGCGTATGGCACTACAGTACCACCGCATCTACCAGCAACTCCTGCGTAAGTATCTTGGATAACTCATAACTAGCGTAGATAATAATTAGGTGCTAACAACTGGCTCTATAGTACTCTACAAGAGCAATGCCTTCTTTGTGGAGCAGATTATTGAGGACTTCTTTCGAATGCCCTCTCAGCCTCAGGTGGAGACCGACAAGCATCTCTACTTGATTGACAATTCGCCCACAGATGCGCTACGCTTCCTAGCAGACCTGCCCATAGGCAAGGGACGTATCTACTATGAGCATCAGCCGAGCAACCTAGGCTTTGGCAAGGCTCACAACATAGCCATACGCCTAGCCCACGACCAGGGAGCACGATACCATGTGATCATCAATCCCGATGTGCGCTTTGGCGAGACAGTACTAGACACCTTGACTTCCTATATGGAGGCACACGAGGAGGTAGGACTCGTATCGCCTTTTGTCTCCTACCCCGATGGTCGTCCGCAGCAGCTCTGCAAGCTCCTACCTAGACCGTGGGATGTGCTCTTGCGCCGCTTCTCTTGCAGTCAGTGGGTACGCGACAAGATCAATAGGCGCTACGAGATGCATTGGCTAGACTACAGCGAGCCAGTAGAGGTGCCCTATCTGTCAGGTTGCTTTATGTTTACACGTATGGCAATATTGGAGCGTGTGGGGGGCTTCGACGAGCGCTTCTTTATGTATGTCGAGGATATCGATCTCTCTAGACGCATCGGGCAGATCTCTAAGACGATCTGTCATCCCGAGGCTAAGATCACACATGTCCACAGCCGAGGCTCTTATCACGATGCTAAGCTCCTATGTCACCACATCTCCTCGATGATCAAGTACTTCAACAAGTGGGGCTGGTGGTGCGATGCTGAGCGCAAAGAGGTCAATGCGCGCTATATTCCTAAGGATGCGAAGCTATGAGTGTAGAACTACCTCTCTCTGTCATCATACCTGTATATAATGGCGCGAAGACCATCGTTCGTTGCTTAGACTCTCTCGTCACGATCCCTGATGCTACGACAGCGCTGGAGATCATCGTGATCAACGATGGGAGTCAAGATGAGACACTGGAGGTGGTGACCGACTACCAAGCGCAGCACCCAGAGCAGACCATCAGGGTCATCACCCAGACCAATCAAGGGCAGTCCGCAGCTCGCAATAAAGGCTTGGAGGTGGCTCAGGGAGCTTACGTATGGTTTGTCGATGCCGACGACTGGGTCGATAGTGTTGCCGCTGATTACCTTCTCTCGCTCGTTGCGGAGGAGTCGTACGATATACTCTGCTTTGGCGTACGCAATCGCAGCGAAGAGGAAGAGGTCCCCTCTGAGTGGTTGGACAGCTCGGCACATGACTTTGATCAACTCCAGTGTACCGACGGGAGAGTACTCTTGACACAGCACAACTTATCGGGCAGTGTCTGTCCCTTTCTGTGGCGACGCACTATGCTGGAGAAGCATCAGGCTCGATTTATGGAGGGGCTGCTCCATGAGGATGCGCTCTTCTACTGGCACTACACAGCCTTTGCCGAGCAAGTACTCCTCGTCCCTATCGTAGCTTATTACTACTACCAGAGAGCAGAGTCTACAATTCACAATCCCAACACACTCCATCTCCGAGGCATCTCCCGCCTAGAGGGCTCCTTTAGATTGCTCGAGTGCGCCAAGGAGATAAAAGATCTAGACTCGGTCTACTTGACGCTAGCCTCAGACTTCTACCGAGCAGGCCTACGCATGGTCGCTCGCTATGGCAAGGTTTCCGAACTCAAAGCGTACACGCGGCGTATGGAGCAGTCGGAAGACCACAAGCTCCTCATGCGTTATGCGGGTCGTAAGGGTGCTCCGCTCATCTGCATAGCACACCACGCACCTTGGCTCTTCGGCTTGATTGCTCACATACTTCCCCCTGTAGCATAGACTGGTATGTATCGTAACTATATCAAGCGACTTCTAGATATCATCTGCTCCTTGCTAGGACTCATCATCCTGTCTCCACTGCTTCTCGTGGTGATTGTGGTGATGTCCTTTGCCAATAAGGGGGCGGGGATTTTCTTTTCCCAAGCAAGACCTGGACGAGGTGAGCGACTCTTTAATATGTACAAGTTCAAGTCGATGACCGATGAGCGAGACGCTGCGGGCAACCTGCTCCCCGATGCGAAGCGACTGACCGCTATGGGGCGATTTATCCGCAAGACTTCCATCGACGAACTTCCACAGCTGTGGAATGTACTACGGGGTGATATGAGTCTCGTGGGTCCTCGCCCCTTCCTAGCTACTTACCGTCAGATCCCTACGAAGCGCAGGAAGGTGGAGATCATCAGTGTCTCTATCGAGGGCGATGCGATAGAGATCACTCCGGAACAACGCGTGCGCTATGAGGTGCGCCCTGGCATCACAGGCTTAGCGCAGATCAATGGTCGCAACAAGCTGAGTTACCAGCATCGCTTTAAGTATGACGCATGGTATGTACGTCACCTCTCCTTGGCACTAGACCTCAAGATCCTCTTCAAGACAGTCGGTCTAACGCTCCAGATGAAAGATGTCTCCTCGGCAACGGGTGAGACCTCCGAGACATTTACTGGAGAGGACTAAAGCTCTACCCCTAATCCTAAAAAACTCCCGAGTAGCCCGTTCTAGGTATGAGCGGATTGCTTTTGTCTAGGGACTATTGAAGCGCACTGCTCAGAGGAGACTGTTGACTTTTACAACAGTCTCCAGAGGTATACACACAAGAATGCGCCAGAGTACAAACGACTCTGACGCATCCTCTCCAATCACATACTAAATGTAGCCTTACGCTCCACTTAATGGGTCACGCTCCTGCACGGGCGTGATGGGCTCGGGCGCTACGTGGTCATCGACAGACCAAAGGTATGCAGCGACGAGCTCGCTGTTGTTGTATGCCTGAGCATTCATCTCGCGGATCCGCTCCAGGAGGGCATCACTCTTGGTGACGTCTGCCTCCTGCACCAGCAGGCATGTGTTGAAGCCTGGCCATACGGCGGTATCCTTGTGCGGGATGTCGAAGTTGCTCTCAGCGAGTGCCTTCGGGATGACCTGATAGACGCTTATCTCCAGCTCCCGCAGGAGCGACTCCATCTGCTCCTGCATACTGACATTGCAGGTGATATATATAAATCTCATACTTAGTTATTCTCAATATGTTTCCTCAATCTAGTTACTTTGCGCTCTCTATTGAGCTTGCGCTGGTGTACAGCGGCATAGGCTGTGGGCACCAAGATGAGCGTCACGAGCATAGAGATCAGGAGACCTCCGATGATGGTGATGCCTAGCGGTGCGTAGAGCTCCCGGCCCATACCTCTACTGAGTGCCATAGGTAGCATACCGAGTATGGTGGTCATAGAGGTCATCAAGACAGGGCGCAAGCGTGAGCGACCAGACTCCATCACCGCATCTCGTATCGTATAGCCACGGCGTACGAGCATATTGCTGTAGTCCACGAGGACGATACCATTGTTCACCACGATACCGACTAGCATGATGAGACCGATGAAGGTCACGACACTGAGCGTGGTACCGGTAATGAGAAAGGCTAAGATAACGCCTACGAGGGTAAAGGGTATCGCAAAGAGGATGATAAAGGGATCGAGCAGTGACTCAAACTGAGCAGCCATCACCATAAAGACTAGGAGCAGACCAATCAAAAAGATGAGTCTAAGCGAAGAGAAGGTATCTCCCTGATCCTCCACCTGACCACCTAGTGAGACGGTCACTCCTTGTGGTGTCTCGAGGTCGTCGATGATCTGCTCGGCAATCTTAGCTCCATCACCTAGCGAGACGCCGTTGAGGTTGCTTGTGACCTTGACATAGCGCTGCTGGGTGAGTCGCTCGATCTGTACGGGGCCCTCCTTCTCCTGAATATCAGCCACGGCAATGAGTGGCACCTGCTGTCCCAGGAGGTTGGTCACCTGCATCTCGCGCAGCTTGCTGATCGAGTTACGATAGTCTGGTGCATACTGTATGCGTATATCGTAGTCGGTACCATCCTCGGTATAGGCACCCGCCTTAGCTCCATAGAGGTTCTCACGTACCTGCAAGCCGATCACGCCAGGATTGAGAGCCATCTGAGAGGCTTTGTCCTTGTCCACGAGGATGTGTACCTCACGATTGCCTGCCGAGACAAGCGCCTCGACATTGGTAAACTCAGGATGCTCCTTCGCCTTGCGCTCGATCTCAAAGGCGATCTCATTCATCTCGTCTAGGTTCTTGCCATAGACGACAAACTCTATCGGTGCTCTATTACCGGTCAGGGCTGTCGCCATGGCACTACCACCAGATACGGTCACCTTCTCAATCTCAGGGATCGCCTCAATCAGCGGACGTATATCGTCTGCTATCTGCTGACTGCTACGCTTACGCTCATCGACGGGCTTGAGGTGGCAGAAGATCGTACCGATATTCTTACCCTCCTTAAAGCCGACGGCCGTGAGGGCACCATCTTCCGTCTGTCCCGAGATGCTGGCTATACCGCCCTCCGTGATCTCAGGGACTTGCTCCTGCAGTAGCTCTACGATCTGATTACCTACCTGCTCTGTGAGTGCATGGGAGGTACCCTGCTCAGTCTCAAACTGGACGGAGATAGAGCCCGCATCGATGTCGGGGATATAGTCCGTACCGACCGCCTTACCTAAGAGAAGTACTATGGCAAAGATCACGAGCGCTGACACGAGGGTGATGCCTTTGTGAAAGACTGCCCACCCGAGGAAGTTGCGATAGACACGCTCGATGCTTTGGAACATACGCTCGCTCCAGTTGTAGAGCTTGCCGTGCTTCTTGCCCTCGCCATTGCGAGGTGCGGGCTTGAGCAAGACGCTCGAGAGCATCGGCGTCAGTGCCAGTGCGGTAAAGAGGGAGATGATCATACAGGTCACCGTCAGGACGGCTAGCTGCTTAAACATCACACCGACGATACCACCCATAAAGACGAGCGGGAGGAACACCACAATCGTGGTCAGCGTCGAGGCTGCAATGGCTAGTCCCATCTCCGAAGCTCCAAATATGGCAGCTTGCTTGGGCATAGCGCCTCGCTCGATGTGCTGTGTGATGTTTTCGAGTACGACGATGGCGTTGTCCACCACCATACCGATAGCGATCACGAGTGCCACGAGTGAGAAGATATTGATCGTGTAGCCGAGCAGCCCCATAACGATAAAGGCTGAGATAAGCGACACGGGCATCGTCAGGAAGACGATGAGACTGGACTTCCACTCTCGTAGGAAGAGCAAGACGACTAGGGTCACGAAGAGCAGAGCATACCAGATCGACGAGCTCAGGTTGTTGATCGATGAGGTAACTAGCTCATCCGATCCTATCACCTCAAAGATCTGTACATCTGAGGGTAGATCCTTCTGTATCTCAGTGATCTCAGCACGTACTGCGTCGACCACATCGACCGTATTGGCTCCAGACTGCTTCTGTACGAGCAGGGCAATACCCTTGCCTATATGGTTAGAGGCAGAGGAATCGGTCTCCTTAAAGGTATCTCGTACGGTAGCGACATCTTTGATACGTACTACCTTACCATTGACCGCCTTGATGACGGTATTCTCCAGTTCCTCGACACTCTCGTACTTGCCAGGCATACGCACGGAGAAGTCGTAGGCACCCTCTGTGACAAAGCCGGAGGGGACGTTGACGTTGTTTGCCTTGAGCATCATCGACAGCTGCGCCACCGACATGCCATAGGCCTGCATCCTCGTAGGGTCTATCTCGACACGTATCTCACGCTGAGGCTGTCCTAGATAGATGACCGTACCGACGCCGTCGACCTTCCTCAGAGCTGAGGCGATCTGATCCTCTACGATATCCTCTAGACCATTGTAGTTCTCGTCTGCATTGACTGCGTAGCCGAGGATAGGCATCATGGTGGAGTTGATCTTGTAGATGATCGGCGTATAAGCTTGCGACGGCATACGGGACTTGACCAGCTCGAGGAGGTCTCGAGCATTGTTTGCCGCAGCCGTAATATCCTCCTCCCACTCGTATCGGAGCTGTATGAAGGATACGTTCTCCTTAGAGATAGACTTGATCTCGACGAGGTTCTCCGCCGAGGAGAGTACCGCCTCCAGAGGCTTGGAGACCTGCTCTTCGACCTCTATCGCTGAGGCTCCTGGGTAAACCGTGATGACCGTCAGGGAGGGGAACTCCATGTTCGGCATCAAGTCTAGCGGTAGCTTCGTCAGCGAGAAGACACCGATGACCAGTATGGCGACGAAGATCATCGCCGCCGCAATGGGTCGTTTTACACCAAATTCAGGAAGTTTCATAGGCTTACTTCTTCACAACGTTCACCTTAGAGCCATCGCTGAGCTTGTTCTTGCCATCTACTATGATGGTGTCACCGCTCTTGATATCATTGCCGTCTATGTAGACCCAGCCGTCCTTGATCTCGCCACGCTTTACGGCGATGCGGCTCACGGTCGTCCCATCTTCGTTGAGCTTGAAGACATACTCCTCAGCCGTACCTGCTAGACGATAGATCGCATTGAGGGGTACAAATAGTCCCTCGCGGTCGGGTAGCGCAATAGAGACATTGCAGTACATACCAGGCTTGAGCTGGTTGTTGCTGTTGGGGATATTGACCTCTACAGAGGCGGTGCGTGTCATCGATGAGAGGACGGGAGAGATGTAAGAGATCTTGCCCGTAGCGGGTTCTTCGGGATAAGCATCGAAGATGATCGTGGCTTGCTGCCCCTTATCGATATAGCTCAGATCCTTCTCATTGACCTCGATGGTCGCTTTGAGCGGGTTGATCTGACGTAGCTCGATGATCCCGCTCTCGAGCTTGAGATCACTGCTGAGGCTGGGGGTGAAAGCGTAGGTCTCACCCTCGTTGATCATAATCTCCGTGATGACTCCGCTAAAGGGTGCCGTGATGGAAGTATTCTTCTTGAGCATCGAGACTTTAGCGACAGAGGCGTCGTACTTAGCCTTGACATGGTCGTAGTCCATCTGGCTGATGCTCTCCTTCTCTCTCAGACGTGTGACACGGTCGAAGTCGCGCTTGATCGCTTCGTTCTCGACCTGTGCTTGTAGGAGCATCTCGTCCGACATCTCTACGATGACTGCCCCCTTGGGGACAAAGCTTCCCTTGCTGTAGCGTATGCGCTCTACCTTACCGGGTAGTGCAGTGCCTAGATTGGCAGTCTTGGAGGCTTCGGCCGTACCTGAGAAGCGAATGCTAGGCGTAAAGGTCATCTCTTTAGCCTGTGCGATGGTTACGGGGACCACTTTGTCCGTTTCGGACTCCTGATCCTGATCTCCTTGCTTGTTGCAGGCAGTCGTGGTGCCTAAGGTTAGCAGGAGCAATATCGTTGGGAGCAAGTAGCTCTTAAGTTCTTTAGTATGCATATTGTGATGTAATTTTTCTAGTTCTACTCTTCTATCTATTTCTCCTCTTTGGCCTTCGTATGCTCGGTCGCATACTGATAGAGAGCACCTGTGGTCTTCTCTAGCTCAGAGAGTGTCACGGCTGCCTCTACGCGGGCGTCGATATCTTCGGAGGCAGCCTTCTCCCACATAGTCTGCGCCTCGAGGATGTCTCGAACGTTATTCATCCCCTCTAGGAGGTTGTTTTTGGTAATGCGGAGATTCTCTTCGGCCTGCTCCTTCGAGAGCTTCGTTAGCTCCATCTTCTTGAGCGCCTCGGCATACTTAAATCTATTCTGCTGTACCTGCAGGGTGATCATCTCCTGAGCGTCTTGTAGCTCGAGCTCCGCCTTGGCTACCTCTTGGTCGGCTATGTGTACCTGGTGTATCCTATCTCCCCACGTGAGGATGGGTACCTGTACACCGATGCCTACCATCCAGTCTCCACCGAGATTGTTTTGGCTACCCTTGTAGATGTTTGGCTCTACCCAGTTGTACCCAGCGGTAAGGAAGACGTTGGGGAGGAACTGTGACTTGACCATCCGCCTCGCCGACTCCGTGAGTGCGAGCTTGCTACGTAGCATGACGATCTCAGCCCGCTCAGCATTGCTACTCTCGAGTGCCAAGAATCGGCTGCTCAGTTGCTCCTCACTAATGATCTCACTATCTAGCTCGATCTGCTCAGCCTCTAGGCCAATGATCTGACCCAGTAGCATCTTGGAGAGCTGGAGGCCGTTTTGCGCCTTGACGAGTGTGAGCTCCGCTTCGTTTTGCTTGACCTGCACCTTTAGGACTTCGTTTCTAGTCGTCATACCCTCGGCGTAGACATTCTCCAAGTCCTGCACGAGGTGATCGAGGAGCGACTTGTAGGTCTGAGCTAGGCGCACCTTCTCCTGTACAGAGATGACACGCCAATATGCCTCATCGACAGTGGCTAGGACGTCGGCCTCCTTCATCTTGACCTTCTCATGTGCTAGGTCGGAGGTGTAGCGCGCCATCTTATTAGCCTCGACGATCTTACCGCCCATAAATATCGGCTGACGTAAGGTGAAGCCACCCGTATAGATCTCCTTAGGAGCTACGCTGATGAAGTCTAGCGGGATGGATAGTCCTGGCGGTGTCACGCCTGGTATGTTGAAGTCGATCGCAAATGGGCGCAAGGCTCTATCTCCTGGATTGATCCAAGCCCCAGCGAAGTCGATGCGAGGTAGATACTTTGTCTTGGCCGACTGGACTAAGTAGTCAGAGGCCACGGCATCGGCCTGAGCCATCTGTATCTGCTTGTTGTGCTCTAGAGCAAGGTCTCTACACTGCTCTAATGACATCGGCGCTTGCGCTTGCTCTTGGGCATACGCCTCGGCACTCCACCCTATCGTGAAGACAAGAGCCGTGCCTAGGAGAAGAAAACTCCTCCCATTAAATCTATATCTCATGATTTGCTAATGTCTATTTGTTACGACATCACTAGATATCGGGATCGTAAGCTCCCTGATACCACTCCTTAAACTCTTTGTTTTTCGCTTTGCTTACTACGATCTTCTCTGGGGTCTCGATGTCAAGTGTCACTGTCAGCTTGCCCCCGAACCACGTCGACATACTTTGTATCGCACTATGTGCCACGATGTACTGTCTATTGGCTCGGAAGAAACGCCTCGGATTGAGTTCCTGCGCCATCTTCTCTAATGAGAGGTCGACAAAGTGCTCCTTCTTGTCCATCGTTACCACGATCGCAGCTTTACTATCTGCGCGTATATAGGCGATCTTGTCCACCGATATAGGGATCAGCTTGTCTCTCCACGGGATCAGGAAGTGGCTCTTGTAGCTCATCTGCGACTCATTGAGCGCCTGCATCATCTTAGCCATTAGAGCTTGGTTGTCTACCTTCTGCTCTGTATGGCTAAACCGCTTCACCTTGTCTAGAGCTCTCTGGAGATCCGTCTCCTTGATTGGCTTGAGGAGGTAGTCGATACTGTTGACCTCAAATGCCTTCAGCGCATACTCCTCATAAGCTGTCGTGAAGATGATCGGACAGGTGACCTCAATCCGCTCAAAGAGTGAGAAGACGGGACCATCTGCCAGGTGAATGTCCATAAAAGCCAGATCAGGTTCCGGATGGCTACCAAACCACTCGACACACTCAGATACACTCTGCAGTATGGTCAGCACCTCTATGTCAGGGTCTATCTCAGTGAGGAGTGCTTGCAGCCCGGAGGCGGTAAAGTACTCATCCTCTACGATTATTACTCTCATATCAGTGATTTGGCTTTGGGTTCGACTTCTTCTAAGCTTCGGATCAGAGGCAGTGAGACGGTAAAGTGTCCATCCTTAGAGACGATATCTATATCCTTGCCAAAGAGCAAGCGATACTGCTCCATCAGATTGTCCAGACCGACGCCCGTGCTACCCGACTTACTATCCTCACGCAGCTGGATCTTATTGTCCACCACGATCTGATTATCTATCGTGCGGATGTAGATAGTCAGTGGCACCTTGGCACTAGCTATATTGTGCTTGATCGCATTCTCCACTAGGATCTGTAGTCCCGATGGTATGACATAGTAGTCTAGATACTGCTTGTCCACATCCCACTCCACACGCAGACCATCGAAGTAGCGGATACACATCAGGTAAAGATAAGAGTGGACAAACTCTAGCTCCTCTGACAGACGCACCACCACCTTGTCTCGCATCGTGTGCCGGAAGACTGTCGCCAGCTCCTGCACATAAGCTCTAGCGCGCTCATCGTCGCGGCCTATCAGCCCGTTGAGCGTGTTGAGACAGTTAAAGAGGAAGTGTGGATCCGTCTGGTTCTTAAGCGCCGTATACCTGTTCTGCAGATTCTCAAAGTCCAGCTCCTGCATACCGACCACCGCTAGGTGATTTTGCTTCATCAAGTAGATGGTCATAGTAAAGAGGAAGGTCACCACGAGGATCACCAAGTCCTTGACATACTGCATCGCAGCATACGCATGATAGCTAAAGAGATCTCTAAACCACCAGCGCTGTAGTCGCGACAAGTAAGGCGATATCAGAACCACCGCCACGAGTAGTCCCAGCAAGATCAGCCAGAGCTGATACTGACGTATCTCGTATCTATTGATCGCCCAAGACTGGACGCTGAGCAATAGATAGAAGAAGACCATATTGATCAGTAGCGAGGCAATCGAATTCAGCGATAGGATCGCTCCTAGATCAATGTCTCGGTCCGTATCCAGCAAGCTGTAGTAGTAGATCGATGACGACAGCATCACAAACGCCAGCAAGAAGCTGATGATCAGCGTAGCCAGTAGCACGCTCTTGCGCTCATTGCTGAGCAATATGAAGTTCTTGCCTTGTCGCCGTCTCAGACGACCCGTTATGATGCGTCTCGTCATATGCTGTCTCTATATAGGGGGCTTGCCACTATGAGTATCCCTATGCTAAGGTAGTAAAAAAAGCAAACCCTATATCCCTCTCCCTTTAGGGCGAAGGAGATAGGGTCCTTATTTCTTTCTTTACACTAGAAGCGATACCCCATGCCTATAGTAAAGACACTAGCATTAGCCTTGTAGGAGTCATCCTTGAGAGAGGTGCCAAACTTAGAGGCGACATCGTTGACTGTAGACTTGAGATCGTCCACCTGGTTGATGAAGCCATACTTGTAGCCAGCATTGATCTGGATACCATTGGCAAACTCATAGCCTAGCTGGCAAGCGATACCTACGTCCCATCTCTGGAGAGCAGACTTGTCGTTGTACTCCTCATAGAGATCTATCGGATCCTTCTTAAATATACCGAACTCGATATCATCTGTCTTAGCAGAGAAGCCTACTCCAAAGTAAGGGCCTACACCTCCGTAAAACTGACCCTTGCCTAGCTCTACCTTACCCAGTGCGTAGACGGGGATCTGCATACCCCACTGGTTGATCTTATTCTCGAGTGAGACAGGACCTGCCTCAGCCTTGATACCAGTGCCGCGGTAGTAGAACTCTAGCTCAGGCTGGATTGCAAAGTTCTCATGCAGATTGATCCTCATAAACCCTCCGAAGTCAGCTCCAGGCTTGACCTCCGTCTCGAGGACGTTGAAGTCATCACTCAGGATCATACTAGAGAGATTCAGACCAGCCTTGACACCATAGTCGAGTGATACATTAGTCTGTGCGACAGCTGAGAAGGCTGTCATACCCATCAGGGCGGTTGCTACGATAGCGATGATGTTGCGTTTCATACTTTCTTCTGTTTGTTTCGTTAGACTTATACGTTTCTGTTTCGAGTCGTATGACCTATCCGATCGCAATAGATCAACAACTCTAGCGCAAAGGTAGGAAGCGCCAAATGCCCCCACAACCCTTCACCCACCGAAACGCATATTGCGATGACCGAAACGACCGAAACGCTTACCGAATAACTATAAGTGTGCCTCCGGATAGCGAGCATCCCACCAGGTGGGGTCATCTTTGAGCCACTTCTGGAACCACGCGAAGAGCGTATTCGTCCACTCGATCTTCTTCTCGGGAGCCGTGATGATATGGTCTTCGCCGTGTACCTTGACAAAGGCGACTTCACGACCCAGGATCTTCAGAGCGTTGTACATCTGGATGCTCTCACCGATGGGGACGTTCGTATCGTCCGTACCGTGGATCAGCAGCAGAGGTGTGTGGATCTTGTCAGCGTGGAAGAGCGGACTCTGCTCCGTGTAGAGCTTAGGGTTATTCCACGGATAGCTGTCGTAGCTTGCCACCGTACTGTAACCGATACCCCACGTACCCTCACCCCAGTAGGAGGAGATAGCACTGATACCCGCATGGCTGATCGCTGCGGCAAAGATGTCGGTGATGGTCTGCAGGTACTGCGTCATAAAGCCTCCGTAGCTGGCGCCCATACAGCCGATCTTCTTCGCATTGACATAGGGATGCTCTTGGCAAAACTGCTTCGTCGCAGCCACGATCTCGTCGGCCGTCACCTTGCCCCACGCATTAACGTGGCGAGCAGCATACTCCTGTCCGAAGCCGGTGGTACCACTCGGGTTGAGCGTAAGAACCACGTAACCCTGCGCCGCATACATCGGGAGCGAATAAGAGCCCTCGAAGAAGCGGGTCGTCGGTGAGGTACCTCCATAATAATAGACGATCATCGGGTACTGCTGCGTCGCGTCAAAGTGAGGCGGCAAGTAGTATCGTCCCTCCACCTTGTCGCCATTGGGCATCGTGTGTACCCAGTCGCTCACGCTGCCCAGCTCTAGATCCTGCATCTTGCTCTTAGCTAGGTCGTAGAGGAGCGTCTCACGCTTTCCTCTGAGCGTGTAGAAGCGATCCGCATTCATCGCACTCTGCCCATAGTATGCGAGTAGACTAGCGTCATCGCTGATGTCAAAGGAGCGCACGAGGTCTTCCGTTGTAGCCACCTGCTCGATCTGCTTGCGTGTCAGGTCGAGGCGGTAGAGGGAGATGCGATCTTTGTTTTCCGCTGTAAAGTAAGCGACGGGTCGGACCGTGCTGACCTTGACCCGCTTGATGGCGGGGTCAAACTCCTTCGTCAGGGGCGTCGCCTGCTGGCTCTGGCGGTCATAGAGGAAGAGCTGACCGTCGTACGTATTGGTGATCATCCCCTCAGGCAGGTTGCGACCGATCCCATCGAAAGCATTTGCATCACCCTCTATGAGTAGCACATAAGGCTGCGACGTATAGGAGATCGACGAGATAGAGCGCTCCTGGGTAAAGAGTGGCTTGACCTCCAGTGTCTCCAGGTTCATCGTATAGAAGTTGCTCTGAGAGAAGGGGATCTCGGTAATATCCTCCGAAGTGCTCAAAATGATCTCACGCGCATCGGGACTGACATCATGTAGATAGGTAGAGCGATGACCGAAGGTGAGTGGCTGATAGCGACCGCTCTCGAGGTCGTAGAGAGCGAGGAAGGTGCGCTTGCGAAAGTCTGCCATACGGTCATAGCGTCCCAGTACCTGCTCGGTGATCTTACCCCGTGCGGGACCCTCCTCCTCGATGGTGTAGAGCAACTGCTTACCGTCAGGGAGTATAAAGAAGGAGCCGGTGGGGATCTGCTCCGCCACGACACGTTCCTCCTGCGTCTTAGGGTCAAACGTTAGCAACTGCCGACCACCATCTGTCGTGGCGGTGCGGTAGAGCTTGTCCTCTTTGGGCATCCAGCTGGCGAAGCGGTACTCCTCGCTTAGCGTGGAGAGGAGCTTATCGCCTTGGTATAGGTAGGTGCGGTAGCTGCTCTTCAGAGCGGTCGTCTCCCGCTCCGTCAGAAGCGTGTAGCGTCCCGTAGGCGACACCGAGACTGAGTAGAGGTTGCGCCCCGTCATCATATACTCTAGGCTCAGGTACTCCTTATCGTCGTGACGTAGTTCTATTTGGCTGTTAGCCTTGGCGGGGATAAGCTTCATACGATACTGCGCTGGCTCATCGCCCTTGGTGAGTAACTGCAGCGTCAGCAGGTGCGACCGTCCAGGTGTCAGCGTGAGAGACGCTGGTGAAGCACCCTTTAGCTCGCTTTGGTACTGTGTAGCAGACGAGAGCTTAGCACCATCGAGGGCTAAGACAAAGGGTGCCGTCGCCTCAATCTGCAGCGTCGCCTGCTCGTAGCTAGGCGTGCGAAGACGTATGGCATAGGTCGTGATCGCATCCTCTGGTGTGCGCAGCGTGACGATACCCTCCTCTGCGACGGGTAGGGTGCCATGCGTCTGGCTTAGCTTGATATGGTTCACCGGCTTGAGCAGGTCGGTAGCGTCGTACGCCTTGCCCTGCACATTGAGACTATCCGATATAAACGGCATCATCACCCTATACTGCTGTACTTGTAGCGGTATGACGGTGAGGGTGTCAGGTTGATCCGTTGTCGCTGACGTAGCTACTGCATCTGGCTGCTGAGCTGTCGCATAGAGAGTCGCAAGCACCCAAAGCGGGAGCATCGTAAGTAGTCGTAATAGGTCTCGTTTCATCTGCTGTTGTTGTTCATTATTCACTATGCTAGCCTCGCTCCGTAAGAGTTTCAGCTAAGTTTTCACACCACAAAGTTAACCTTTTGTTTTCTCTTAAGTAGCGAAAGCACATATCACTCCGCTCTATAAGTACGCATATACTCATCTAAATGATGAGAAAAAGGTGGCGAGTGCCTCAATCGTGAGGGACTCGCCACCCTTTTCATTTCGGATAAAGCTCTCGAGCTATAGCGCCTGCCATCAAAGCGACAGACGCTACGGCTCGGATCTTACTGCTTGACCACGAGACGGTCAGCACCAGATATGCGTACCACGTAGGTACCTGCGGGATAGCTGGTGAGATCTACCACGGCACTACCCGTAGCGTCTGTGCGAGCCGTACCAACGAGCGTACCCGTCATATCGTAGAGCAGTATGTCACTGTCAGCGACTGCGCCAGCCACGTTGAGCAGCTCCTGCGTCGGGTTCGGATAGAGCTGTATGTCGAGCGCATCGACGGTAGCGATAGCGAGGTTGTCCTCCTCAACTATATTACCAAAGATACTCCACCCCTTAGCCTTGCTGTAAGCCTCCTTAGCACCCTTCTGTACATAGAGCGTAGCCTCCTCGGGACTATAAATATCCCCAAAGGTAGCCTCATTGATCACGGGAGGCTCTACACTATAAGCATAGACGGAACTCATAATCTGACAGCCAGTAAACGTATTAGCCTCTATCGAGCAGCCAGCTGGGATATGTACCTCCTTAAGTGCCGAAGAGAGTCCGAAGGCTGCCTTGCCAAACGAAGTGCAACTAGGCATATAAGGCACCTTCTCTAGCGAGCGGTCATAGTAAAACGCAGAGTCACCGACCGAGACAAGCTGAGGCGTGACACCCTCTGCCCAGGCAAAGGACTTCATAGCCGCATTGTAAGTGAGCGCCATCGCATCGATACGCTCTAGCGATGCCGGGAGCGTCAGCTCCTTGAGCCTAGGATTGTAAGCGAGGGCGAGGCGCGTGATCTCCTTGAGACCATCTGACAGGACCAACTGTCCCTCCATTCCGATCGTTTGATTGCCTATAGGTAGGTAAAGCAACTTCGAGCCATCTGCCGTGTAGAGTACTCCCTTGACACTCTTGAGCGCCGTATTGCCCGAGGCAACCTCGACAGCCTTTAAGTGCATAGGAGTCAGGAAGGCTCCAGGCTCTATCGCAGAGACCTTAGCCTCTAGCGTATAGCTGTCTGCCGTGAGACCCGCTGGGTAGGCGATGAGCTTCGTCTGATCCTTGCTGTAGAGGACACCCTCTATCGTTGAGAACGACTCATTAGCCTCTGGCACGACAAACTTCGTCATAGCCGTGCAGAAGAGGAATGCACGATCACCGATGCCCTTGACCTTGCTATTGAGCGTCAGCGAAGTCATCTGGTTAGCGCCCTCGAAGGCTAGCGGAGCGATGTAAATCACCTCATCAGGTAGGACTGCATCGCCCTCAGCCATCCACTTGTATAGCACACCATCGATGATCTCAGGCTTCTTATCTGTACTCGACGCTGGGCTACAGACCATATTCACCTCGACATCCGCCTTGAGGCTCTCGATCGTATAGGTCAGCTCACGGTAGTTAGGCACCGTCTCATGATCGAGCTGCCACTCATCGACCGTGTAGCCCTCAGCGGGGTGTGCCGTAAAAACAAGCTTGCTACCAGCCTTGACTGCTTGCCCCGTCTTGATCTCGACACCGTTAGCCGTAGCGGTGAGCGTGCCAGTCTTCTCATTGAAAGAGGCAAACTTCACTCTAAAGTATCCCTCCAAACGGTCAAAGTCGACCTGTATCTCTCGTGAATCGGGGGCTTCGCAACGATAGGTGGACTCACCATTTTGACCTACTATCGGCTCAAACTCGCCTCCTATCTCAATCTGCTCGAACCAATCTCCGATGCGGTAGCCCTCCTTAGGCGTAGCGGTAAAATTCAGCATCGTACCCATAGGCACCCGATCACCATGCTTTACCTCTGTGCCGTCATCTAGGGCACAGGTCAGTGTACCCATCTCTAGGTCACGACTACGGAAGTAAACGTCAGCACCCTGTGGACGAGCCTCAAAGGTTACCTCGACATTTAGATTACTTGTTAGGTCCTTGACCTCATAGATTTGGGGGAACTTCGGATCACCCTCTACGGTCACGACCTCTCCATCGACACGCCACTCCTTGATCTGCTGCTCAACCCTAGGGATCGCCTTAAAGCTAACAGGAGAGTGCTCTAGGAGCGTGTCACCATTCTCAACATTCTGCGCTCCAGTCGTCCAAGCCTCCAGCTGACCATCGCCTATAGCCTTGTAGGTTACCTTGTAGCGTTGCTGTGTCCCTGCGGGAGCACCGACGACGATCTGGCACTTCTTCAGCTTCTGTGCTAGCTCCGTCTTGATCGCCTCGCTAGCGACATAGACAGTTGTCGTCTCCTTGTCAGGCCAAAGCACCTCTAGACCAGAGATCGAGTTGCTCAAGTGCAGGTCTACGACACGTAGCGAACCCACACCGTTGAAAGATAGATAGCTGTTCTTGATGCGCTCCAAGCGTGGCAGATAAAGCTCAGTGAGCTTAGTGCAATTGACAAAAGCTCCTGCACCGACCTCCTGAGCGTAAGGTAGCTCGAGACGCTCTAGCGCACCACAACCATAGATAGCGTTGTCGCCGATAGCCTTGCACTCCTCGCCAAGGGTCACCTTTTGGACACCTCCTGCTAGTACGCGTAGCACACCATCAGCACGGGAGATGAGTGCATCCCCGGCTGCGAGGTAGTTAGCGCACCCCTCCTCGAGCGTTAGCGAGGTGAGGCTGGTACTATTTTGGAAGGGGTTGCCCACGATAGACTCGAGCGACTTGCCCAGTGAGAGCGTAGTCAGTGCGTTTGCATTCTCAAAGGCCTTCTCTCCAATTGTCTTAATCATCGGCAGGTCGAGTGCCTCCAGAGCCGTACAACCCTCGAAGCTGTGACTGCCCACGCTCTCTAGCTTAGGAGCCTTGATGCTCTTGATGCCCGTGCAACCCTTGAAGGCGTTGTCACCGATCTTTGTCACCCCGTTGAGATCTACGCTAGTGATATTGGTATTGCTCATAGGGTCTATAGAACCCCACCCGTAAGGATCATCCTCTCCAGGCGTGTAGAAGCAGTTTTCAGCGATCTCAGTCACCCCATCAGGTATTTTGATAGCTCCATTAGCATTATCCCAAGAGAGTAATACTCCGTTCGTCACGTCTTGTGCAACGAGAGCCGTCGCCGAGAGGACGAATAGGAGTAGTAAGTTCGTTATTCGATTCATAAAGTAATCTGTTATTGATACATTAAATAGTAGTGCACTTCTCGTGCATTGAGGCACCGCATATACGGCGCTCTCTAGTCTCGGTGTGTGGTCATCTAGTGACAATCACACCTAGCATACGGGACAAAGATACAGAAAAAGAGATTAGAGGTTAGAGATTAGAGGTTAGAGACTAGAAGTTAGAGACTAGAAGTTAGAGATTAGAGGTTAGAGACTAGAGGTTAGAGACTAGAAGTTAGAGATTAGAGGTTAGAAGTTAGAGTTCCGATTCGCTCCGACAGCTCCGATTACTCTGATCAGCTCCGATCCACTCCGATAGCCGCTTCCACGTGGATAATTGCGATTCTCCAGCAAGGAAACAAAAATTCTCCACGTGGCGCTTTTCGATTTCCTACGTAGGGAAGCGACTAGTAGCTGTCGGAGTGATCGGAGCTATCGGAGTGAATCAGAATAATCGGATATCTAATCTCTAACCTCTAGTCTCTAACCTCTAGTCTCTAACCTCTAATCTCTAATTTTCGTACCTTTGGCAGGACAATGAGCTTTTTACTAGATATGCATACACCTCACAGCTCTTCACTTAGATGGTTGATACTCTTGATGATACTCGTGCCTAGCTACGTAGCGGGGTCTGACGTCTCTCTGTGGGATATACCACCCACGGGACACCGTGTGACGGTCGTACCCACCTCAGCTGAGCGACAGCAGATCAGTCAGCTCTACCAGCAGATGGGACTAGAGGGGAGACTCTCGTTTGAAGCCTTCAGCCTAGGTGTGCGGGGGTACAATCAGATCTCAAACAAGCATCGCTCACGGCTCACCATTGTGGACTTTTCCAAACCCTCGACACAGGAGCGTATGTTTGTCATCGATATGGAGCAGGGTAAGCTACTCTATGCTACGCTCTGTGCGCACGGACGTGGCAGCGGGGAGAACTATGCCACCTCTTTTTCCAACCAACCTAACTCACATCAAAGTTCACTGGGCTTCTACCTAACCAATGAGACTTATAGCGGGAGCAACGGCTACTCGCTACGTCTCGATGGACTAGAGCGTGGGTACAATGATCAGGCGCGGGCTCGCGCTATCGTCGTACATGGCGCTGCCTATGTCAATGATCAGATCATACGACAAGGTCGTCTCGGGCGTAGCTACGGTTGCCCCGCAGTGCCTCGTGCGCTGGCGCGTCCTATCATCGATGCTATCAAGGGGGGCAGCGTCCTATACATCTACGCCAATCGTCCCGACTATCTCGCCCAGAGTATGGTGCCACGCTCCGAGATGGAGCCTACCATCGCCGATCAGGATAGTCGCACGCAGCTGGTTAACTAACCTAACGTGGTCATCTGACGATAAGCCTCTATATAGTAGTCGTAGTAGTGCGTCCATAGCGCATGAGAGGCGGTCTTCCGAGCTTGCGTGTAGTACGACTTCGGGAGCCGTTTTGTAGCTTTCTCTAGGATCATCGCTAGAGCATTCGTCACAGACGCATCGTCGTAATCACGACGCGGGATAACCTGCACACCGTGACACAGGCTCTCCGTAGTGGACTCGCCATAGAGCTCAAGGATCGCCTGACCGAAGCCAGACAAGTCGGTCGTCACTGTCGGCACGCCATAGGCGATACTCTCCAGTGGCGTGTAGCCCCACGGTTCATAGTACGAGGGGAAGAGTGTCAAGTCAAGAGCGCTCAGCAGATCATAATAAGGAATGTCTAGGATACCATCGTGACCATCGAGGTAGGTGGGTACAAAGATCGGATAGATGCGGTGCGCTGTCGCACCACTGCGGAGTAGCTCACCCAGACGATGAGCGAGGGTGTCCTCCCGCAGGTTGTGTAGCCAGTGCGTTAAGTAAGGATACTGCAGCGGGGCTTTGCTAGTCTCTGAGTCAGTATGACTGAGCTGGTAAGCAAGGTCAGCTCTAGGCTCAGCAACCCACGCAGGGATGAAGAAGTAAAGGATCAGGTCAGACGACAGCTTAGCCTGCTGCTGGAGGAGGCTCTCGAGAGCGGAGGCAATGAGGTCGATCCCTTTATTGCGATACTCGTAGCGTCCTGAGGTAGCGACTAGCGTCGTGCTCTCAGGGTCAAAGCTCTTGCCATAGAGTGCGCTGGCAACGTTTAGTAATCGCTGGCGAGCCTTTGACTTGAGTCGGCTTGTAGCCAATGCGTGGAAGCCATTGGGCAAGACCACTGGCGTACGCTCCAAGAGCTGTGTACACTCCAGAGCGGTCACCTCGCTGACCGTCGCAAAGCTGGTCGCGGTATGGGCAGCTGCCTTCTCTAGCGCATGCTTTGCCTCGACATTCAGTTCGCTCGCCATCTGGTCTCCATGGTAGCCCGTGAAGTAGCGGTAAAGATCCTTGCCATTGCTACAGATAGAGCGCCCCACGGTCGTAGCGTGGGTGATAAAGAGCGAGCGCAGGTCAGGTTGCTGCAGGTGATGATAGAGCAAGCCCATACCGGTGATCCACTCATTATAAATAGCTATCGGCTGACTACTAGGCGGAGCGAGCTGCGGTGTCACAGCGAGCAGTGTCGCTGCTGCAGCAACAGCAAAGAGACAGGAGTCATCGTAATCGCCATAGCCAAGGTCAGACTGGATGCCGTACTGCTGCCACATAAGGTAGTAGAGCTGATCACGGACTGTGGCGAGTGGCTTATAGTCTACGAGGATCGTTTGCGCTTCACCCCCAGGCGTGATCCAGTAGCCCTGCGTGATCGGCAGCTCCACCCCTAGTAGCGAGATATGACTCGGCAAGGTGATGCAAAAGGTCTCCGCACGAAAGTCTACCATCTCCTCCGTCGGTCGCAGACGAGGACCTACAAAAAGGACCTGCTCCGCCCCGTGGCGATGCATCATCTCGCCCGCCCGTGACGAGAGGACGGTGTAGATGCCGCCCACCTTATTGGCGACTTCCCACGACACCTCTGTAATAAAGTATGTGTCAATCATTGCTTGCTGTGCGCTCTTCTAATGTAATCAACAGGTCATACGCTACACGACGACAATGCATCGGTAGCTCTTCGGTGGAGACATACGGCTCTAGCGCCTCCGTCAGTTTCTCTGGCAAAGGCTTGTCGGGCTGTCGCTTCGTATAGTTTGCGATGGTGAGGAGCGCCACGTAAAGCTTCGACTCATCAGTAGCGTTGCTTAAGACAACTTCCTCCGCCCAGCGAATAGCCAGTGGTACGTACGCTAGGAGGTTAAAGGCTAGTTGCTCTTGCAGCTCCACATTGGTAGCCTTCTCTAGAAAAGCCTCTACGTCTTGCTCCGTAAGCTCCTCACGGGGGAAGAGCATCGTGGAGAGGATCAGCAGCTCCCGCACGGCACTCTCTCTAAGCGCCTCTGCAAGCTCTCGTGAGGGCTGGTAGTGCGCAGCAAGCTCTAGGAGGTAGCCTCGTGTCCAGCCCCAGTTATAGCGGTAGTCCAGTCCTGACTCTCGCATCGACTGCGCCACAGAGCCGTCCATACGTGTGCGGAGTGCAGCACGTATGGAGGCAAGCTGTGAGGCGATCGTCTCGTCGTCTATCGAGTTAGGCACGTGAGATCAGCTCTGCGATGAGACCACCCATACGCTTGGAGGCGGCATTGGCGGCAGCGACCACCTCGTCGCCATCGTTCGTGTAGTCTCCCTCGAAGTGCCACCCCTCGTTGGTGATGACCGACATACCAAAGACGCGGATACCCGCATGGCGAGCCACAATCACCTCTGGTGTCGTGCTCATACCGACCGCATCGGCGCCGACCGTCTGCCAGTACTTATACTCTGCGGGGGTCTCATACGAGGGCCCTGTGAGACTTACGTAGACACCCTTTTGGAGTGCTAGCTTTTGCTCCTGAGCAATGGTCTCAGCGAGAGCGATCAGTTCACGATCATAGGCACGTGTCATATCGGGGAAGCGGACACCAAAGTTCTCATCATTAGGACCAATGAGCGGGTTGGGTAGCATATTGATATGATCCCTAATGATCATCAGGTCACCTACGTGGAAGTTCGAGTTGATTCCGCCCGCAGCGTTGGAGACAATGAGGATCTCGATGCCGAGGAGCTTCATCACCCGCACAGGCAGTGTGACCACCTCCATCGGGTAGCCCTCGTAGTAGTGGAAGCGTCCCTGCATCGCCACCACGGGGACACCGCCCAGCGTACCAGAGATGAAGTTGCCCTTGTGACCGATAGCGGTCGAGTGTGCGAAGTTGGGGATCTCGCTGTATGGGATGACGGTTGGGTTAGCGATTTCGTCGGCTAGATTGCCCAGACCGCTACCTAGTATGATGCCCACGCGGGGCTGTGCCGATATCTTACTCTTGATATAGTCGGCTGCTTGCTGATATTTTTGAAAGTCCATAGTCTATGTTCGTTTGATAGTGAATAGGTCTTTACCCCTTACGGTGAAGTAAGTCGTGAGCCGTGCGACGTGCCATCTCGATGATGCGCTCCATACCGACGATCTCACGGTCACGCATGAGGATAGCACCGTCCACGATGGTCGTCGAGACGATCGTCGAGGAGCCTGCGTAGACGAGATTCGAAGTAAGATTGTGACAAGGCACCATGCTCGGAGCCTGGAGATCTATGAGACAAAGGTCGGCTAGGTAGCCCTCCTCGATGCGTCCGCCCTTGAGTCCCAGCATAGCGTAGCCCACCTCCGTTGCCGAGCGGTAGATGTCGGGAGCGCAGACCGCTGTCGGGTCGTAGCGCCACACCTTGCCTAGGAGCGAAGCCATACGCATAGCGATGTACATGTCTAGGTCGTTGCTTGAGGAGCATCCGTCGGTACCGATAGCCACAGGGATACCCCGCTCCTTCATATCCTCATAGCGGAAGCGTCCCCCACTAGCCAGCTTCATATTGCTCGCAGGGTTATGCACTAGCGTACATCCGTGACGTGCTAAGATATCTAGCTCCTCATCGTCTAGCCATAAGCTGTGCGCCATAATGCAGCGTGGCGAGAGCGCATCGATCTGCTCCAGATAGCGGACAGGCGTCGTGCCATGCTGAGCGATGCAATCCTTCACCTCACGCTCTGTCTCGGAGAGATGCAGGTGAATGGGGATCTCATGCTCCTCGGCAAACTCCTTGGCAAAGTGCAGCTGATCGCCCGAAACGGTATAGATAGCGTGTGGCCCCACACTCCATCCGATCCGCTCAGGTAGCTCTGCAAAGAGCTGCTCATAGCGGTAGCAGTTGTCGCGATCTAGCTGCGCCCGCTCCGCATCACCACGGTCGAAGAGCGTATAGCTCAGGTTCGCTCTTATGCCTGTCTCTAGCACCGCACGAGCGGTCGCCTCAGGTGCTGTGTACATATCGAGGAAGCAGGTCGTACCACTCTGGATCATCTCCACACAGCCGAGCAAAGCTCCGACATAGATGTCCTCCTCAGTCATATGTGCCTCCACGGGCCAGATGTAATCCTCCAGCCAAGTCTGCAATGGCAGGTCATCGCCATACCCTCTGAAGAGCGTCATAGCACAGTGTGTGTGTCCATTGCAGAGTCCTGGCACGACCGCCTTGTCACGGCCATCGAGGATGATCGTATCTTCATCGATCGGGAGCAAGTCCGTACCGATCTTGTCGATACGATTGTCCACGATCAAGAGGTCTTGCGTCGCTCCTCCGATGAGCGACTCTTTAATTAGTATACTACTCATAGCAGCTTAGTTAAATAGTCGGTAAAACTCAGCTACCGCCTCGACACCCTTGCGGAAGACTCCTACCGAAAAGCTCTCATTGGGCGAGTGGATCGCATCCTCCTCTAGTCCAAAGCCCATCAGTACCGTCTTGAGTCCGAGGATCTCCTCAAAGGCGGCAATGATCGGGATACTACCACCACTGCGTATCGCTAGCGGAGCCACCCCGTAAGCCTTCTCGACCGCCTGTGCAGCTGCCTGGTAAGCGGGGAGGTCTAGCGGACAGTAGTAGCCCGCACCACCGTGCATCGGTGTCACCTTCACATAGACGGACTTAGGTGCTATCTGCTCGATATACTCTTTCATCAAGCGAGAGATCTCCTCGTGATCCTGATTAGCCACCAGACGACAAGAGAGCTTAGCATAAGCCTTGGAGGGTAGCACCGTTTTGGCACCTTCGCCTTGATAACCGCCCCAGATACCACACACGTCAAAGGAGGGACGACAGCTATTGCGCTCTAGCGTGATATAGCCCTCCTCGCCCTGCGTCTCTCGAATATCCAGCGCACGGCAGTAAGCCTCCTCGGAGAAAGGCGCCTTGCGAATCATCGCACGCTCCTCGTCGGAGAGTGGCAGCACCTTGTCATAGAAGCCTGGCACCGTGATACGTCCCTTGTCATCTACGATCTGAGCAATGATCTTGCACAGCTCATTGATCGGATTAGCGACAGCACCTCCGAAGTGACCTGAGTGCAGATCTCTATTGGGACCCGTCACCTCCACCTGCCAGTAAGCGAGACCACGCAGCCCCGCCGTGATGCTCGGGGTCTCCTCGCTCAGCATCGTCGTGTCAGAGACGAGGATCACGTCAGCTGCTAGCAGATCCTTATGCTCACGGCAGAAAGGCGACAAGCTCCCTGAGCCGATCTCCTCCTCACCCTCGAAGATAAACTTCACATTGACCCCAACCAAGCCTAGTGCCTTAGCGGTCTCAAAGCCTTTGAGCTGGATCATAATTTGTCCCTTATCGTCGTTGGCACCACGAGCGTAGATGCGTCCATCACGTATCTCAGGCTCGAACGGTTGGCTCTTCCACAGCTCCAGAGGCTCTACGGGCATTACGTCGTAGTGACCGTAGACGAGGATGGTCTTCGTTGCTCCTGGCTGCTTGTAGTGTCCGAAGACGATGGGGTTACCCTCCGAGGGCATCACCTCCGCCTCCTGTACACCTAGTGAGAGCAGGTGGTCACGCAGATACTCGGCGGCACGCTGCATATCAGCTTTATGCTCGCTTTGTGCGCTGATCGATGGGATACGCACGAGACCATATAGATCCTCGTGAAAGCGGCTCTCGTGCTCCGCTATATACTCTTTGATATTTGCCATAGTAATGTTTTCTTGATTTTCGATTGCTCCGTAAAGATACAAAAAAGCTCCTAACCCTCCACTTCGTATGGTAAGATCTTTGCACAGACCATTCTCTCTATTTTACTACCTTTGCGTATATCATCTAGTCTCTACGACTATGCAACGCTTTACCCTAAAGACCCTACTCTTACAGCTCCTCCTACTCCTAGGAGCAACCTATACTATGGCGCAGGTGCGCGCCATCACGAGCAACGGCGATGAGGTGATGCTCTACCCCAACGGCACGTGGGAGTACATCAGCAGACAGCCCAACCCATATGACTATCAGGAGCCCCCGACAGCTGTCGGAGCAGGCATCTCAGGTCGGCATATCGGCATCATAGTGCGCAGGCAGATGCTCTTCGTACTCCGTGATGGGATACTAGAGGATGTCATCATCTATGACTCAAAAGGTCAGCCTGCCTACTCCTATCGCGAGGGGATCTATCAGCTTCCGTATGGGTGGCAAGTGAAGCACGAACCTCTCTCCGACCGCGTGATACAATTCGGACCCTACCAGTTTAAATACCAGCTTCTCTCGGAGCGACTGGAGCGTGTCGGTACCTGCGAGATAGAGTACGAAATGCTTTCCGACCGTGTCAGACGAATCGGAGAGTACGAAATCCGCTACAACACCTTCTCTAACCTCATCAAGGGGGTGGGCAATATAGAGATCCTGTATGATCCCTTCAATGAGCGAGTGAAAGGCCTTCGTGGGCAAAACCCCAACCTCGAGATCTACTTCATGCGCCAGGGCAAGAGGCGACCACTCCCTCTGCTGTAACGTCTCGTGGAGATACGTAATCTGAGCGTTTCGCTCTCCATATTATACACAAGTGACTAGCCACGATCGTATGGATCACATCATACTAACCGAAGAGCTACAACAAACGCTGGAGGCCTTTATGGAGTACCTACGACTAGAGCGAAACGCCTCCCCGCTCACACTCACCACCTACCGCCCAGCCATCACCTCCTATATGGAGTGCGCCCTAGAGCTGGCAAGCGATGAGTGGCAGCCCAGTGATGCCGATCGTGACCTCGTACGCAACTGGATTATGAAGCAAATGGACGACGAGCTAACTAGTACGACGGTCAATAAGAATTTGAGCGCCGTCAAGTCCTTCTACAAGTATCTCCAGCTACGTGGCCTCATCGACAATAATCCAACTCGCTATCTGCGAGGTCCCAAGCGTGAACACACACTCCCCTCCTTCCTCACACAAGCTCAGGTAGAGGAAGCATTAGAGACGATCTCGACCGACCCCGAGGACTTTCTCGCAGTGCGCAATCGACTCATCATAGAGACTATCTATCAGACGGGACTGCGCCGCGCTGAGGTGGCTAGCTTAGAGACGCAGCAAGTCGACCTCGCAGCTATGTCGCTCCGTGTGGTGGGTAAGGGGCGCAAGGAGCGTATAGTCCCCTTCGGAGAGGCTCTCAAGGAGCAAATGAGGAAATATCTCACATTAAAGGAGCGAAAAGTGGGTCAGTCTCGTTATTTTTTTGTTACTTTGAAGTGCAGACCGCTCTCAGGAGCTGACGTCTATCAAGTGGTACACAAAGCACTCGATGTAGTGCCAGGATTGCCCCGCAGAGGAGCGCACACGCTGAGACACTCCTTTGCTACTGAAATGCTCAATGCTGGAGCTCCGATCACCTCCATCAAAGAGCTACTAGGGCACAGCAACTTAGAGACGACCACACGATACACTCACACCTCCTTCGAGCAGCTCAAACAATTGTATCACGCTCACCCTAGAGCACAAAGTCAAGTATCACCTATGATTAACGTACACATCCAGTCTCTACAGTTTGATGCCAGTGAGGCACTTCAAGAGTTTGCAAAAAAGAAGATTGATCGTCTTGCACGCTTCGACGACACTATTAGCAAGGCTGAGGTCACCTTACGACTAGACAAGTCGAACGCTACCCAAGGTAAGATTGCTGCCATCCGCCTCATAGTGCCAGGATATGATCACTACGCTGAGAAGGGAGCTGCTTCCTTTGAAGAGGCTATCGATGAAGCCATCGATGCGCTCAAGCGTCAGATAGATCGCGCTAAAGCAAATAAGTAGTTTTAGTACGTAGTAGATAGTGAGTAGCGGGTCGTCGCTAGCGACTAGAATCGACCCAAACCTAGTGAAAAGCCCCTCTATCCACTATCTACTACGCATCGCCACACGCTTGATACGCACTTTTTGAAAAGAAAGTTGCCCGAAAGTTTTGGTGTTTCCAAAATAGTTCGTACATTTGCACTCAGTTTGTGACGCCATTCATCTTTCTCAAGTCTGAAAAAGTAACTCGGTGAAACAGACAAAATCACAATCGGGCAGTTACCAGAGTGGCCAAATGGGGCTGACTGTAACTCAGCTGGCGCAAGCCTACGGTGGTTCGAATCCATCACTGCCCACAGACAATATGCCTATGTAGCTCAGTGGTAGAGCACTTCCTTGGTAAGGAAGAGGTCCCGGGTTCAAATCCCGGCATCGGCTCTAGATATGGCAGCACCTAAGACACAGATCGATGAGACTGTGGAGGGTGGTTGGCCTTTGCAACGAACAAGATTAAGACAAACATAAGAACAAGGTTATGGCTAAAGAACATTTTCAAAGGACGAAACCACACGTCAACATTGGTACCATCGGTCACGTAGACCACGGTAAGACTACGCTTACAGCTGCTATTACCAAGGTATTGGCTGACGCAGGCTTCACAGAGGCTCGCTCATTTGACTCTATCGACAACGCACCTGAGGAGAAGGAGCGTGGTATCACTATCAACTCTTCACACGTTGAGTACGAGACAGCTAATCGCCACTACGCACACGTAGACTGCCCGGGTCACGCCGACTATGTCAAGAACATGGTTACTGGTGCTGCTCAGATGGATGGTGCTATCATCGTAGTAGCTGCTACTGATGGTCCTATGCCTCAGACTCGTGAGCACATCCTACTAGCACGTCAGGTCAACGTACCTCGTCTAGTTGTCTTTATGAACAAGTGCGACCTTGTTGATGACGAGGAGATGCTTGAGCTCGTAGAGATGGATATGCGTGAGCTACTAAGCTTCTACAACTTCGATGGAGACAACACTCCTATCATCCGTGGCTCTGCTCTAGGTGCGCTCAATGGTGAGCCACAGTGGGTAGAGAAGGTGATGGAGCTTATGGAGGCTGTAGATACTTGGATTCCACTACCTGAGCGTGACATCGATAAGCCTTTCCTAATGCCTGTAGAGGACGTATTCTCTATCACAGGTCGTGGTACTGTCGCTACGGGTCGTATCGAGACTGGTGTCGTTAAGGTCAACGACGAGGTTCAGATCATCGGTCTAGGCGCTGAGGGTAAGAAGAGCGTCGTAACGGGCGTGGAAATGTTCCGCAAGATCCTTGATGAGGGTGAGGCTGGTGATAACGTAGGTCTCCTACTCCGTGGTATCGACAAGGACGAGATCAAGCGCGGTATGGTTCTAGCACACCCAGGTCAGGTTAAGCCTCACGATCACTTCAAGGCTGAGGTCTATATCCTGAAGAAGGAAGAGGGTGGTCGTCACACACCATTCCACAACAAGTACCGTCCTCAGTTCTACATCCGTACGCTAGACGTAACGGGCGAGATCACTCTCCCAGAGGGTGTAGAGATGGTTATGCCTGGTGATAACGTCACCATCGATGTTAAGCTCATCTCTCCAGTAGCTTGTAGCGTAGGTCTACGCTTTGCTATCCGCGAGGGCGGTCGTACAGTCGGTGCTGGTCAGATCACAGCTCTAGAGGACTAATAACTCTCAGCTGACTTAGCCTTAGACTCATCGAGAGCTCCCTGAAGGCTAGACAGCAACTTTACTTCTCTCAACTCCCTCCCCCACTAAATATAGACTCGCTCCCATTGGAGCAATGCTCATAGTGGGAGGGGGAGTTACGAGGAGTTTTTCACCTCCACAGTCATCATCTCTAGTAGATCGTCCTGCTTGTCAGGACTCATACACAGCACAAGACTGTTCCTACGCTAATTAGGCAGTCAGACGTGTACGAGATGATGCTAACATACGGGTTTAGCTCAGTTGGTAGAGCACAGGTCTCCAAAACCTGGTGTCGGGAGTTCGAGCCTCTCAACCCGTGCAAACTATAAGATGCTCTTATGAACTTTTTCAAGCGTATAGGTACCTACACCAAGAACTGCTACAACGAGTTGGTACACAAAGTCAGCTGGCCTACTCGTAACGAACTGATCAATAGCACAGTGGTCGTTATGATTGCTTCTGTGATTATTGCTATCTTTGTCGCTGGCGTTGACTTTATCTTCCAGCAACTTATGCAGTTTGTGTATGGTCTAGTCTAGACTGTACACCTAGTATAGAGCATTGACATATAGCCTCTGTAGATAGATATTGTCTAGAAGCGAGCGTGCAATACAAGCATAGCAGACTCTAGACTGGGCTTATGAAGCCCCCGCAGTGATATCGTTTATCTACACTTAGTAAAGGCTTTATCAAGTAGACACAAACGGATCAGCCGTATTCTATCATCGAATCTAATCTAAACTAAAGATATGAGTCAAGATTCACAACCCATGAGATTTTACGTTCTTCGTGTCCTCAGCGGACAGGAAAAGAAAGTCTGTGAGTATATAGAAGCGGCTAAGTCCAATGGAACTTTAGGTTCGTACGTACGTCGTGTACTAGTACCCACCGAGCAGGTGGTCTCTCAGCGCAATGGCAAGAAGGTGGTCAAAGAGCGCCCCTATATGCCTGGCTATGTGCTGGTGGAGGCTGCACTCGTTGGAGATACAGAGCACACGCTCTGTACGATACCTAATGTAATAGGTTTCTTGAACTCTCGTATGAGTGATGGTCAGCTATCTCCCGAGCCCCTGCGTACGCAAGAAGTACAGGATCTCTTGGGACAAGCAGATCGTGACGCTGAGGGTGCTGGACGCTTTGACGTTGAGTACAGCGTCGGCGAGTCTGTACGGATCATCGATGGTCCGTTCTCTGACTTCTCAGCAACAATCGATGAGGTCAAGAGTGATAAGAGAAAGCTCAAGGTGATGGTGAAGATCTTCGGAAGGAAGACTCCACTGGAGCTTGATTACACACAGGTCGAGAAGGAATAGGAGATTGTTACGGATCGAGCATACCGACTCATAGTTGCTCACATAGGCGTAGTGTTCACTCCTCAGATAGCATCGAGAAGTGGTCTAGCTTCCAACTTAAAGACCTCAACTCGCTCCACGAGGATACTACCCTAGATGCAGTGATGACCTCCGTGTGTATCTGTTTATAATATAATCGAATAACAAAATGGCAAAAGAAGTTGCAGGGCAGCTTAAGCTGCAAATCAAAGGAGGGGCCGCTAACCCCTCGCCTCCTGTGGGCCCAGCACTTGGTGCTAAGGGTATCAACATTATGGAGTTTTGTAAGCAATTTAATGCCAGGACTCAGGATCGCGCTGGTAAGGTATTGCCAGTCGTGATAACCTACTATGCTGACAAGTCCTTTGACTTCATCGTCAAGACACCTCCCGTAGCTGTACAGCTACTAGAGGCTAGTAAGGCTAAGGGTGGCTCAGCAGAACCCAACCGAATCAAAGTCGCTAAAGTCACTTGGGATCAAGTTCGGACTATAGCAGAAGATAAGATGTCTGACCTCAACTGCTTTGCTGTCGAGTCGGCTATGAAGATGGTCGCTGGTACAGCTCGTAGTATGGGGATTAGTGTAACGGGTACGAAACCTGAGAATCTCTAATCGCAATCAACTGAAATGAGTAAACTAACAAAAAATCAGAAGATAGCAGCGAGTAAGGTCGAAGCAGGCAAGTCCTATTCACTAGATGAGGCTTCCAAGCTCCTGAAGGAGATTACCTTCACGAAGTTTGATGCTTCAGTAGACATAGACATTCGTCTGGGTGTCGATCCTCGCAAGGCTAATCAGATGGTGCGTGGCACTGTCTCACTGCCTCACGGTATCGGTAAGGAGGTACGTGTCCTAGCACTCTGTACTCCTGACAAGGAGGCAGAGGCGCAAGAGGCTGGGGCTGACTACGTCGGTCTCGATGAGTACATCAACAAGATTAAGTCTGGATGGACTGACATTGATGTGATCATCACCATGCCTAGCGTCATGGGCAAGATCGGAGCCTTGGGTCGTGTACTAGGACCACGTGGTCTGATGCCTAACCCCAAGAGCGGTACCGTAACAAACGATCTCGGTGCTGCAATCAAGGAGGTTAAGGCTGGTAAGATCGACTTCAAGGTTGACAAGGCAGGTATCATACATACCTCAGTGGGTAAGATCTCTTTCGAACCTAAGCAAATTAGAGAAAACGCTAAGGAGTTCATCGATACGGTGGTACGCCTAAAGCCGAGCTCTGCTAAGGGAACCTATATCAAGAGCATCTACCTCTCTACAACAATGAGTGCAGGGATCAAGGTAGATCCCAAGTCAGTCGTATCCGTAGTAGAATAACGTCTCACCAACTAAGAAACACAATTCTATGAAAAAGGAAACGAAGTCAACTGTCATCGAGCAGTTACACTCTTATATAGAGAGCTACCCCAACTTCTACTTGACCAACATTGAGGCACTCAATGCTGAGAAGACGAGCGAGCTACGCCGTCTCTGCAACAAGAGTGGCGTTAAGCTGGTCGTAGTCAAGAACACACTGATGCGTCGTGCCCTCAGCGAGATCGACTCTGTCGATTACGCAGAGCTCTACGAGTCTCTCAAGGGCAACACGGCCGTCATGTTTTCAGAGGTTGCTAATGCTCCTGCTAAAGCGATCAAGGCTTTCCGCTCTGACAATAAGGAACTCGGACGTCCCGACCTAAAGGCTGCGTACGTCCAGGAGGGCTTTTACATCGGAGCAGACCAACTCGAGACTCTGGTCAACATCAAGAGTCGCGAGGAGCTCATTGCTGACGTTGTAGCTATGCTGGAGGGCCCAATCCAGGGCGTACTCGGGCAGCTTGATTCAGCAGCTGGCACTATCCATGGGGTCTTAGATACCCTAGCCGAGAGGCAATAAACATCTAAGAAATCACTTCAATCAGAAACAAATATAACATCAATACAGACATGGCAGATATAAAGGCTATTGCAGAGACTCTTGTTAATCTCACAGTAAAAGAAGTAAGCGAGCTCAAGGAGCTCCTCAAGGAGGAGTATGGTATCGAGCCAGCAGCTGCAGCTGTCGCTGTCGCTGGTCCTGCAGCTGGTGCTGCAGCAGAGGCTGAGGAGAAGACCTCTTTCGACGTTGTACTCAAGAGCTTTGGTGCTGCTAAGCTTGCAGTCGTTAAGGCTGTTAAGGAGCACGCTGGTCTTGGCCTCAAGGAGGCTAAGGAGCTAGTCGATGGTGCACCTACCAACATCAAGGAGGGTGTCGACAAGGCTACAGCTGAGGCTCTCAAGGCTGCACTTGAGGAGGCTGGTGCTGAGGTTGAACTAAAGTAAACCCGCTTGACACCTGTCTGACACAGGTCATATTGGTTAAGGATTCCCCCCTTGATACGTATGGGGGGAGTTCTTAGCCTTTTCGCATCTTTTGCTCTCTAGAGGCACCACTCACAGACGAAGGTGTCACAAAGCTATGTGACACTTTCTATACGTTGAGGAGGTGTCTTGGGTTGTCAGATAGGTTTAGACACAAGTCTATAGAGCTAGACACCTATAGCTCTAACTCTCGAGTAGTAGCTCACAGCTCTTAGTGAGTACCTGCTCCCCCCGTCTCTCCCTGTGAGAGCAGCTCCTCTCCCCTACAATTACCATTTCTCTCTGAAGCATACGATGGCATCCAAACCAACTAATACTAGAAAGAGCTTTGCATCTATTGCTCATCCAATGGAGTACCCTGACTTCTTGGAGGTGCAGCTCAAATCTTTTCAGGACTTCTTTCAGCTCAATACTCCTGCCGAGAGTAGAAAGAAAGAGGGATTATTTAAAGTCTTCTCTGAGAACTTCCCCATCGAAGACACTCGCAACAACTTCAAGCTCCTATTTGAAGACTACTTCGTCGATCCTCCTAAGTATTCGATAGAGGAGTGCTTGCGTCGTGGCTTGACCTATAGTGTCCCCCTAAGGGCCAAGCTCAAGCTCACTTGCGAAGACCCCGAGCACGAAGACTTTGAGTCCACCGTACAGGACGTTTTCCTAGGTTCTATCCCCTATATGACACCTGCGGGGACCTTTGTTATCAATGGTGCGGAGAGAGTAGTCGTATCTCAGCTACACCGCTCACCAGGCGTCTTCTTTGGATCCAGTCTACACAACAACGGGACGAGACTATACTCGGCTCGTATTATCCCATTCAAGGGTTCTTGGATTGAGTTCGCCACCGATACGAACAACGAGCTATACGCTTACATCGATCGTAAGAAGAAGCTCCCCATCACGACCCTCCTACGTGCCATCGGCTATGAGACAGACAAAGATATCCTCGACCTCTTTGGCATCGCTGAGGAGATCCCTGTCACGCTAGAGTCGCTACAAGCTAACTATGGACGACAGCTAGCAGCCTCCGTCATACTCAAGTATTACGATGAGGAGAGCGAGGAGGAGACAGGAGAGACCGAGACCTTCGCACGATACAACACGCTCGTAGAGCAAAATGCTATCCTAGACGAAGACAATGCTCAGGTCATCCTAGAGAATGGTATCGAGACCATCCTACTACGTCGTGACTTAGCCACATCCGATCAGGAGTCTACAGACCAGGAGGTCATGGACTACTCGATCATCTTCAACACGCTCAAGCGTGACTCAGCCAATTCTGAGCAGGCTGCCTACAACTTCATCTACAACCTCCTACGCAACTCTACACCACCCGATGATCAGAGTGCCAAGGAGATCTTCAACAACATTTTCTTCTCAGAGAAGCGCTATGATCTAGGCGATGTAGGGCGCTACAAGATCAATAGCAAGCTAGGACTAGACATAGATCCCGACGTCAAGATCCTCACGGCTGAGGATATCGTTGCGATCATACGTCATCTGATCAAGCTCGTCAATGGTAAGGCTCCTGTCGATGACATCGACCACCTTTCTAATCGTCGTGTCAGAACCGTCGGTGAGCAGCTATACAATCAGTTTAGTATAGGACTGAGCCGTATGGCTCGTACCGTCAAGGAGCGTATGAACGTACGTGACAGCGAGGTCTTCACACCCGTTGATCTAGTCAACTCTAAGACGATCGCATCGGTTGTCAATAGCTTCTTTGGGACCAATGCGCTCTCACAGTTTATGGATCAGCAGAATCCACTCTCTGAGATCACGCACAAGCGTCGTCTGTCGGCACTTGGTCCAGGCGGTCTGACACGAGATCGTGCTGGCTTTGAGGTGCGAGACGTACACTACACTCATTATGGTCGTCTCTGTCCTATCGAGACACCTGAGGGTCCAAACATCGGACTCATCTCCTCGCTTTGCGTCTATGCTAAGATCAACGAACTAGGCTTCATCACGACGCCTTATCGTAATGTCAAGAAGGGTACCGTAGACTTTGACGACTCAGAGCTTGCCTACTTTACCGCTGAGGAAGAGGAGGACAAGACCGTAGCTCAGGGTAACGCTCCCCTAGATGACGACGGACACTTCATCCGCTCTCGTGTTAAGGCGCGCTATGGTGCAGACTTCCCCGTAGTAGAGCCTGAGGAGGTAGACCTGATGGACGTCTCTCCGACGCAGATTGCTTCGATTGCTGCTTCGCTCATCCCATTCCTCGAGCACGACGATGCTAACCGTGCCCTTATGGGATCTAACATGATGCGTCAAGCAGTACCTCTACTAACTCCCGAAGCTCCTATCGTAGGTACAGGTATCGAGCGCAGACTAGTCTCAGACTCTCGTACCCAGGTAGAGGCTACAGGCGATGGTGTCGTCGTCTATGTCGATGCCACCAAGATCGTGGTCGACTATGATCGCACAGAGGAGGAGGAGCTAGTCAGCTTTGAGCCTTCAGAGGTGACCTACAAGCTACCCAAGTATCGCAAGACCAATCAATCTACCACGATAGATCTAAGTCCTGTCTGCCGAAAGGGAGATCGTGTTACCAAGGGGCAAATCCTTACCGAGGGCTTCTCCACACAAGATGGCGAGCTAGCACTCGGACGCAACATCTTGGCCGCTTACATGCCGTGGAAGGGGTACAACTACGAGGATGCGATCGTACTCAGCGAGCGTGTCGTCGCAGAGGATCTCTTCACCTCCGTACATGTCGATGAGTACTCGCTCGACGTACGTGAGACGAAGCGTGGTATGGAGGAGTTCACGGCAGACATCCCCAACGTCAGTGAGGAGGCTACCAAAGACCTCGATGCCAATGGTATCGTCCGTGTCGGTGCGCGCATTGTACCAGGCGACATCCTAGTAGGTAAGATTACGCCAAAGGGCGAGTCCGACCCCACCCCTGAGGAGAAGCTACTCTTAGCCATCTTTGGCGACAAGGCAGGTGATGTCAAGGACGCTTCGCTCAAGGCTTCGCCTTCGCTCAAGGGTGTAGTCATCGACACGAAGCTCTACTCACGAGCCAATCGTAAGGGAGGTATAGCAGCTACGCGCAAGATCACACAGCGCTACGAGGAGGAGCTCTCCAAGCTACAAGCAGCTCTCAAGGAGGAGCTAGTCTCCAAGCTCCAGATCATACTCAAGAAGCACAAGACCACAGCAACGGACTTCGTCGACTACATCGGAGTCGTCAAGGTCAAGGCTGGTACACGCATCACCAAGTCTCTGCTCCTTGATCTAGACTACAATGATCTGAGAATGTCTGACTGGACCAATGACGAACATACTAACGACCTTGTCAAGCAGACGATCGCTAACTATATCAAGAAGGACAAGATCACGATCGCAGAGGTCAATAGGCGCAAGCTCGATGAGACCCTCGGTGATGAGTTGCCTTCAGGCATCATCCAGACTGCTAAGATCCTAATCGCCAAGAAGCGTAAGATACAGGTCGGAGATAAGATGGCTGGACGACATGGTAACAAGGGTATCGTCTCCAAGATCGTACGTCGTGAGGATATGCCTTACCTACCAGATGGTACGCCAGTAGACATCTGTCTTAACCCGCTAGGTGTGCCCTCACGTATGAACCTAGGACAGATCTTTGAGGCCGTCCTAGCGTGGGCTGGGCAGAAGCTAGGTGTCAAGTTTGCGACTCCCATCTTCGATGGAGCCACACTCGATGACCTCAATGCATGGACCGACAAGGCGGGTCTACCACGAGGAGGTCAGATGAAGCTCTACGATGGTGGCACAGGCGAGCCCTTTGACCAGGAGGCGACTGTAGGTGTCACCTACTTCCTCAAGCTAGGTCACATGGTCGATGACAAGATGCACGCCCGCTCGATCGGTCCGTACTCACTGATCACGCAGCAACCTCTCGGTGGTAAGTCCAACTTCGGAGGTCAGCGCTTCGGAGAGATGGAGGTGTGGGCACTGGAGGCCTTCGGTGCGGCACACGTCCTGCAGGAGATCCTCACCATCAAGAGTGATGACGTCGTAGGTCGCTCTAAGGCTTACGAGGCAATCGTACGTGGCGACAATATGCCCACGCCAGGTCTCCCCGAGTCTCTCAACGTGCTACTCAATGAGCTCAAGGGTCTAGCCCTCAGTGTACATATTGAGTAATCCCCTCCCCTATCCTTACATACTATATAGTCAGACTTAAGTTATGGCATACAAGACAGCCCCTAAGAGCAAGACCACCTTTTCATCCATTAGGCTCTCCTTGGCATCACCCGAGGAGATCCTAGTGGCATCACATGGAGAGGTTACGAATCCGAATACTCTTGACTATAAAACATACAAGCCAGTACGTGACGGACTCTTTTGCGAGAGAATCTTCGGTCCAGTCAAAGATTACGAGTGCAACTGTGGTAAGTTCAAGCGCATACGCTTCCGTGGTACCATCTGCGACCGTTGTGGTGTAGAGGTTACGGAGAAGAAAGTGCGTCGTGAGCGTACAGGACATATCAAGCTCGCTGTACCCGTTGCGCATATTTGGTACTTCCGTAGTCTACCTAACAAGCTCGCCTCGCTGCTCAATCTCAAGTCAAAAGATCTTGAGGCGATCATCTACTACGAGAAGTATATCGTACTGCAGAGCGGTGTCTCTGATCTAGAGGTCAATACGATCCTTACCGAGGAGGAGTATCAGGCCAAGCTAGACGAGATCGATCAGAGCCATCCCGACAACTACGACCTGCCAGAGAGTGACCCTGACAAGTTTGTTGCAAAGATCGGTGCCGAGGCACTCTATGAGATGCTCTCCAACCTAGATCTAGATAGTCTCTCCTACGAGCTCCGTAACAAAGCTCAGACAGAGACCTCACAGCAGCGTCGTCTAGACGCACTCAAGCGACTCAACGTCGTCGAGTCCTTCCGTGCTTCTAAGGATATCAACCGCCCCGAGTGGATGATCCTCAAGGTGGTGCCTGTCATACCGCCCGATCTACGTCCACTCGTACCGCTCGATGGTGGGCGCTTTGCAACAAGCGATCTCAACGAGCTCTATCGTCGTGTCATACTGCGTAACAATCGTCTCAAGAGACTTCTAGAGCAGAGCGTCCCCGAGGTGATCATCCGCAATGAGAAGCGCATGCTCCAGGAGGCTGTCGACTCACTCCTCGACAACTCACGTAAGTCTAGTGCCTTCAAGGGCGAAAACAACCGTCCCCTCAAGTCTCTATCAGACAGCCTCAAGGGTAAGCCTGGTCGCTTCCGTCAGAACCTACTCGGTAAGCGTGTCGACTACTCGGCACGTTCCGTCATCGTCGTCGGTCCTGAGCTACAGATGCATGAGTGCGGTCTGCCCAAGGATATGGCAGCTGAGCTCTACAAGCCCTTTATCATTCGCAAGCTCATCGAGCGTGGTGTCGTCAAGACAGTCAAGAGCGCTAAGCGTATCGTAGATCGTCGTGACAACGTCATCTGGGAGATTCTAGAGAACGTTATGAAGGGACACCCCGTACTGCTCAACCGTGCTCCGACGCTACACCGTCTAGGTATACAAGCCTTCCAGCCCAAGATGATCGAGGGCAAGGCTATCCAGCTACACCCCTTGGCTTGTACCGCTTTCAACGCTGACTTCGACGGTGACCAGATGGCTGTACACCTACCACTAGGCAACGAAGCTATCCTAGAGGCTCAGCTACTTATGCTCGCCTCGCACAATATCCTCAACCCCGCCAATGGTGCTCCTATCACCGTTCCCTCGCAGGATATGGTCTTGGGACTCTACTACATCACCAAGATCCGCAAGGGGGTCAAGGGTAGCGGACTCACCTTCTATGGTGTCGAGGAGGCTCGGATTGCATACAACGAGGGCAAGCTAGACATTCACGCACCGATCAATGTCCTGATCCATAACGTCGTCGAGGGCGATCAGCTCGTCAGCAAGATCATCGAGACCTCTATGGGACGTATTATGGTCAATGAAAACGTTCCCACCGAGGTCGGCTACATCAACGAGACCCTAGGTAAGGGAGCGCTCCGCTCCATCATCTCTAATGTGATCAAGGTGTGTGGTTTTGCCAAGACTGCACAGTTCCTAGACAAGATCAAGAACCTCGGATACTATATGGCATTCAAGGGTGGTCTCTCATTCCGTCTGCAAGACGTTGTCATTCCTAAGGACAAGGAGCGACTCGTCGCTGAGGGCAATGAGCGTGTCGAGGAGATCTTCGCACAGTACAACGAGGGCTTTATCACCAATACAGAGCGCTACAACCAGATCATCGATACGTGGAGTAATGTGTCGAACAAGATCACTGCTTCACTGATGAAGCAGCTAGCTCAGGACGATGAGGGCTTCAACAACATCTTCATGATGATGGACTCAGGAGCTCGTGGTTCGAAGGAGCAGATTCGTCAGCTCGCTGGTATCCGTGGTCTGATGGCTAAGCCTCAGAAGAGTGGTTCAGGTGGCGGACAGGTCATTGAGAACCCGATTCTCTCCAACTTTAAGGAGGGACTCTCCGTGCTAGAGTACTTTATCTCCTCTCACGGTGCTCGTAAGGGTCTAGCCGATACCGCACTTAAGACGGCAGATGCTGGTTATCTGACACGTCGTCTCGTCGATGTATCGCACGATGTCGTCATCTCTGAGGAGGACTGTGGCACACTGCGAGGCATCGAGATGGCTGACGTGATGAAGAATAGTACCGTCGTCGCCACCCTCGGCGAGCGCATCCTCGGTCGTACATCCGTCCATGACATCAAGCACCCCGAGACTGGCGAGTACATCGTACGTGCTGGTGAGGAGATCAACGAAGCAGCCGTAGCTGCCATCACCGCTGCTGGCATCGAGACCGTCGAGGTTCGCTCGGTGCTCACCTGCGAAACGAAAAACGGAGTCTGCGCCAAGTGCTACGGTCGCAACCTCGCCACCAACAAGCTCGTACAGCGCGGTGAGGTGGTCGGTGTCATCGCTGCGCAAGCCATCGGTGAGCCAGGTACACAGCTGACGCTACGAACCTTCCACGCTGGTGGTACTGCAAGCAACCAAGAGACCGACGCCACCGTACGTGCACGATTCTCTGGTACCATCGAGTACTCAGACATACGCTACGTAGATGTAGAGCGTGCTGGACGAGATGGCAATATGCGCCCCGCACACATCGTGGTCAATCGTACTGCCGAGCTGCGCATCCTAGACCCCAAGACTGGTGTCATACTGCAGCACGAGCTAGTACCCTATGCCAGCACCATCTTCTTTGCAAACGGAGCTACCGTCAGCAAGGACGATACGCTGCTCAACTTCGACCCACACAATACGGCACTTGTCTCCGAGTTCTCAGGTCATCTTGTCTTCGAGAATCTTGTCGAGAAGGTCACCTTCGAGTACGAGACCGACGAGAGTGCTTCGCACAAGGAGATGGTCATCATCCGCAAGCAAGGTGTCAAGAACAACCTCATCCCGACGGCTCAGATACTAGACGAGCAGGGCAATGTGCTTCGCTCGTACAACCTCCCCGTCGGTGCGCACCTAGTCAAGGATGATGGCGATATGATCACTCAGGGCGACATCATCACCAAGACACCACGCGCTATCTCAGGTGCTGGTGATATCACGGGTGGTCTACCTCGTGTTCAGGAGCTCTTTGAGGCACGCAATCCATCGAGTCCCGCCGTTGTAGCAGAGATCGATGGTACCATCGACTTCGGTGGCATCAAGCGTGGCAACCAGGAGATCTCTATCACCTCCCGCCTAGGCGAGATACGTAAGTACTTCGTACCGCTTACCAAGCAGATCCTCGTACAGCCTGGCGACTATGTACGTGCCGGTATGCCCCTCTCCGAGGGCGCTATCACGCCCGCTGACATCCTCGCCATCAAGGGCCCCACGGCCGTACAGGAGTACATCGTCAACGAGGTTCAGGACGTCTATCGTCTACAAGGTGTGAAGATCAATGATAAGCACTTTGAGGTGATCGTCCGCCAGATGATGCGCAAGGTACAGGTCATCGATCCAGGAGATACCCTCCTGATGCCACAGCAGATTGTGGACAAAAACGATGCTACTGAGGAGAACGACAAGCTCTGGGGTATGAAGGTAATCACCGATGCTGGTGACTCCACCACTATGAAGCCTGGACAGATCATCTCGAGCCGTAAGCTACGAGATGAGAATAGCTCCCTCAAGCGTCGTGATCTCAAGCCCGCTATAGCACGTGATGCGATGCCTGCTACGACCAACCAGATCCTACAGGGTATCACAAAGGCAGCGCTACAGACGAGAGGATTCATCTCGGCAGCTTCCTTCCAGGAGACCTCTAAGGTACTCAACGATGCTGCCATTTCGGGCAAGGCAGACAAGCTCGAGGGCATCAAGGAGAATGTCATCTGTGGTCACCTCATCCCTGCTGGTACAGGTCTACCCGAGTATGACAAGCTCCTCGTAATGTCGCAAAAGGAGCATGACGAGATCGAGGCGCAGAGCCGTCAGACAGGATCTGACGCCAGCTACCGCGCCAAGAAGCTCGATGAGGAGAAAGTCTCCGAGACCGCACCCGCTAAGTAACGACCGCCTCACAGAGCAGCTCGTATAGCAGCTCTATCGAAAAGATTATCTCAGGAGCACCCTATGTAGTTTCCTAATAGATATAAGCAACGAAAAGGAAGGCTCGCCTCACAGGTCCACACGACCTCATGAGGCGAGCCTTCCTTTTGTTATGTCCCTTCAACCGAGCCCAGATATAGGAAGACGAGACGTGTAACCCGCTGTAGGGACGCTCGGTCTGAGCGTCCGTCCCCGAACCAGCTGTGACTTTTGACACAACGGACGCTCAGACCGAGCGTCCCTACGAATACTAGTATTACAGCATTTGATGACTGGACTTTTCGTGTTGATGTGGTTTGTGTAGGGGCGGACCTGCGTGTCCGCCCATATCGCATACAACGCTCTGACGAGAACGGAGCTGTGTCAAAAGTCTCTCCGCAACAGAAGGAGGAAGTCAGAGAATCTTGCATCT